>NZ_JBSUGE010000006.1:0-174586 GCF_054064075.1 Vibrio sp. JZG10
GCGACACACGAGGTTCGAACTCGTGACCTCAACCTTGGCAAGGTTGCGCTCTACCAACTGAGCTAGTGTCGCATTTATTCTCGAAAGCTATTCACTCTCAAAAGAAAATGGAGGCGCCTCCCGGAGTCGAACCGAGGTCCACGGATTTGCAATCCGCTGCATAGCCACTCTGCCAAGGCGCCTCATCTGTGAATAAAGCTAAGCTTTTTTCACCACCCTACTGAGCTGTGCTCTCTTGGGTACGGGATGCATTCTACGGATTCGAGCGATCGAGTCAATACTATTTTTATTTTTTTAAATCGTTTGACTAGAATTTGTGCGAAAGACGGTAGATTGCTTAGTTTTAATACTAAAAATCGCTTAAATACACTTGTTTATCATAAAACTTTGGCTACGCCTTACACTGATGGCCGTGCGTTACGTGTATTGAAGCGTTAATAATCAGGAGGCTCGCTTCTCTGAGACTCTCCAAGGGTGAAAACAAGACTTAGATCACATATGGAACTCTATCGAAGCAAAAGCCCCAGATACAAATTTCAAGCATGACCGTTAGCAAGCATTGAAAAACGTGAGAAGCAAAGAAATGCTGTAGATTATCTTAGATACAAAAAAGCAGGCTATTAAGCCTGCTTTCTAATATCAGAATTTAATGATGCTCTTCATTCAACAGATCGTCTTTCGCAGCAGCTAAATATTGAATCATTGACCAGTACGTCAAGAAAGTTGCCACATACAAGGCCGCAAAGCCTAGCCAAACCATCCATTCATCGTAACGCCATATCAACACCCATAAGGCGAACATTTGCGAAACAGTTTTTACTTTGCCAACCCAAGATACCGCAACACTCGCTCGCTTACCTATTTCAGCCATCCACTCTCGCAATGCTGAGATAATGATTTCTCGCGCGATCATCGTTACCGCAGGAATGGTCACCCAAATTGAATGATAATGTTCCGTGATTAAAATCAATGCCGTTGCCACTAGCACTTTATCAGCAACAGGATCAATAAACGCACCAAAACGAGAAGTTTGGCCAAGTTTACGGGCCAACATACCGTCAAGCCAGTCAGTAAAACCCGCTACCCAAAACACCATTGCTGCTGCAAAAGGTGCCCATGAATAAGGCAGATAAAAGACAACCACAAAAACAGGGATTAGGAACAGTCTAAGAAGAGACAGAATGTTCGGGATATTCAAACGCATTTTATTATTCTCTTACACATTGCGGCTTAATGTTGCGCGATTTTCCTTATTGTTTCAATGCTTGGAAAATAATTTCTGCTAAAGAGTGACTTATTCCCGGTACTTTGGCGATTTCTTCGACACTTGCACGTTTAAGTTCTTGTAACCCACCCATGTACTTGAGTAACGCCTGACGTCGTTTAGGGCCGATTCCCTCAATCCCTTCAAGTGCACTAGTACGTCTGGTTTTACCTCGCTTAGCACGATGCCCCGCTATAGCATGGTTATGGCTTTCATCACGAATATGTTGAATAAGGTGCAGCGCTGGAGCATCGCTTGGTAAATGAAACTCGTCCCCATCGACTGTAATCAGCGTTTCTAAGCCTGGTTTGCGAGTGACCCCTTTCGCAATACCAATCATGATGGGACGCTTTGGCCAATCACCCCAATATTGCGAAATAATATCATGCGCACGATTTAACTGGCCTTTACCACCATCGATAAAGATGATGTCGGGAATTTTCTCTACGTCCAATTGCTTCGAATAACGGCGCTCCAACGCTTGTCCCATTGCAGCGTAATCGTCACCACCGGTAATCCCAGTGATGTTATAGCGACGATACTCCTGCTTAACGGGGCCTTCATTATTGAACACCACACACGATGCAATCGTACTTTCCCCCATGGTATGGGAGATATCAAAACACTCCATTCGAGCAATAGACTCCAACTTCAATGTTTCGCGAAGCGCATGAAAACGCTGATTAATCGTCATCTTGTGATTGATTTTGGTGGTAATCGCCGTTAGTGCATTCGTGTTCGAAAGCTTGAGATACCTTGCTCGAGAGCCAGTTGGCGAGGTATGGAAATGAACCTTACGACCTGCCACTTCACTTAACGCTTTCTGTATTGGCGCAATATCTTCTGCCAACTCTTGATTCAAAATAATACGAGAAGGAATCGTGCGCGCTTCGTTATGGCTCAAATAGTATTGAGTCAGAAAACTATCGAACACTTCCTGCTGGCTTGTATTTTGTGGGATTTTCGGAAAATGGCTACGGCTACCAAGCACTTTACCTTGGCGTATCATCAGGATATGAATACACGCAATACCATTCTCCTGAGCAAACCCTAGTACATCCATATCATCCATGCTGTCTTCTGAGACGTACTGCTGCTCTTGAACACGTCTAATCGCTTGGATTTGATCGCGAAATTTAGCGGCATCTTCAAAGCGTAATTGCTGACTGGCAACTTCCATTTTCTCGATCAGTTGTTTGAGTACTTGCTGGTCTTTGCCTTGCAAAAACATGCGCACAAAGCTAACCAACTCTGCGTATTCTTCATCAGAAATGATGGTATCAACGCATGGCCCTGCACAACGGCCAATTTGGTACATCAAACATGGGCGCGTTCGGTTGGAATAGACGGTGTCTTCACACTGGCGCACAGGAAATATCTTTTGCAGCAAATGCAATGTTTCTCTTACTGCACCAGAATCTGGGTAGGGGCCAAAATATTCACCTTTGCGCTTCTTGGCGCCACGGTGGATAGAAAGCCGTGGGTGCTTATGACCGCTAATAAAGATATAAGGGTAAGACTTATCATCTCGCAGCAAAACATTGTATTTCGGTAAATACTGCTTGATGTAGTTATGCTCTAAGATGAGCGCTTCTGTCTCAGTGTGAGTCACTGTGACGTCTATTTTGGCGATATTACTGACAAGCGCGCGAGTTTTCTCACTGTCTACTTTTTTTCGAAAGTAGCTTGAAAGGCGCTTTTTTAGATCTTTGGCTTTACCTACATAGATGACAACAGCTTCGGCGTTGTACATTCTGTAAACGCCGGGCTGATGAGTTACTGTCTTGAGAAAGGAAGCCGAATCGAAGGGAGGATTCACGCTAAAGGGTCTCGGTGTCCAGCATTCCGTGGCGGATCGCTAAGTGAGTTAACTCAACGTCACCATTAATGTCCAATTTACTAAAGAGTCGGTAGCGATAGCTGTTGACTGTCTTTGGACTTAAATTAAGTTGCTCAGAAATATCCGTTACCTTTTGGCCTTTGGTGATCATAAGCATGATCTGCAATTCACGTTCGGATAAGTCTTTAAAAGGGTTCTCAGAGGCTGGAGAAAATTGACTCAATGCCATCTGCTGCGCAATCTCTGGTGAGATGTAACGCTGCCCACTATTAACTACACGAATCGCATTCACCATTTCATCAGGGCCAGCACCTTTGGTTAAATAACCAGACGCACCTGCCTGCATCACCTTGGTTGGAAACGGGTTTTCTGTATGAACGGTAAGTACGATGATTTTCACATCAGGATTCACGCGAAGAATCTTTTTAGTGGCTTCCAATCCACCAATTCCTGGCATGTTCATGTCCATTAAAACGACGTCAGCATGATTACTGCGACACCATTTTACTGCATCTTCACCGCTGTCAGCTTCTCCTGCTACGTTCATTCCACGGACGTCTTCAATAATACGTCGTATCCCTGTGCGAACCAGCTCGTGATCATCTACAAGGAAAACATTTATCAAACTTGTATCTCCACACTTTGTATTGGTTCTGCACCCACATAACCATTATTTGTTAAATGTGGATATCAGTATGACTGCCTATATACTAACGTAATCGACAAAAAATTGCTTTCTATGAATATGTGCTGAAACGCAAACTTTAGCAAGAACTTATTCATAAACCACTCTATTATTTTAGAGCGTGATGAGCAGAACCGAAATCTAAGAAAAGACAATTAACAACATTAAGTACAATAAATCAAGTAACTAGGTTTCATATTGCCCAGAGAAACACGCTATAACTTAAAATGACACTGCCCCTCTTGCACCAAAGGCTAACTTGTAATCACTAATTCCAGCAAAAATTTGAACCGCTTTCTTTACTGGTTATTTTTACAGTTCTTAATGTTAAACTAGCGTTCTTCAAGTTTTCTAAGGTTTCTCACATTTGAATATCCAACAAGGCTTTCTGCTTACTCGACAGGCACGAGACATCAAAGGTCAAACTCAAATCGAGCTGTGGCTTTCAACAGAAGCAGGTCCTACTCAGTTACTTATTAATGGTGAGAAGCCAGTATTTTTCATCGCTCAGAAACACTCAGAGCAAGCAAAAACACTCGCGCGAGAAAAAAACATACCCGTCGACATCCGCCTTTTGGATCTCAAAACGTTTGAACATACACCTCTTTCTGCATGCTATACCAACGTAACCAGAGACGCTCTCACACTTAAAGACACGTTCGCTCAAAATGATATCACCACTTACGAAAGTGATATTCGCCTCGCCGATCGCTACCTCATGGAGCGTTTTATTAAAGGCAGTATTGAGTTTACAGGCAATGTGACTCGTACCAATGGCTACCAACGCGTCCAGAACGCAAAATGCCGTGCGGGGCAATATGAGCCGAAGTTAAACGTTGTCTCGTTAGATCTAGAATGCTCTGAGAAAGGCATTCTTTACTCCATCGGGTTAGACAGCGTCATGGATTCCCGCGTTATCATGATCGGAGAACCAGAACCTTCGGATACACCGATACAATGGGTCCAGGATGAAAAGGCGCTTCTAGAAGCACTCATCGATTGGTTTAAAAAATTCGACCCCGATGTCATTGTCGGTTGGAATGTCATTGATTTTGACTTTCGTCTGTTACACAAACGAGCAGAATGGCACAACATGAAACTCATGCTTGGCAGAGCAGACCAAGCCAGTTTTTTCAGAAGCTCATCTCAAAGCCAACAAGGGTTTATTTCCATTCCCGGGCGAGTTGTAATGGACGGTATCGATACGTTAAAAACGGCGACTTATCACTTTCGGTCTTGGTCATTAGAGTCTGTATCTCAAGAACTCTTGGGGGAAGGTAAAGAAATCCACAACGTTCATGACCGTATGGATGAGATCAATCGTATGTACCGCTCCGACAAACCATCGCTGGCTAAATATAACTTACAAGACTGCGTGTTGGTGAACAAGATTTTCAATCACACTCACCTGCTCGACTTTGCAATTGAACGCTCTCGCCTCACTGGTGTAGAACTGGATCGTGTCGGTGGCTCGGTAGCGGCATTCACTAACTTATACATGCCGCAAATACACCGCGCAGGCTATGTTGCCCCGAACCTACACCCAGAAAATTGGATTGCGAGCCCCGGCGGTTACGTGATGGACTCCATCCCTAACCTATATGATTCCGTTTTAGTGTTGGACTTTAAGAGTCTATACCCATCGATTATTCGCTCTTTCTTGATTGATCCTATGGGTTTGGTTGAGGGGTTATTACTCGATATTGGTAAAGAAGATGATCAGGCAGTACCTGGCTTTCGCGGTGGTCAGTTCCATCGTACGAAACACTTTTTGCCAGAAATGATTGAAAAGCTTTGGGCGGCACGTGATGTCGCAAAAAAGAACAATGAAAAAGCTTTTTCTCAGGCAATCAAAATCATCATGAACTCCTTTTATGGCGTACTGGGCTCATCGGGATGTCGTTTCTTTGATACTCGATTAGCTTCTAGTATTACCATGCGCGGACATGAGATCATGAAGCAAACTAAAGTGCTGATTGAGGAACAAGGCTATCAAGTGATTTACGGCGATACGGATTCCACATTTGTGTCGTTGAATCGACCATACACTCAAGTAGAAGCCGACGCTGTTGGAAATCAATTAGTTGATTACATCAACTCTTGGTGGCAAGAACATCTGCGCTCTGAGTACAACCTAACATCTATGTTGGAAATTGAATATGAAACCCACTATCGCAGATTCCTTATGCCAACGATTCGTGGCGCAGAAACTGGCTCGAAAAAGCGCTATGCGGGTTTAATCGGTGAAGGAGAGCAAGAGCGGATTGTATTTAAAGGGTTAGAAAGTGCCCGTACTGACTGGACCTCGTTAGCACAGAAATTTCAAAATACACTCTATAGCATGATTTTCCATGGTGAAGACCCAAGCGACTATGTCCGAGAGATGGTTGAGAAAACTAACAACGGTGAATTTGATGAACAGTTAGTGTATCAAAAGCGACTGCGCAGAAAACTGCATGAGTATCAGAAGAACGTCCCGCCACAAGTGCGTGCAGCTCGTTTAGCGGATGAGATAAATGCCAAGCTTGGACGCCCATTACAGTATCAAAACAAAGGACGAATTGAATACATTATAACCGTGAACGGTCCTGAACCTTATGAGTACCTCAATAGCCCGATTGATTATCAACATTACATTGATAAACAACTCAAACCCGTTGCAGATGCGATTCTCCCTTTCATTGGGACGGATTTTGACAGGCTTTCAGCGCCTCAAATGGGGTTGTTTTAACCGATACGAAACTCTGTTTTCTGGTACTGTTTGACTAACCAATCACCAAACGCATCAATTAGCCCGATAACAGAACGCTTGGGAATACCCCGGCCAGAAAGTAAAATTTCTAGCCGCTCGATCTCAAGCTGCTTTTCAGGATGATAAGTTAAGAATACCTTGCCACATTGTATAGGGTCATCAAACCAACGTTTATCTCGATACATCACCAAAGAGTATGACGCTCTTAGTAACTTTTTAGCAATCACGCGCTGGGCGGCCACCTGCTCTTCTATCGTCTTCGCTTGGACGATTTTTTTGCGATACACCGTAATCCAATCTTCCACATCCATATTCCAGTGCTTAGCAATTTCCCAACTTGGGACGTAATCACCAAAACAGTCTGCTAGATCATCACCATAAACACAGACACAGCAATGCTTAAGCATAAAGCCCCAAGTGAAAATACTATCTAAATTAGCTACTTCGCTCACTAAGGCTGTACGGACCGATACACCATTAACTTGAGGGTAACTCTGCTGCGCACGCCACTTAATTGTGTTGAGCAAAGTCGCGCGATTGTGCTCAAAGGATGATTGAGTAACGACAACCAGGTCTAAGTTCGACCTCCCAGCGACCGCTGTTTTGCGAGCGACGCTACCATACACATAAACGCTGTGTAAGTTTTGCCCCAGTCCACCTTTGAGACAAGCGGTGACTTCTCTAATTAAAGGCGCAAACTCTGGTTGAAATGGTTGTTTAGGATCGATAACAGGCAGAGACATGACTTAAAACGTGATCTCAGATGGTTCAAGAAGTTGAGCTATATGTTCTCTTAGCCGACTCACTGAATCAAGTCCATTCAGGTGTTTAGTCATGGGAGTAACAGCAAGTTTCTGCAATGAATTTTAATGCTAGGCGGCTAACTTAGCGCTATAATCACCGAGTTTTGCTTAATAAGTATGAATAGGAATATACAATGCCAAAGGCAAGTGAAATCAAAAAAGGCTTCGCAATCGAGTCTAATGGTAAAACTCTTCTAGTTAAAGACATCGAAGTAACGACTCCTGGCGGTCGTGGCGGCGCTAAAATCTACAAAATGCGTTGTACAGATCTAAACACGGGCGCACGTGTAGATGAGCGTTACAAGTCTGATGACGTTGTTGAAACGGTAGAAATGAACAAACGTGCAGTTGTGTACTCATACGCTGACGGCGATGAGCACATCTTCATGGATAACGAAGACTACTCACAATACACATTCAAGCACAATGAAGTTGAAGACGACATGCTGTTCATCAACGAAGATACACAAGGTATCCACATTATCCTTGTTAACGGTGCTGCTGTGGGTATTGAACTACCATCTTCTGTTGAGCTAGTGATTGAAGAAACTGACCCTTCAATCAAAGGTGCTTCTGCATCTGCTCGTACTAAACCAGCACGCTTCGCTTCAGGTCTTGTCATCCAGGTTCCTGAGTACATTGCAACTGGTGACCGTGTTATCATTAACACAGCTGAACGTAAATACATGAGCCGAGCATAAGCATGTCTGATTTGATTTCTTACGACGACGTCATCGACGCAGCGTACGACATTTTCCTTGAGATGGCTCCAGATAATCTAGAGCCTGCTGACGTGATTCTGTTTACTGCGCAATTTGAAGATCGTGGTGCCGCAGAACTTGTTGAAACTGGTGATGACTGGGTTGAACATGTTGGCTTCGAGATCGACAAAGAAGTATATGCAGAGGTTCGTATCGGCCTAGTAAATGAGGAAAATGACGTTCTTGATGACGTATTTGCTCGTATGCTAATCAGCCGAGACCCTGAACATAAGTTCTGCCATATGCTTTGGAAACGCGATTAACGTTTCTTCATCATGATAAAAAATACCAGCCTAGTGCTGGTATTTTTTATCTGCTGTTTTTGTTTAGCTGCGATATTTTTTTATCCAAAGTACCCTTCTCTATATCGGCTTTAGATCCTTTCGCTATGTAACAGATAAGAAAAAGGCTTGCCGAATTGGCAAGCCTTTCTGATGTTTTGCTATCGATTAACGATGCTTGTTACGTGCGCCTTGGTCACCAGCAGTCTTCTTCGGCTTACGACGAGAAGGGTTGTTGCTGCGGCCTTTTGGCGTGTTAACACGCTCTTCATGGCGCTTAACTGCGCGACGAATTTTTTGGCTGCGTGCACGCTCACGTTTGCGTGACGTGTTGTCTTTGTTCAGATCAAGCATGGTTTCTTTCTCTGGACGAAGCTCTACAAGCTCACGCAAGTAGTTTACTTCTTTCAGGTCAAGCTCCATCCAACCGCCACGAGGCAGTTTCTTGTCTAAGAAAATGTCGCCGTAACGAACACGTTTCAGACGACTAACGGTACACTCTTGCGATTCCCATAGTCGACGAACTTCGCGGTTACGACCTTCGTTGATAACAACGTAAAACGTGTGGTTCATGCCTTCACCACCCGCGTAAACAACATCTTCAAAGCGAGCTAAACCGTCTTCCAGTTCAACACCTTTTACTAGATTACGAACTTTCTGTTCAGTTACTTCACCGAACACACGTACTAGATATTCACGTTCAACTTGGCGGCTTGGGTGCATTAAGCGGTTCGCCAGTTCACCATCCGTTGTGAAAAGCAGAAGACCAGAAGTGTTCGCATCCAGACGACCAACTGAAATCCAACGAGAGCCACGAATTTTTGGCAGACGATCAAAAACAGTACGACGACCTTCTGGATCGTGACGAGTACACAGTTCACCCTCGGGTTTGTAGTACGCAAGTACACGACAAATCACTTCTTCTTGAATCTTTGCAGAGACAATGTGACCATCGATACGAACTACGCTGCTCTCGTCTTCAAGTCTTTCACCAAGCTTAGCGACTACACCGTTCACGCTAACGCGACCAGATTTAATTAACGATTCAATCTCACGACGAGAACCGTGACCAGCACGTGCTAATACTTTTTGTAACTTTTCGCTCATTTATCTACCTATGTGTCGTCTTCACAGACGTCTAGACCAGGATTGGTCTGTATTTTGCTAATTACCCATTTCAGTGGGATTTTTCGGTCCGACATTATACGTAACTTTCTCAGTTAATGTAAGCTAAATCGGCGCCATTCTCCACACCCAAAATTCACTTTAGAACGTCGAAAATATTTACTCTATTCTGCAACTTTTTTCCTACTTAATACTGATATTGCCCAGCGAGAATCCCACTAATATCGGTCTTCCCGAGCCACTTTAACCGTGCAGTACCTGATAAAATTGTCAGGGTTACAACAATAACCACTTGGGGTGTGTTTACTGTTCGTATTGCTAGAAAGCAACGAAGAATAAGCCGTCCCTGTTTGCTGCTAAGTAATACCAATCATCGTGGATAAATGAGCACTCATAGCAAGACAAGAAGCATCGGTAAGTCACTATTTACTATCAAAAAATGACACTAACGTTATCGTGTATTTTAACTAGCTAGATTGGCTCTACATTTTCGGCGATTGGCATAAATCAGACAAAAAGGAATAGAACAATGTCTATGCTAAATCTAGACCTAAATTGGATTTTTGGGACATCTCAAGATGACAATATGACCGGTACAAAAGGGTCTGAAACAACCGATATTTTCTTCGGCTTCTGTGGTGATGATAAGTTCGTAGGATACGGAGGCAATGATGTCGCCTTCGGGGGCTGGGGAGACGATACCTTGCTCGGTGGCCGAGGGAACGACTTTGTTTCTGGCGGCTTTGGCAACGACTTCCTATCGGGCGGATTAGGAAATGACAAGCTCTTTGGTGGTTGTGGCGATGATACAATTTTTGATTACTCAGGCAACAACTACTTGAGTGGGGGTTGGGGTAACGACACGCTCGTCGTTGGCGATGGTGAATCAGTACTGAGCGGCGGCTGTGGAGACGACACTTTCGTGCTTACAAACCGCCTGGCTATTGGTGTACCGGATCAACCTGTATCCTCCAACGATATTGATATTAAAGCCGATATTGTCGATTTTAATATTTTTCATGACAAACTTGTCTTCGATATGGGCAGAGACACCGACAATGATGGCATTCGAGATACGTTCTTGGATTCAGCGGATGATCTGACTTTATCTTATAATGAGTGTGGCTGGGCAGTATTCTCTAGTGATGAATACAATGTCGAAGTAACATTAAACGGCGTGAGCTCTGCATACATCAACTATGCTGAACAAAATGGTATCGACATTTTCGATTTCGCTTAATCTCAATCAGCGAAGTTCGCTGAGATACTCAATAATAAGAAACTAAAATAGGAGGCGCGATGCCTCCTATTTTGTTTGACGGTGGTGTACGTCTATTAATCGAATTATTCGAATGGTGCCGGGTCACCTGATCCCAAACGCACCACAACAGGTTCACCTTCGCTAAAGTCAATGACGGTCGTAGGTTGTTCACCTAAGTAACCGCCATTAAGAATCACATCAACCGCATGTTCTAGTTTATCGCGAATATCTTCCGGATCAGACTCTGTTACGTCACTGCCAGGTAGAATCAACGACGTAGACATCATCGGTTCACCTAATGCTTCCAACAAGTCCAAGGCAATTTGATTGTCTGGAACACGGATACCGATGGTCTTACGTTTCGCGTTCATCAAACGACGCGGCACTTCTTTCGTGCCTTTGAAGATGAAGGTGTAAGGACCTGGTGTGTTGTTTTTCAGTAGTCGGAATGCAGAGTTATCCACTCGCGCATATAGAGAAAGTTCCGACAAATCACGACACAGTAATGTAAAGTTATGCTTATCATCCAGACGACGGATCTGACAGATTCGTTCCAGTGCCTGTTTGTTCTCCAACTGACAGCCAAGTGCGTACCCTGAATCGGTAGGGTACACCACAACGCCGCCGTTACGAATGATTGCTACTGCTTGATTAATCAAGCGAGCCTGTGGGTTTTCTGGGTGAACGTAAAAAAACTGGCTCATTGTAATTCCTCATTATCGAGCCTCTCGGCTCTATATTCTTATGTGGAGCTTGAATGCCGCCTTGTTGTGCTTTATCAAGTGACTTCAAGATTCAAAGTGTTGTGCAGTTCCAACGACAAGGAAAGCCACATTAATACCTAATATACACTTTCCAGTTATTTGATGCTGAAACCCACGCTTTGAGGTTACTTTGATATATCCAACGAAGGATCAATACCCCAATCTTTCCAAACTGGTTTGACGCCTGCGGGCAACCAAAGGTTCCTTCCTAGCTCCATCCAAGGGGATGGGTAGTGAAAATCACTGCCTTGAGACGCTAATAGTTTGTATTGTATAGCATAATCAGCCAAGTTGCGCCTTTCTTGTTGCGCTTGCTGTGGCTGTGCAACTTCCATCGCATCGCCGTTTGCTTCTACAAACGCTGCTAGAAGACGCTTAATCCACTTCGCTGTCAACTTATATCTTCCAGGATGCGCCAATACCGCCATCCCACCAGCCGCATGAATAGCATCAACCGCATCTTTCATCGAACACCAATTCGGTGGTACATAACCTGGGTTATTACGCGTTAGGTATTTTTTAAACACCATTTGCATGGTTTTTGCGTAACCATTATCCACCAGCCATTTCGCGAAGTGCGCTCTCGTAACAGGCGCATCACCGGCGATCTGCCTTACCTCTTCGAGCACGCCTTCCCGAGTTGCTTTTTGTAGTCGCTCTGCAATCAACTCTGACCTTGTTATGCGATACTGCTTCTGCTGCTCGATGAGGGCGGATAATTGTTCATTTTCCGGATCGATATTCAAGCCGACAATATGAATGTCTTTGTTTTGCCAGACAGTCGATATCTCAATGCCGTTGATGATTTTGATCGGCAAGTTATTGTCTTGAACGTGTTGCTTGGCTAACGCCAAACCGTCAACCGTATCGTGATCAGTGATCGCCAAAACCTCGATATCAAAACTCAGCGCCCTTTCCACTAAATCTTTAGGCTCTAACCGACCGTCCGATGCAGTGGTGTGACTATGTAAATCAATTCTCATATTTTTATCGTTTTAATGCTGTTTTGGGGTTGACTTTTTACTCTCGCACTAGTTAACTAGTACACAAATACAAAGTACGTAATTTAAGGTTCACCATGTTACAAGAATTTAACCAAAACCAAAAAGCGAAAGTTGCGGTTTGTCTTAATAAGACAAACTCATCAGATCTTGCTTGGTGGCGCACTTGGACTAGTTCTTGGTGGGCAAACGTATACTTCTAGTTTATAGAACCAAACGTTGTAAAGCCCGCTACTCAAGCGGGCTTTTTTGTTTTTTTGCTCATTTCACACTCAACTGCCTAAACATTAATCGAATATGGCTAACTCTAGATTGGGAGAACGTTTGCTTTATGCGACTATGTACGGCAGGAAGATTTAGACAGCTACAAGGAGGTCTTGTGAATAAGGCCATAGAAATCAAGAAACTTGGATGCCTAGAAGTATTAAAGACTTCGGTTCCTTACACTCAAGACCCAACACGTTTGTTCCATACCATTTGTGAGAACAAAAGAGATAGCTTGCTTCTCGAATCCGCTGAAATTGATTCGAAACAGAATCTAAAATCACTTTTAATCGTCGATTCAGCGGTGCGCATCGTTTGTTACGGCCACACTGTAAACATGCAGGCGTTAACCAACAACGGTAAAAACCTACTGTCTCACCTAAACCAGAACATCCGTGGTGACGTTGAAAGTAAGTTCGATGGCGAAACGCTGACTTTGGAGTTTAGCCAGCCATGCGACACGTTAGATGAAGATTCTCGCCTACGTAAAGCCTCTTCTTTCGATGCGCTGCGTTTGGTTCAGCATAGTTTTGATATTTCACAGCAAGACAAACACGCGATTTTCCTTGGTGGTCTGTTTGCCTACGACTTAGTCGCAAACTTCGAGCCGCTTGGTAATGCAGAAGTAACAAATCAGTGTCCAGATTACGTTTTCTACGTCGCGGAAACACTACTTGTTGTCGACCATCAAACGGAATCTTGCCAGCTTCAAGCGACGTTGTTTGTTGACGGTTCAGAGAAAACAGCGTTAGAGACTCGTATTGCAGAAATTAGCGCTCAGTGTGCAGCGCCAAAACTACTGCCAAGCGCAAAACAAATCGCTGACGTAACGGTAGAACCTAGCGTATCTGATGCAGACTTCTGCCAAACTGTTCGCGACTTAAAAGAGTTCGTAGTGAAAGGCGATGTATTCCAAGTTGTACCATCTCGCCGATTCACTCTACCTTGCCCTGCTCCACTCGCGGCTTACAAAGAACTGAAACAAAGTAATCCAAGCCCTTACATGTTCTACATGCAAGATGAGCTGTTCACTCTGTTTGGCGCATCACCAGAAAGTGCGCTTAAGTACGAAACCGACACTAACCAAATTGAAATCTACCCAATCGCAGGCACTCGTCGCCGTGGCAAGCACCCTAACGGCGAGATTGATTTCGACCTAGATAGCCGCATCGAACTTGAACTGCGCACCGACATGAAAGAAAACGCAGAACACATGATGTTGGTTGACTTGGCACGTAACGACGTCGCTCGTATTGCTCAAGCTGGCACTCGCCACGTAGCAGACCTTCTAAAAGTCGACCGCTACAGCCACGTAATGCACTTGGTATCTCGTGTGGTTGGTCAACTGCGTGAAGACCTAGACGCGTTGCACGCATACCAAGCATGTATGAACATGGGAACGCTCACTGGCGCACCAAAGATTCGTGCAATGCAGTTGATTCGCGACGTAGAAGGCGCACGACGCGGTAGTTACGGCGGTGCTGTGGGCTACCTAACTGGTGAAGGTACACTCGACACATGTATCGTAATTCGCTCAGCTTACGTTGAGAACGGCATTGCTCAAGTTCAAGCTGGTGCTGGCGTGGTGTTCGACTCTGATCCACAAGCGGAAGCAGACGAAACGCGCGGCAAAGCACAAGCGGTAATCTCTGCTATCCAAGCAGCGCATAAGTCACAATAAGGAATAGGGTTCAGAGATGGCTAATATCATTTTTATCGACAACTTTGACTCGTTCACCTACAACCTTGTGGATCAATTCCGCTCGCTAGGTCACTCAGTCAAGATTTACCGAAACAACATTCCAGCAAAAACCATTGAACAAGCAGTGAATGAGCTTGAGAACCCTGTGGTACTGCTATCGCCAGGTCCTGGTGCGCCGTCTGAAGCAGGCTCAATGCCAGAGCTAATTCAATTGCTGAAAGGCAAAGTTCCTATGATTGGTATTTGTCTTGGTCACCAAGCGATTGTTGAAGCATACGGCGGCACCGTTGCTGGCGCAGGCGAAATCATTCACGGTAAGGTCTCTATGATGGAGCACCAAAACCATGCGATTTACCAGAACCTACCATCACCACTTGCGATTGCACGTTACCATTCGCTGGTTGCGACCAAGGTTCCTGAGAGTCTAACCATCACGGCAGAAGTGGATGACTTGGTGATGTCTGTTGTACATGAAGAAGATAAAGTTTGCGGGTTCCAGTTCCACCCGGAATCTATTATGACGACCTACGGAGCAACACTGTTGGCCAATGCCATTGAATGGGCACTTGAAGAACAAACTTCAATGAACCCACTCACTGCTTAAAAAGCACTGGCACATAAGAAATTTAGGAGAGGAAATATGGACGCAATCATCAACCCTATTATTACCAAATTGTACGAGCAAGAATCGCTTACTCAGGAAGAGAGCCAACAGCTATTCGACATCATTATCCGTGGAGAACTAGACCCAATTTTAATGGCGTCAGCACTGACTGCACTAAAAATCAAAGGCGAGACACCGGATGAAATTGCGGGTGCGGCAAAAGCACTGCTGGCAAACGCAATCCCATTTCCTCGCCCAGATTACGATTTCGCAGATATCGTAGGTACCGGCGGTGACGGCCACAACACCATCAATATCTCAACCACTGCGGCGTTTGTTGCTGCAGCATGTGGTCTAAAAGTAGCAAAACACGGCAACCGCAGCGTTTCAAGCAAATCGGGTTCTTCTGACCTTCTTGATTCATTTGGTATCAACCTAGCCATGAGCGCAGAAGATACACGCAAAGCGGTCGACGATATCGGTGTTGCTTTCCTATTTGCACCTCAATACCACGGTGGTGTGCGCCATGCGATGCCTGTGCGTCAAACTATGAAAACACGAACCATCTTTAACATTCTTGGTCCGCTGATTAACCCAGCTCGTCCAAACATCGAATTGATGGGTGTTTACAGTGAAGAACTGGTTCGTCCTATCGCGGAAACCATGCTACAAATGGGTATGAAGCGCGCCGCAGTGGTACACGGAAGTGGTTTGGACGAAGTCGCGATTCATGGCGAAACAACGGTTGCAGAAATCAAAGACGGCAAGATCACAGAATACAAACTAACGCCTGCAGACTTCGGTCTAGAAGCGCACCCGTTAGAAGCAATCAAAGGTGGCGATCCTGAAGAAAACAAGGCGATCATTACCAATATCCTGACGGGTAAAGGTACAGACGCACAATTGGGTGCAGTAGCGGTGAACGTTGCTCTGCTAATGCGTCTATTCGGTAACGAAGATTTAAAAGCCAACACGCAACAAGCGATTGAGGCAATGAATTCAGGCAAGGCGTACCAATTGGTACAACAACTTGCCGCACACGCTTAAGGAATTGAAGAATATGACTGACTTCAACACTCAGCAAGCTGACAATCTGTCTGAACACGTTTCTAAGAAAGAAGCAGAAATGGCAGAAGTACTGGCAAAAATTGTCCGCGACAAATATCAGTGGGTAGCAGACCGTAAGGTATCTCAACCGCTAAGCACATTTCAGTCTGATTTGCTGCCATCGGACCGCAGCTTCTACGATGCACTGAGTGGCGAAAAGACAGCATTCATCACCGAATGTAAGAAGGCGTCTCCTTCCAAAGGTTTGATTCGTGATCACTTCGACTTGGATTACATTGCATCGGTTTACAACAACCATGCTGATGCAATTTCAGTATTAACAGACGAGAAATACTTCCAAGGTAACTTTGACTTTCTTCCTCAAGTGCGTGGTCAAGTCAAACAGCCAGTTCTGTGCAAAGACTTCATGGTAGATACCTACCAAGTTTACCTAGCACGTCATTACAGCGCTGATGCCGTGCTACTGATGCTTTCTGTCCTGAATGACGAAGAGTACAAAGCGCTAGAAGAAGCAGCACACAGCCTGAACATGGGTATCCTGACCGAAGTCAGCAACGAAGACGAGCTTCATCGTGCCGTTAAGCTAGGCGCACGCGTTATCGGCATCAATAACCGTAACCTTCGCGACCTAAGTACTGATTTGAATCGTACAAAAGAACTGGCACCGACCATTCGCGAACTGGCTCCCAACGCAACAGTAATCTCAGAATCTGGCATTTATACCCATCAACAAGTTCGTGATTTAGCGGAATACGCAGACGGCTTCTTGATTGGTAGTTCACTGATGGCAGAAGACAACCTTGAGCTTGCAGTACGCAAAGTCACGTTAGGCGAAAACAAAGTCTGTGGCTTAACGCATCCAGACGACGCAGCAAAAGCATATCAAGCTGGTGCGGTATTTGGTGGCCTGATTTTTGTCGAGAAGTCGAAGCGTGCGGTTGACCTTGAAGGTGCTCGCTTAACCATGAGCGGTGCTCCTCTGAATTATGTAGGCGTTTTCCAAAATCACGATATCGATTTCGTTGCTTCTGTCGTGACCTCTTTGGGTTTAAAAGCGGTGCAACTGCACGGTCAAGAAGACCAAGCTTACGTAAACCAACTCAAAGCCGAACTGCCAACAACAGTAGAAATTTGGAAAGCTTACGGCGTGACTGATGTCAAGCCAGAACTGCTAGCAGACAACATTGACCGCCATCTATTAGATGCGCAAGTTGGCACTCAAACCGGCGGTACCGGCCAAGTGTTCGACTGGTCACTGATCGGCAACCCAAGTCAAATTATGCTAGCGGGCGGACTGTCGCCAGAAAATGCTCAACAAGCAGCGACACTCGGTTGCTTGGGATTAGATTTAAACTCTGGTGTAGAAAGCGCACCAGGCAAAAAAGATTCACAGAAGTTGCTCGCGGCCTTCACCGCCATTCGCAACTACTAAAGCTGGATATCAGCTAAAAAATTTAAAGCTATTCGTAGCGAAAAATACGAGAAGGAATATAACGATGGCAAAACTGAATGCCTACTTTGGCGAATACGGCGGTCAGTACGTTCCGCAAATTCTAGTTCCAGCACTGGAGCAACTAGAGCAAGCGTTTATCAACGCGCAAGAAGATCCAGAATTCCGCAGCGAATTCATGACACTTCTTCAAGAGTATGCGGGCCGTCCAACGGCTTTGACTCTAACTCGTAACCTAACCAAAGGTACGAAAACCAAACTGTACCTAAAACGTGAAGACCTGCTTCACGGTGGCGCCCACAAGACCAACCAAGTGTTAGGTCAAGCTCTGCTTGCGAAACGCATGGGTAAAAACGAAATCATCGCTGAAACTGGCGCAGGTCAACACGGTGTTGCAACCGCACTAGCGTGTGCACTACTTGGCCTTAAGTGTCGCGTTTACATGGGAGCAAAAGACGTTGAGCGTCAAAGCCCGAACGTATTCCGTATGAAGCTAATGGGCGCAGAAGTCATTCCGGTTCACTCAGGTTCAGCGACACTTAAAGACGCATGTAACGAAGCGCTGCGCGACTGGTCTGCAACTTATGAAGATGCGCACTACCTACTAGGTACAGCAGCTGGTCCTCACCCATTCCCAACCATCGTGCGTGATTTCCAACGAATGATCGGTGAAGAAACTAAGAATCAGATTTTGGCACGTGAAGGTCGTCTTCCTGATGCAGTTATCGCGTGTGTGGGCGGCGGTTCAAACGCGATTGGTATGTTTGCTGACTTCATCGAAGAAGAAAGCGTTCGCCTCATTGGGGTTGAGCCAGCAGGTAAAGGTATCGATACAGACCAACACGGTGCACCACTTAAACATGGCAAAACGGGCATCTTCTTTGGTATGAAGGCGCCATTGATGCAAGATCCTAACGGCCAAGTTGAGGAGTCTTACTCTGTATCTGCGGGTCTTGATTTCCCTTCTGTAGGACCACAGCACGCGCACCTAAATGCAATTGGCCGTGCGGAATACGACAACGTAACGGACGACGAAGCGCTCGAGGCATTCCAAGAACTGGCTCGCAGCGAAGGGATCATCCCAGCTCTAGAGTCTTCTCACGCTCTAGCTCATGCATTGCGCATGGCTCGTGAGAATCCTGAGAAAGAACAACTATTGGTCGTAAACCTATCTGGTCGTGGTGACAAAGACATCTTCACCGTACACGCCATCCTAGAAGAAAAAGGAGTGATTTAATGAGCCGTTATGAGAAGATGTTTGCGCGTCTAAACGAAAAAAGCCAAGGCGCATTTGTACCGTTCGTAACGGTTTGCGATCCAAACGCAGAACACTCTTACAAGATCATGGAAACCCTCGTTGAGTCTGGTGCAGACGCCCTTGAACTTGGTATTCCATTTTCAGATCCGCTTGCAGATGGCCCAACCATCCAAGGCGCTAACATTCGTGCGCTGGATTCAGGCGCTACACCAGATATCTGCTTTGAACAAATTGGTAAGATTCGTGCTAAATACCCAGATCTGCCTATTGGCCTTCTGATGTACGCGAACCTAGTTTACTCACGCGGTGTCGAAAACTTCTACGAGCGCTGTGCAAAAGCAGGCATCGATTCTGTTTTGATTGCAGACGTACCAACCAATGAAAGTGCAGAGTTTGTTGCAGCAGCAGAGAAGTTTGGTATTCACCCAATCTTCATCGCACCGCCAACGGCAAGTGACGAAACACTGAAGCAAGTATCAGAACTGGGTGGTGGCTACACTTACTTGCTTTCTCGTGCTGGCGTGACAGGCGCAGAGACAAAAGCAAATATGCCAGTTGGTCACATGTTAGATAGATTAAACCAGTTCGATGCACCACCAGCGCTGCTTGGCTTCGGTATTTCTGAACCAGCACAGGTGAAACAAGCAATAGAGTCTGGCGCAGCAGGGGCCATCTCCGGCTCAGCTGTGGTGAAAATCATTGAAGAGAATGTCGAGCAGCCACAAATTATGCTCGATAAACTTGGTGATTTTGTGTCAGCGATGAAAGCTGCCACTCAGAAATAATTTCCATTTGATGTAACGCTATAGCGCCCGCTTAACATTCTGTTTAGCGGGCGTTTTCTTGTATGGCGTTTATACCATATCATTTTTTATTCAACGCCCGCACTTTCCAAACCAATCTAAAGCATAGCAATCAAAGAGTGATAAACTTTGCCACTTAACCAGCACAAATAATAGCTAGAGCAGGATGCAGTAAGGTTGCACATGGAAGAAGTCAAAGCATTATTAGCCAAATGTCCTGTATTATCAGGGCTGCCCGAGAAAGGACTTAGTGAAGCAGCACAAATAGCTAAAATTCGCTGTTTCGACGAAAAAGCACTGATTTGCAATAAAGGGGAACCTCAATCTTCTCTTATGGTCATAGCACAGGGTGCCGTACGAATTAATTCGATGAGTTCAAAAGGCAAAGAAGTCACATTAATGATTTTCGAGGCAGGAGGCTGGTTTGGAGACAATGTTTTTTCTCCCGGCATGCCCCGTATTTTTGGCGCAACCGCGCATTCGGGCGTGACCTTACTGGAACTACCTGGTGATAAATTTCGCCAATTACTCGCCAAATATCCTCAAAGTTACCCTACGATTCTCGACTTACTTAGCCGCCGCTTATGGTCTGCCATTTCTGTTATCGAAGATGATGCGATTAGAGGAATCGAAGAGCGGATTGCAAGAAGGTTGCTGTTGCTTGCTGAATACCAACACAACCAAGCTATCAATACTCAGCCGTGTGTCGTGAGAGTGACTAGAGAGCATATCGCCAACATGATGGGGCTAACTCGTCAAAGTGTTCATAAAGTACTAAAAAACTTAGAGAGTATTGGGATGCTAGAACTGAAATATGGTTCAGTGACCATTACCAATCCAAAACGCTTAGAAGCGCACATAAAACAACTCGAACAATAGAGTAAACAGATAGTTCATGTGTACACGCTAGCGAGAGATTGCCATCTTCTATTCTTGAGTAACGTGCACAACACCACTCGCTCCAGACAAGTGGCGCTGTGACCCGAAGTTCATTGAATTGACTAAGCCACATTCAATTCAGATTTCAATTCACGCTTTAAAATCTTTCCTGTTGCACTCATCGGGAGATGCTCACGAATTTCAACATAACGAGGATATTTAAAAGAGGCTAACTGCTCTTTGCCCCACTTTTGTAATGTTTCCGCGTCAATGTACTCTCCCGGTTTAAGCACAACGTAAGCCTTTATCTCTTCGCCATACTCTTCATTTGGAATCCCTATCACCGCTACCATTGAGATTGCAGGATGAGTCATAAACACTTCTTCAATTTCTCTAGGGTAAACGTTAAATCCACCTCGAATGATCAGATCTTTCATTCTATCGACGATAAATAGATTACCTGAACTGTCAAAACGGCCAACATCACCAGTATGGAACCAGCCATTTTGTAGCGCGGATTCAGTGACTTCCGGGCGGCCAAGGTATCCCTTCATAACATTATGCCCACGCACAACAATCTCACCTTCTTCACCGATCGGTAGCGCATTGCCTTCAATGTCGACAACTTTTACTTCAACGCCTTGAATCGCTTGACCTACCGATCCTGGTATACGTTCCTGATCTAAATGATTAAAACATGCAATAGGACTTGTTTCTGATAACCCGTATCCTTCAAGAATTGGGACATTAAATTGTTCCTCAAAGGATCTAAATATTTCGGTTGGCAACGGGGCTCCACCGCTGATAGCAACACGTAGTGAGGATGTATCAAATTGGTGTTGGACATGAAGCAAACCGATATACATCGTTGGCACTCCAGCAAACAACGTCACTTTGTGTTTTTCCATCAGCTCAAGAACATATTTAGGCTCAAACCTAGGCACTAACACCAAGGTTGCCCCGCCCAAAACACTGGCATTTAAGTGGACGGTTTGACCAAAGGTATGAAATAAAGGCAAAGTTACTAAGTGAATATCATCGGCCTGGCTGCCCATAATGTTTTGTGCCACCAGAGCATTCATTATGATGTTCTGCTGCGTCAGTTCAGCTCCTTTTGGTAAGCCTGTCGTCCCTGATGTATACAAAATAACACAAGTATCATCCGCATTACGCGGTACATAATCTGACAATGGTTTTGCATCCGCTATAAACGCATTGAGAGTTGGCACACCATTCCATTCGTTTTCACTTTGAGATTGAGTCATCACGACCATATTTTCACATATATCAGCCTGCTCAAACGCTTTAACCCCCTCTTTTGCCATTGGCAGTTCTGATGTCCCTTCAAAACAGAAGTAAAACTTCGCTTTTGAATCTTCTAAGTGATACTTAATTTCTCGCGCTTTCAAAAGCACATTTAATGGGACAGCAACCGCGCCAGCTTTTTGTATCGCATAATAAACAAACGCGAAAAAAGGAATGTTTGGGCATGAGAGCGCAATACGATCGCCCGGAACGACCCCTTTGTTGATTAAAGATGCCGCGATCTTTCCGGTAATCGCATCAAACTGCGCATAAGTTATCTCGACATCACCACATATCAACGCCGTCTTATCTGGTTTACTCGCAGCATTTCTTTGTAATGCAGCAGCAAGATTCATCATAATCGCTTCACCTCTTACTTGTTGATTTTCGTTTTATCGGCTCGGGAGCATTAACAGAGAGAGCACTCCCCTACACTAAAATGTTGGTACTTAATATTTGTCTCGCCCATTCCTGATTAACATTATGTTTACAATGCAATCAAAACTAAGAATGTAAAACAATTAACATTTCACAAAGCTAATTGGTAAAAGTGTGAGCTTGAAAGAAATTAATTGTTATAAATATCAATCCAAGTCACGCAAGACGCAGACTACGCTCGCAAACGCAAAACTCATCTCAGTTAACAAAAAATAAACAAGAAAAAGAAATAAACAAAAACAATTACACAGCTAACAGGCATAACAAAAATCAATAGCAAACGTTTGCTATTGAACAAAACTTTATCGTTCGTCAATAAAATATCGATTAATCCATCAATAATACCTTGCTGCATATTGCCAATTGTAAACGATAAGTGTAAAAAGCAAGGCGAGATAATTATCCATAAAACCATTTATGGTTAGTGGGTAATTTTAGGATTTTACATTTTATTAGCACAGAGGTTATGGAAGTGTTAAAAGAAAAGAGTTTGCTAAACAACATTGGCGTACAAGTCGTAATCGCCATGATCGTGGGCACAGCCGTTGGTGCCATGATGGGTCATGATGCGACGGTGTTCGCTCCTTTAGGTGCTATCTTTATCAACTTAATCAAAATGTTGGTTATTCCTTTGGTCGCTGTAGCCTTGATTTCTGGCGCAGCTGGTCTTGGGAACAGCCAGTCAGCAGGCAAAGTTGGCATCGTCACTCTAGGTTATTTCGGTTTAACATCCGCCCTAGCCGTTGCGCTTGCACTATTTATGGGTGAAGTATTCCAACCAGGCATGGGGATCGACGTCTCTGGCGTTGAAGGCATGTTCTCAGCAGAATACGCTTCAAAAGGTGAGCTACCTACTTTCTGGGCAACCATCACTGGTATGATCCCAACCAACGTTTTCCAATCACTAAATGAAGCAAACATCCTACAGATCCTCGTTTTCTGTATGTTCTTTGGTATTGCAATTTCTAAGCAAGCAAAAGAGCGTCGTGAGCCAATCATTAATGGTGTTAACTGCATCGTTGACGCAATGGTTTGGATGATCAACAAAGTGATGATCATTGCCCCTATCGGCGTGTTCGGTCTGATGGCAGAAGCAGTCGGTACATTCGGTTTTGGCGCACTAATGGTGGTATTCAAACTGTTCGTTGTTTACGTTGCCGCAATCCTAATCTTCGGTTTCGTTGTTTACCCAGCAATGGTGCATATTTTCACCAAGACATCAGCGAAGAAGTTCCTGTCTTCAATGAAAAAGCCACAAGCTGTTGCGCTTTCAACGGCTTCTTCTATGGCGACACTGCCTGTCACAATGGACACCTGTGAAAAAGAACTGGGCGTAAAAAATTCAACCGCGTCATTTGTTCTGCCTCTAGGCGCAACGATCAACATGTCAGGTAATGCGATTTACTATGGCTTGGTTGCTATCTTCTTTGCTCAACTGTTCAATATCGACCTAGGTATGGGCGCTTACATTGCAATTATCGTAACGTCTACATTGGGTGCGGTTGGTCAAGCGGGTGTTCCTGGTCCTTCTTTCCTAGTGGTTGCCGTACTTCTTGCCGCTGGCATTCCAATTGAAGGTCTACCACTGCTATTCGCTCTTGACCGTATTTTCGATATGATTCGTACAGCACTAAACATCACTGGTGATGCAGCATGTGCAGTTATCGTTGATGCGCTAATAGAAGAGGAAGCGGCAGAAGCTGAGCTTAAAAAGCAAGAAGCTTAGTCCTTTCTCGAATGAACTAAAAACCGCTCACTATGAGCGGTTTTTTTGTCTTTTCTTGCATTACATAACTATATAAATAGAAACCAATAGCATAAATTTATCAAAATGATATAAACCATTACAAAATATAAAAAACGTCAGAACTAGGTTATATCATGAGTCTTAAGCTGTCTTTGGAGCCCCTCGCCAGTACAGATTTGCCGATCGAGTCAAAACAACAGGCGCTGGTTGACACGGTTCTTCTTACTCTTACACCGCAAGAAAGATCTTCTCTTTTTCAACAAGTTGCTTTGTATAGAATAAAGCTTCTTAAATCCCTCTTTCCTAAATACGCATCTAAGAGTCTGTCCGTACTGTTTGAATTAATGGATTATCGAGATTTAGTACAGCAGTATCCAACGCCTTTCTCCGAAGAGGCGCTCTTAATTGAACAAATTGCCGCAGATTGTTACCCGCATTGGATGGTTTTCTGGTGTGAATGTGAGATTGCTGCGATCAAGCAAAAGCACCCTTTAAATGAAGCGACAAGACCAACTCAGCTCTCGTTTGACGACCGCGACTATTCAAGCATATTGATCGAAGATATTGCCGAATGCGACCTAAAGGTAACACTGCCAAATCACGCTGCATTAATGCCGATTTCCGAAGCAATCACACTGAGCAATCTTGAGCTCTTCGTCCAAACTGAACAATGGTTTGAGATATTGCCTCTATTATCACTCTCGCAGAAAGGTCAACACTTTGTGCTATTGTTCAAGCCGTCATCTACACCAATCATGGTCTCCTCCGCTTTGGTGCAAAACTGGCACCAAAGAAATACCTGGCTCAGCTATTCATCACCATTTAGTAGTGAGCAATGGCAGTTTTGCCTTCCTGATTATGGCTACATTACTCTTAATCAATTAGGCCTTTTTGGAGGTAACGATCTAACTCGCCAACGGACTCTTATTGAATTTGATGCGCAGTTCCAATCTCACTTGAAAAACACTGAAGCGGTTTGCGAAGTGCTGCGTCTGACAGTGGGTGGCAACATCCAACAAAAACTGTACTTTTTGTATTTGGCACAAAAAGCATTGATGAGTGAGCTATATAAAGCAGGCTATAAGCTCAGCTTTACCATTATTGAACAAATATTTATGTTAAATTTCTATCAATCTATTGATTTAGAGGCCTACTTTCACTCAGGATACCGCGACATTAACGGTGACGGTACCAAGACATACCGCGGTTTCTGGAATTTAGGTATGATGGTTGAAGCATTTCAAGACATACAGTTTCGCGACTACAAACACCGCGTACGAACAAAAAGAATTGATGAAAAGGTGAATGAACATGCTTGATATTCATCTTCACGGCCTTTTTTATCCAAAAGCAATGACGCTATACGCTACTGTACTGGTGGTGTTCGCTTGGTTGTTATATTACTGCTATCGCCTAAAACAGAAGAGTGAAACGATTTTAGGCTCGCATCATGCGCCGTACATTGCTTATTCTAGTTGCATCATCGTTTGGATCAGCAGCAATGCATACTTCCATACCGATTTATTGCCGGAGTTGGGCTCCGCTGGCGGTATTTTTATGGCGAAGTTGGCGAACTTGGCGTCATTCTTTGCCTTTGCATTCGCGTTCTATTTTTCTTGCCAGCTAGCGGCTGATATCAAAAAAACTGCGGTCAAAGCCTGGCAAAAAATCATCTTTGTGGCACTAGCAACGTACTCGCTTTACATCAACTTAGTGCCAAACCTTACTGTCGAAAATGTCACCATTAGCGGTCCAAGCCAGTTCGTGATCGAGTTTGGTCCCCATACCTCATATTTCTTTATTAGTTTGCTGACATTTGTGGTATTAACCCTGCTGAACTTGATTACCATGCGAGCGAACAGCAGCAAACTCACGCTGGCAAAAAGTAACTATATGATAGCCGGCATTTTGGTCTTCATGTTATCAACTGCAGTGATACACCTTGGAATGACTTACTTCCTTGGTGACTTTTCCTTAACCTGGTTACCACCAGCACTTTCAATTAGTGAAATGTTGTTTGTAGGCTATGCCCTGCTTACTTCTCGCTTTTATAGCGCTAAATACCTCACATACTTAACCGTTAGCGCGCTGTTTGTCTGTGCCATTTTCGTCCTCCCGCTGGGCGCAATATTTATTCCTATCTCGGAAGATAACCAATGGCTTGTAGCGGTGCCTTTATGCGCACTCATCGGTATCACTTGGCACTTGCTTTACAAACGCGTCAGTCGTTTCGCGTCCTATTTTATTTATGGGAAACGACATACACCCGTTCAACAAATTCTTGGATTAGAAGAAGAATTTAAACGCTCAATAGATGATGCAATGCGCCAGTTAGCAGCGTTACTGAATATACCAAATAATAAATTGCAGCTCGTCACCAGCAGTTACACCGAAACGTTTTATGAAGATTATCTACCGTCAAGCAAGTCTGTTCTCGTGCTTGATGAACTGTCTGAAGAAATTGATTATGCCTCCTCGTCTAAAGGCTCAATGCGCAAGCTCTACGAACGTATGCGATCCAGCAATACGGCGCTCGTAATGCCTCTTTTTGGTCGTGGAAAGTCCGTTACGCACTTACTGATTTCTTCACACAAAATGGATAATAAATTGTTTTCTAATGAAGAAATTTCAGCATTGCAAACCTTATTAGTTCGCATCCAGAGCACCATCGAGGCCGATAGAAAAGTACGCCAAAGCCGTGCGCTCGCTAACTCTATTGCGCATGAAATGCGTAACCCTCTCGCTCAAGTGCAATTACGATTTGAAGCTTTAAAACAGCATATCGAATCAAACGCTTCACTTGAGACGTTAAAGAGTGAGATTGATAAAGGAGAAGCAGCGATTCAGCGTGGTCGCCAACTTATCGACATTATTTTACGAGAAGTCAGCGACAGCTCACCTGAGCACGAACCCTTAACTATTACTTCTATACATAAAGCTGTCGATCAAGCGGTCAGCCGTTATGGCTTTGAAAACGATCAAATAATTGAAAGGATCAATCTGCCCCAAGAGCACGATTTTGTCGCGAAGTTAAACGAAACTCTGTTTAACTTTGTCATTTTCAATTTGATTCGCAATGCTATCTACTATTTTGATTCTTATCCCGATAGTCAAATTGAGATTCGTAGCCAAACGGGGGCCTACGAAAACATTCTGGTCTTCCGAGATAGTGGCCCTGGCATAGATAGCAGTATCTTACACAAGATATTTGACGACTTCTTCTCGTATCAAAAAAGTGGCGGCAGCGGCCTTGGCTTGGGCTACTGTCAACGCGTTATGCGCTCTTTTGGCGGACGAATTGAGTGCCAGTCTGAATTAGGCGAATTTACTGAGTTCTACTTGTATTTCCCGGTCGTCCCAAACGCACCCAAACCAGAGACGTTGAGAACACCGGACTTCAATGGCTGGAAAGTAAATGCACCACATTCTGAACCTCGCACAGACCAACACGTACAAGTAAGTAACGATGCACCAACAGTGCTCATTGTTGATGACAAAGAGGTGCAGCGTACTTTGGTTCAAATGTACTTAAAAAGGCTGGGAGTCAACAGCTTACAAGCAAATAATGGCGCTTCTGCGGTGGAGCTATTTCAGTCGCACAAGATTGATTTGGTGCTTATGGATGTACAGATGCCAGTGATGAATGGATTTGACGCAAGCCAACGAATTAAGCAAATTGCGCCTTCCGTTCCTATCATCGCACTATCTGGAGAGTCTGGAGCTAAAGAGCTGGAGCTCATTGCGAAACTCATGGATGACAGACTTGAAAAGCCAACCACGTTAAATGCGCTCCAAACCGTCATCAAGCGCTGGTTGCAACATGAGAGTTTTGCTACTTCCAACACTTTCTAATTTGCGAAGATAAAACTGGCACTAGATGTGCATTACTGAAGTAAATCGAATTATCCAGAGGGTCAAGCAAGCTGCAAATGGTTAGCGGATGAGCTTGATAAGGAGATCGCCATGTTACTTCATCGACACACATACTACGGCTTGATTCATCATGGAATCAAAGCACTACTACTCGATCGCTTAGGCCACTATACAGAAGAAGAATACCATCAGTATCTGAGCCTAATGACCGGCAAATCCACTTGCTTTACGATGTCTCTCGAAGAGCTTGAAGCAACCGTTGATAACCTGTTACGTGAAGGCTATTTAGAAGATGTCAAAACGCTTATTTCTCAATATCAACGTGTTGCTTAAATCTTAAATTCTATCAACTCAATTGCCGCTTTATCGCGGCAATTTTTATGCCTTCGATTTGCTACTTCATCTTTGCGAAATGTTGCTTGTTGCATCATTCAGTCAGGGGATTACTTCTCTTACCTCTAACCTTGACGGTATTCACATATTGTCAGATTCCGTTAGACTGTCTTCAATTCACTAATTAGGTAGATTTTGCCACCATGAAGCAAATCCTAGATTTTATCCCACTCATCGTCTTCTTCGCTTTGTACAAGATGTACGACATCTACGCAGCAACAGGAGCGCTGATCGTCGCAACGGCAATTCAGCTTGTCGTCACCTATGCTCTGTATAAAAAAGTCGAGAAAATGCAGCTAATTACGTTCGTTATCGTGACGATATTTGGCAGCATGACCCTTTTCTTCCACGACGACAATTTCATAAAATGGAAAGTCACCATCATTTATGTGATTCTAGCTATCGGTTTAGCAGCGAGTCACGCAATGGGGAAATCGGCCATTAAAGGCATGTTGGGCAAAGAAATTTCGCTACCTGATGCTATTTGGGCGAAGATCAACTGGGCTTGGGTCGGCTTCTTCTCATTCTTTGCTGGTCTGAACATTTATATCGCTTACGAGCTACCACTGGATGTTTGGGTCAACTTCAAAGTATTCGGAATGTTGATTGCGACATTTGCCTACATGATTGCGACTGGCTTCTACATTTACAAACACATGCCAAAAGAACAAAAAAATAACTCATCCGATGTGTCGACTGATGATTAAAAACTCAGTTTTGCTATAATCCGCGCACTTTGCAGCGACCTTCGGGTCGCTGTTTTGCTCCATGTATCACTAAACCGATCAAACGGCATACCGGAATCAGACCATTCTTGCTGCTGTAAACCAACTTTCTCTGGTCCGGTGTCTGCGGTTTTTTTAAGGACCTTTGGTTCTAGGTATTTACTATGTTGGCGCTTAGTTTGAGCGCCTTTAAGATTTAGGATGTCACAATGAGTCAAGAAATTAGCTCTCCGAAAGGTCAACTACTGCTTCGTACCCTTGCAATGCCTGCCGATACTAATGCCAATGGCGATATTTTTGGTGGTTGGATTATGTCTCAGCTCGACCTAGCAGGTGCAATTCTGGCCAAAGAGATCTCTTCTGGTCGCGTTGTTACCGTTTCAGTGTCCAGCATTACCTTCAAGAAGCCTGTAGGTGTTGGCGATGTCGTTTGCTGCTATGGCGAATGCACTAAGATTGGTCGCACCTCAATGAGTGTCGATCTGGAAGTATGGGTCAAGCCGGTAAAAGCACACGGTGTCGGCGAGCGCTTCATGGTTTGTGATGCGACTTTCAACTACGTAGCCATTGACAGTGAAGGCAAACCACGCCCGGTTCAGAATTAGTCAACCTACAGCGCTAACTGTTAGAAAGGATCTCACATTTTCTGTTGTTCACTTGTGAGAGACACAAAAAAGGCGTTAAATTAACACTTTACCCTACCAATTAAGGAACTATGCTATGTGGTATGTCATCTTTTCTCAGGACGTCGAGAACTCGCTGGAAAAACGCATGAGCGTTCGCCCGCAACACTTGGAGCGCTTACAAAAGCTTCAAGACGAAGGTCGCCTTCTTACTGCTGGCCCTATGCCTGCGATAGACTCTGACAACCCAGGAGAAGCTGGATTTACGGGCTCGACTGTCATCGCTGAGTTCGCCTCTCTAGAAGACGCTAAAGCGTGGGCAGAAGCCGATCCTTACGTAGCGGCTGGTGTTTACGATAATGTAATCGTGAAACCGTTCAAAAAAGTGTTTTAATTTATGAAAAAATTACTGTGTCTTTTCTTGGCATTTGGTGCGTTAGCGGGCTGTTCATCTACCGATGATAATCAACGCCAGCTTGAGCTATTGGCATCAAACCGAGCGGGAGTCTTGTCCGCAGGTCTCCCTTTGGAATACGGTCCACTGCAGATAATGCGTGTCTCATCCAACAAAAATGTTGTTGAAATGATGATGATTTATAACGATGACGCACTCGGTGCAAAGCCGTTAAATCAAGTACTGAATACCAGTATCTACACCTATTGCAATAACCCGGAAGTTCGTAAGCAAATTGATATGGGCTTAATGTACCGTATTAAAGTGCGTAACTCTCGCGGTCAGTTGATGGCAGATGAGTTGGTTTCCGCGCAAACTTGTACTCAAATGAAATAGTCACAGTGAGTACGTTGTTTTCGATACGAGCAATTCATCCGCTATTGCGGGATAGTATAACGACGAAAATGAACGGCTAAGAATAGAAAAACGGAGACAACGGTCTCCGTTTTTATTTGCTAAAAAGGTGCCTTACGCCAGCTCAGCACGAAGTTTCTTCGCCGCTGACACGAGGTTCGCCAATGCCGCTTCTGTCTCTGCCCAGTTACGTGTTTTCAGACCACAGTCTGGGTTCACCCACAAACGTTGTACCGGAATCTTTTCTGCCGCTTTCTTTATTAGGCCTTCAATCCACTCTTCCGTCGGAATGTTTGGTGAGTGAATGTCATAAACACCTGGACCGATTTCATTCGGGTAATTGAACTCTTCAAACGCTTTAAGCAGTTCCATATTTGAGCGTGATGTTTCAATGGTAATCACATCCGCATCGAGCGCCGCGACTGAATCAATGATTTCATTGAACTCGCTGTAACACATGTGAGTGTGAATCTGAGTCTCTGGTTTTGCACTCGCTGCCGAGATCTTAAATGCATCCACCGCCCATTCTAAATACGCTTTGTGATCGCGCTTTTTCAACGGGAGACCTTCACGAATCGCAGGCTCATCGATTTGAATGATATTGATGCCTGCATCTTGCAGATCAGAAACCTCATCACGCAGTGCCAGTGCCAGTTGCTGGGCGATTTCTTGACGAGTAATGTCTTCACGCGGGAATGTCCAACATAAAATCGTTACCGGGCCCGTCAGCATACCTTTCATCTGCTTGCAGGTTAGCGATTGTGCGTACGTCGACCATTCCACCGTAATCGGCTTTTCACGCTCAATGTCAGCAACCACAATGGCTGGTTTCACACAGCGAGAGCCATAACTCTGTACCCAACCAAATTTCGTCGTTTGGAAGCCCGCCAAGTTCTCCGCGAAGTATTCTACCATGTCGTTACGCTCAGCTTCACCGTGAACAAGCACATCTAGGTCAAGGGCTTCTTGGCGTTTTACGGCATCCGCAATATGTCCTTTTAGTGCTTGGATATAGTCGGACTCAGATAACTGGCCAGTGCGATAAGCGCTGCGCTGAACACGAATTTCACCCGTTTGAGGGAAAGAACCGATTGTCGTGGTTGGTAACAGAGGCAAGCCCAATACTTCAGCTTGATGCGCAGCACGCTCCGCGTAAGGTGCGCTGCGCTCGGCAAGTGACGCAGTAATACTGTTTAAACGTGCTTGAACTTGTGGCTTATTCACATGCGTTGCCGTTTTACGTGCTTTGATTGGCTGGCTGTAGGTATCACAAGCGAGAATCGCATCTTGATCACCATCGAGTGCGCGGCCAAGCAAGGCGACTTCTGTTACTTTTTGTTTTGCGAACGCAAACCAGCTTTTCACTTCCTCACTGAGTTCTGTTTCCAGTTCCAGATCAACCGGGCTATGTAGCAAAGAGCATGAGCTCGCAACCCAAAGGTTGTCGCCCAGTTTTTCTTTTACTGGCTGTAGGCGTTCAAGTTGCGCACTCAAATCCGAGCGCCACACGTTACGACCGTTGACCACGCCAGCAGACAGCACCCAACCCTCCGGTAGTTTGGCAACCACGTCGTCAAGCTGCTGAGGCGCGGCAGATAAATCGATATGTAAACCATCCACTGGTAGCTTTACAATTTTGTCTAGCGTATCGATTATAGAGTCAAAGTATGTCGTTAGCAGCACTTTTACATCGCTTCGAATCACTTGGTACGCTAGCTTGAACGCATCAGCCCACTTACTTTCAAGCTCTAGTGACAAAATTGGCTCATCAATCTGAACCCACTCAACACCTTGACTCGCAAGCTTTGCCAAAATAGCTTGGTAAGCCGTAAGCAATCGTGGCAGTAGCGTCAGGCGATCGAACCCTTCTTCTACCTCTTTACCTAAGTAAAGATAACTGACTGGGCCAAGCAAAACTGGCTTCACTTTATGCCCAGCTTGGGTTGCTTCGTTGACTTCTTCAAACAGTTGAGGCCAGCTCACTTCAAATGTATCGTCCTTGCTAAATTCAGGTACGATGTAGTGGTAGTTTGTGTTGAACCATTTAGTCATATCCGATGCTGCAGCGCCCGCACAGCCGCAACCCGCTTGAGATTGACCGCGACCCACTTTGAATAGCGTATCCAAATCAGGGAAACCGTTTGCGTGACGTTTTGGCACGTGACCCAGTAACAACGTGGTCGTCAGTACATGATCGTACCAAGCAAAATCGCCAGCGGTGGTAAAACTCAAGCCAGCATCTGTTTGCGTTTGCCAGTTTTTAGCGCGCAGATCTTCCCCAACCTTTTTAAGCTCTGCTTGATCAATTTCTCCGCGCCAGTATTTTTCCTGAGCGAATTTTAATTCTCGTTTTTCACCGATGCGTGGATAACCTAGTACGTGCGTTGTTGTAGCCATGTCCCTATTCCTTTTTCAATCTTGTTCAATTTGTTTGGGTCAGAGTATCTTTCGTCACAAAAGATGTCTGGATGGCTAAACTATCGCTCTCATCTGCGGTTTGAACAACGTCCATTTATTCAACTTGTTTATTAAAAAAATTCATCATGAGGAGACATGATTCGCAAATAAACACAACAAATAGACGTCTAGACGTTTACACATCCATTTTTTGTCGTTAAGTTATTTATACGATTGCTATTCTGTTCATAGCGAGCAACAAAGGATGAAAGGAATTCATGATAGAGCTAAAACATTTGCGGACACTCACTTCGCTTCGAGACACCGGCTCTCTAACCGCGACCGCGACCGCGTTGCATCTCACTCAATCGGCCTTGTCTCACCAGATCAAAGATTTAGAGGCACGGATTGGGGGACAATTATTCCTTAGAAAAACTCGTCCGGTAAAGTTCACTTCAGAGGGAGAAATCCTATTGCGTCTTGCAGAAGATATTCTTCCCAAACTCGCAAGAGCAGAAAATGATTTGGCAAGCTTGAAAGAAGACGTCAATGGTCGGTTGCATATGGCGATTGAATGTCACTCATGTTTCCAATGGCTCATGCCTGCTCTTAGGGAATATCAACTTGCCTGGCCTAGCGTAACACTGGATTTTTCATCAGGTTTTGGCTTTGAACCACTTCCTGCACTGTTAGCTGGCGAGTTGGATCTCGTTATCACGTCAGATATTCAACCTCGTTCTGAAGTGCATTATGAACCTTTATTCGACTTTGAAATGCGCTTAATTACCGCGACCAACCACCCATTGGCGGAAAAAGAAGTTATTGATCCGCAAGATCTCGCAGATCAAACCATGCTCTCTTATCCGGTTCAAAAACAAAGGCTAGACGTCGTAAAACACTTCTTGCAGCCAGCGGGTGTAGAGCCCGCCAAATGGAAGCAAGCCGACAATACTCTGATGTTAGTGCAAATGGTCTCCGCAGGATTAGGGGTTGCAGCACTGCCAAATTGGGCTATTTCTGAATTTTCGCGCCAAGGCCTTATTACCAGTAAACCTTTTGGCCAAGGCTTATGGCGTCGCTTATTTGCTGCAACGCGTCACTCAGAGAAAGATAAACGTTACTTACAAGCCTTTTTCGCAACCGCAAGGCTACAATGTAAAAGCCACCTTGACGGAATCAAGATGGCTTAGGGATATGGATTAAGAAAGGTTTAGCGTTGATATGCTTTAAATTGGTTGGTCAATGGATCGTACTGATAACCAAGCATATCAAGCTTGCCTACAACGGACTCTACATCCATTTCATACACCGATACTAACTCGTCAAAACTGTCGCACTCTAACCGTAGCTTTTCATTGACGATACCTAGCAAAATAATGCTGTCCAAATTACCTACATTGCTTAAATCCATCGCGACTCTCCTCTTCGACAAGGTATATAAACAAGCGTAGACGTAATCACGTGAATTTAAAGTGAGCGCGATCCAAAACCGTGAGTGCCTTATACTCAAGCAACCTAGAAAGGACTTGAGTACAAGCAGTATTGCTCTGTTTCTCGACTCGCGATTAAGCCGCCAGAGAGAATAAACCTTGTAGGCTCGTCATTGACGCAAGCGCGAGCAACAGGGCGACGCTCAGTTGAACCTTTTCCGGTTTTTTATGTGTGAAGATATGCCAGCACCAAACAATGATTGAAGAAATGAGCATGGCTAAAGACAATAAAATTGGTTGTGTTGCGGCGCTCAATGTCGCTTCATTTAACTGGTAAGAAGCAAATAGCGTTGCGATTACCAGCAGCATTCCAGACACAATGCCCGTAACTGGCAAAATACGGTGAAATGCCTGCAATCTGCTACGAGCGATAGTCAGAAGCAATTGAGAAAATGACGCCCCAAGGAAAAATATCATTATTGCCATCGCAATAGACGCAGGCCAGCTTGGCTGTTCAAATGCTTGAATACTTACATACGCAAAAGCCAAACCATTCGCTAAATGCATCGCCCAAAGAGGGCCTTTTTCACGCGTTTTCTTGGTTTGAACCTGAGAGTAGAAATAGAAAATAGCGAACACGATCATAAATGCTTCAATGCGAAGAGAAGCAACCGCAAGCCACAATAACGCCACTGCTGGCAACATTTTATGAAGACGGCCTCTCTGCCCCGGACAAATATCGCCCTTGATGAGAAGTAAAGTCAGTAGCGCTTGCGCGCCAAATAGCATCGGAGGAAAAGTAACCAGCAATTGTTGAATCATGTTAAATGCACGCTCAAAAGTCATTTTGGGGTGGCGATAATAGCAAATCACCTATCGTCAAACCACCGAAAGTCTATCCCCAAATGTACTAGAACAGCGAGACTTTTTATTCAACAAGAAGCGAGATACTTCAACGCATCTTCTTGAGTTAACACGCCTCTGTATTCTTCTTTTTCATCACATAAAACCCACGGGAAGCGAATGCCTGTTTTGATTAGCTCTCGAATAGCAGCGACGGACAAATGCGCATTGACGAGCACAAATTCCGTGCTCATAACCTGGTTCACTGGGCGTTTCCAAATCCAATTTTCTCGCTCAGTCTCTAATTCGGTCCCCATGGAAGGCGTTAGGTGTAAGTTAACTTGCTCTTTGGTAACTAAACCAACACAGCGCTTTTCGTTAATGACAACCAACGGCGAACTTGGACTTAAATTCATATATTCCACCGCCAACGATAATGGTTCCCCGGGATCAAGGTGCCTTACCTCTTCATGGCTCAGTGATTGCAATACATCATCTTGTTTTGGTTTGACAGCAACACCCGAAAACAAATGTTCGTAACTTTCCGCTTTCTCCATCAAATCGACAGGCCGAGCACGAGAGAACAAAAAGCCTTGCATGTAATCCACACCTATTTCAGCCAATGTTTGAAGCTCCTGTTCTGACTCCACGCCCTCGGCAACCACTTTTACATTCATTTGCTGAGCAAGATCAGTGACCATTTTGACAATATTATAACTGGTATTGCCATGCTGAATGTTCTTAACGAATTTTCGGTCGATTTTCAGTAAATCAAACTGCCCTTTCTCTAGGTAAGAAAAAGAAGAATACCCTGTACCGAAGTCATCAATCGCAATTTTAATGCCCTCTTTGCGCACTTGCTCTAGCGCTTGCGTATGCTCTTCGTCTTGCTCAAAATACGCTGTTTCCGTCAGCTCAATCGTGACTCGTTTAGGATCGACACCACTGGCTTTAATTAGGTCATGCGAACGCTGAAGAACCTGGAGCGAATCCAATTTAGTATTCAGTGAGCGATTGATGGTTAACCCTATTTCCTCGCCATATATGTCTTGCAAGCGCGGAAAGTGTTTGAGCGCGGCTTGACAAACCTCATCATCCAGAGCCGCAATCAACTCTAAATCTTCAATAACAGTAATCATCTCTTGAGTGCTATAGGCATCACTTTCATGATAAAAGCGCGCTAAGGCCTCGAACTTAACGACTTTACCAGTTCGGCTATCAATTATGGGTTGAAAATGAACATCCACCAGCCCACTGTCGATTTGCGCTTCCAAAAATGCCTCTAAATGCTGGCGTTTGACTAACTCAGAATGAAGCTCACTATTATAAAAATTAAAATAGCCACCTTCTCCAGAAAGTGAGGACAACATCGCCTGGGCTGCATGCGCTAACGCTTGCTTTGGCCTGTTTGTATCATAGCCGAGGATTGACACACCCGTTTGTCCCTCGACGATAGTGGTATGCATTTTTGTTCCCATTTCATTCCTAAGCTCAGTGAAGAACCCTTTCATTGCAATTTGAATCAAACGTAAAGGACTTAGCCATTGACAGTGAGGAGTTTGTAAACAGACAACAAACACATCCCTAGAAAGTTGACCCGCTATACTGGTGTAGCGGCTTCGCATAATAAAATCGGCGAAGCCTAGTTGCTGTTCAAGTAAGCATTTTTCAGAAAAATTTGGTCTGAGAGTCATGACGATATTGAGTTCTTTACTCCCACTTTCGTTCGCCAAATTAGCTAATTGCAGTTCGAACTCTTCTCTAGAAGGCAAAAAAGCTGACCAATCATGTTGTTGTTCACAGCGATTTTTCATCCACAACAAGGAAGCCGAAATGTCAGTAGAGAAGCCGAGATAAAGAATCCGTCCAGAATGAAACGTTAGCCGATAGATACAAAGATGATGAGCCTGATTACTACCATTTGCAGTTCTACTCAATAAATTACCGCTCCAGTATCCTTCATCATCAATATGTTGCCAGAGTTGGTCGTAAAACGCCTGACTATGGTGAGATGTGCTAAAGATATAGGTTTTAAGTCCAACCAAATCACGGTTTTGATAACCCATTTGCAATTCAAAGGCGCGGTTACAACCCAAGATTCGGGTGTCTTCGTCCGCGACTAAAACCCCTACATTCGGTAAATCAAAAATCGTTTCGAGAATTTTCGCTAACTCTTCGCAGCCAGTGATCGTCAATTGCGGGATGATAGAGCCTTGAACAATACGCTCATTGAGCTTTTCAAAGCTAATTGTGACATGTATTAAGCGAGCTTCATTAAGCATCATGCAACAAGAAAAACGACCTTGCCCACCTAGGATCTCCACTTCTAAAATTCGTTGCCTTAGTGTTTCCTGTTGCCCCATCAGCATGTGCTCAAACAAATCATCTAAGCAGGTGACTGGCGTATTTAACCCAAAAGCATTTGCCATTCCTAGCTGGTCGCATTCGAACTCGCGAGTATCAATCTTGTAAGACCATTCAATCACTGGAGTCGGATTGGATGTCGGTTGCACTTTTTCATGTGCTATTGTTGTTGAGTCACTCATTCCCTAGCCCCCTTTTTAATTAGCCTCATGCTCAAGGTTCGTAGTCAACGTGCCTTATTCCATTTGGGACCTGCTGATCCTCTTGTAAAATAGATTCTGGCAACGTAAGCCAATCGACTTAGAACCTTTTCAGAGCTTGTTCGGCTTTTTGCATTTTCCTATGCATTAATTTGATTATAGGCGTTGTTTTTAATAAGCACACCATTGCTTATTGGTTGTATTAACATTGCGACATTTTTCACGACTCGACCTATAACCATGAGGCTTTCAAGGTGATATTAGACATAAAATCGCCGATATAGCCTTGATATTTTTGCAAACCAAATAAAACTCGATGAACTAAGCTTGAATAGACGAGTTTGGTATAGATACCTGATCCTCAAATCGCTATAATTCGCGCTCCCTGGAACAGAGAGCAAAATATGACCAATAACATCACTCCTATTCATGAGTACAAAAAATACTGGGCAGAGTGTTTTGGTACGGCACCTTTCTTGCCGACCAGTTGCAAAGAAATGGACGCCCTAGGATGGGATAGCTGTGACATTATCATCGTAACCGGTGATGCTTACGTGGATCACCCAAGCTTTGGTATGGCTATCATTGGCCGTCTGCTAGAAGCACAAGGTTTCCGTGTCGGTATCATTGCTCAACCAGAATGGCAAAACAAAGATGCATTCATGCAGCTTGGTAAGCCAAATCTGTTCTTCGGGATCACTGCGGGTAACATGGACTCCATGATCAACCGTTACACCGCGGATAAAAAACTTCGTCACGATGACGCGTACACACCAAATAACGAGGGTGGCAAACGGCCAGACCGCGCGACTTTGGTTTACTCTCAACGTTGTCGTGAGGCATACAAAGAAGTACCTATTGTTTTAGGTGGTATCGAAGCCAGCCTACGCCGTGTTGCGCACTACGATTACTGGTCAGATAAAGTTCGCCGTTCGGTACTGTTTGATGCAAAAGCAGATATCCTACTTTTCGGTAACGCAGAGCGTGCACTTGTAGAAGTAGCGCATCGCATCGCAAATGGTGAAGACATCAGCACCATGACTAATATTCGTGGTACAGCCGTGAACCTGCCAGCCGCGCCAGAAGGCTACACGGTTATCGATTCTTCTCGCATTGAAAAACCTCGTAAAGAAGCGTTCGTACCAAAGAACCCATACGAAGTAGAAACTCAGTGTGAAACTAAAAAAGATGAGCCAGTTGCACAACCAATCACGATTCGCCCATCACGCCACGATGCTGCAACAACTGCGGTTCGCCTGCCTTCGTTTGAAAAGCTAAGAAACGATCGCATTCTTTATGCTCATGCAAGTCGTGTATTGCATTTAGAAACGAACCCGTACTCTGGTCGAGCGTTACTTCAAAGCCATGGTGATCGTGAACTTTGGGTAAACCAAGCCCCAATCCCATTGACGACCGAAGAGATGGACTTTGTGTTTGGCCTGCCTTACGCGCGTGTTCCTCATCCTATGTACGGCAAAGCAAAAATTCCAGCGTATGACATGATCAAAACGTCTGTGAACATCATGCGTGGTTGTTTTGGTGGCTGTTCTTTCTGTTCAATTACCGAGCATGAAGGTCGAATCATTCAAAACCGCTCGAAAGAATCTATCATCAACGAGATTGAAGAAATTCGCGACAAAGTCCCAGGCTTTACAGGCACAATTTCCGATCTTGGTGGCCCGACTGCAAACATGTACCGCCTAGGTTGCAAAGACCCAAAAGCGGAAGCGAACTGTCGTCGTCCGTCTTGTGTATTCCCGGGCATCTGTAACAAGCTAAATACAGACCACAAACACACCATCGACCTATACCGCGAAGCGCGTAAAGTAGAAGGCGTGAAGAAAGTGATGGTCGCATCTGGCGTACGTTACGACCTTGCGATTGAATCACCAGAATACGTGAAAGAGCTCGTAACTCATCACGTAGGTGGTTACTTGAAGATTGCACCGGAACATACAGAGAAAGGCCCTCTTGATCTGATGATGAAACCTGGCATGGGCACGTATGATCGCTTTAAAGAGATGTTCGAGAAGTACAGCGCAGAAGCGGGTAAGAAGCAGTACTTAATCCCTTACTTTATCTCTGCGCACCCAGGCACAGAAGACGAAGACATGCTGAACCTTGCTCTGTGGCTGAAGAAAAACAACTTCGAGTGTGACCAAGTACAAAACTTCTACCCTTCGCCAATGTGTAACGCAACGTCGATGTACTACTCAGAGACAAACCCTCTGAAACGAGTGAAGTATAAGAAACGTGAAGATGTACCTGTAGCAAAAGGTGAACGTCAACGTCGCCTACATAAAGCGCTGTTGCGTTACCACGATCCAGCAAACTGGCCAATGATCCGAGAAGCCCTAATCAGCATGGGTAAAAAACATTTGATTGGTGACAAACAAGGCTGTCTCGTTCCTGCGGAAGACATTGAAGCACAAACACCTTCACAACGTCGTAAATCTGGTCGTCACGGGGCAAACCGCTTTGCAACCAAACATACCAAAAACCAACCGGGCTTCGGTGGCCATTTGAACAAACGCTCTGAAGGCGGTTCAAAAGGTAGTCAACGCCCTGCAAGCAACGGCCAACGTCCTAGCGGCAACGGTGCAAACCGCCCAGCAGGTAGCAAGCCGCAAGGTCAAGGTCGCCTGCAAGGACAAGGCAAACCAGCTGGTCAACGTAAACCAAAGCGTCGTTAATTCTTCAGCACTTAAATACTAGAAAGGGCTCCAGAGGTAACTCTGGAGCCCTTTTGTTTTGTTCGATATTTCTCGCCAATCGTTTTGCCGGAAATGAACCGAGTGAGCTGGCTTGAACTCACTCGCTTGATTAAGACAACTTGAACTTACTCAACTCACCGTGAAGATCGCTGGCTTTTACTGTCAGTTCGTTACTGATCGCTACAGAAGATGACATGGTATCCATCACTTCCATCGCCGTATCATTAATCACAACCACATTACGGTTGATCTCTTCCGACACCGAGCTTTGCTCTTCTGCCGCTGAAGCGATCTGATTATTCATATCATTAATCACTTCAATAGCTTGGTTGATTTCGGCCAACGCCAACTGCGCTGCTTGTGTTTCTTCTTTGGTATCCACCGCTTGCTTCTGGCTTTGCTCCATCAACACGACGATTGATTGCGTTTCTTGCTCCAAACGAGCCAACATTGCACGAATTTCTTCTGTCGAGCCTTGTGTGCGCGTTGCAAGGTTGCGGACTTCATCGGCTACCACAGCAAAACCACGACCCGCTTCACCAGCACGCGCAGCTTCAATCGCAGCGTTTAGAGCCAACAAGTTGGTTTGATCGGCAATGCCACCAATCTCACTCAGAATACCCTGAATAGCCGTGCTTGAAGCCACCAAATTCTGCGTCTGGTGCTGTGCATCATTCACTTGCGAAGCGAGGTTATCCACCGCGCTTGCAGCATTGTCCATACGCGACATGCCATTCGCACTATTGCTTTGAACTTGGCTTGCCGCCGCTGCTGCTTGTACCGCAGAATTTGCCACTTCTTGTGCGGTTGCGCTCATCTCATTAATCGCCGTTGCTAGCGAGTTGACTTCGTTCACTTGAACGTTCAGTTGATCTCTCGAAGCCGCCGCGCGAGCTTGGCCTTCACTTGCGTTTTTATCAACTTGGTCTGCCGTCGCCATTACGGTTAAAAGCATTTCCTGAATACGAGCGAGGAAGGTATTAAACCAGTGCGCCAGTTGGGCGGTTTCGTCCTTACCTTTCACCTCAATGCGGTAAGTTAGGTCGCCCTCGCCTTGTGCTGCGTCTTTAAAACGCTCCACTAAGTTAGTTAACACTTTGCCCAACGAGGTCGCTATCATCGTCATCGCAACAATACCAATCAGAGCCGCAATAATCCCTGCCCACACTCCCTTTTCAAGAGCTTCTGCACTTTGTTCTTCACTCCATCGCTCGTAGTCATCCACGTTCTTTTTAAGGAAGCTACTGGGAACCGACACCATAACGATCCAAGGCGCATCGCTGGTTTCAATTGCAGTAATCGCATACTCATCCCCACCAAACGTCACAAGGCCTGCGCCTTTTTGTTTCGCAATGGATTGAATACGCGCCCATTGAGACGCCAACTCATGAGAGACTTTCTTGCCCACTTGATCTGCTTGGCTGCTGTTCGCCAGCGTGATGCCTTTCCACGAAGAAATCAGAATACGGCCTTGTCCATCAAATAAGTCGCTCGCGTAATCTTCACTTTGGATTTGTAACTCGTTCAATGACAAATCAAAACCGAGAGAGCCAATGATCTCGCCACGTAACTTGATTGGTTGGCTGATGGTCGTGATCAGTTCTTGTTTGCCGCGAACCGGATACATGTATGGTTCCATCACGAACGTTTTGCCCGTTTCGTAAGGCATCAAGTGCCAATCGTCTTTACGCTCACCGTTGTTGTTTAATTCAGTATTACTAAAGCTATCCATCGCCACAACATCAAAACTGTTGTGCGAATTTGGCGAAAAGAATGGCGCTAAGTAGCCTTCGCTATTAAAGCCAAGGCTTTTGTCTTGAATCGTTGGCTCAACCCACGATGGCTTTTCCCACACCATGTAACCAGCAAACACAGCTTTGTTCTGAGCTTCTAGCGACGCAATAAACTGTTTAACAATAATGTCTGGCGTCGCGGTCGTCTCTGCGCTTAATTCGATAATTGAACGCGCTTGCTTTAAGTTCGCCAACACTGGTTCTAACTGGTTGGAAATATTCAGCCCTTGCTGAATCGCCGTATTGCTCAGGTCGGTCGTGGTGGCTTCGGTCAGTTGAGATTTTACTTTTGTAGTGATTTGTTCATTCACTTGAGTGAACGCATTGGTTGTCATACCCATTGCAATCAATAGAGTGAAGGCCATTGCCCCACCCGCACTGACAGCAATTCGAGTGCGTATACTGTTAAACATGATAGCCTCACAAATTGATTTTTATCTGGCATTAAGCATTGGAAGGATCATGGATTTTAAACAAGTAAAGTTAATGGAAGGCTTTCATTTATGAACAGAGCAAGAACAGAAAATGTAGTTTTATTAATAAAAATAAAATAATGCAGATTTTCGCTTATACATGAAGCCATTGATTTAATTGAATTATCTCAAAAGGGAGAATCTAAGCGTTTGTATTTAAAAGCAATAACCATAATTTAAAAAAGGATTTAAGAGAAGTAAGAACTTTTTCTATGAGTGAGTCAGTAAAAATCAGCAATTACTAACAATGTGCTCAAGATCACATAAATAATTTAGTATCTTCATGTTTTATATAGAGTTAACAGAATCAAACAATCTGCCTCATTTATACACCAAGAAAAATTGATAGATATGAACAAAAGGTCGTAGATTTACTTGGATAATAAGACGGTATTTAAGCTAGACATTGAAAACCGACACAAAGGTGAGAAAATCATTATCGACAACTTTTTCACACCTATAGTGAATAATGTTCGTTAAGATCAGCATTCGAATTTATCGAGATTGGATAAGAATAAATGAAACGTGTACTTTTGGTAGAAGATAATCGTGAAATAGCGGGAATGTTGTTCGATTATTTTGAGTGTGCTGGCATGCAGCTGGATTATGCAGACAACGGTGAGCTAGGCTTAAAACTGGCGATAGATAATACGTTTGACATCATTTTGCTCGACCTCATGCTGCCGCGCATGGATGGCCTAACACTGTGCAACAAGCTGCGCGATGCGGGTAATAACACTCCGGTGTTGATGTTGACTGCACTTGATAGCCGAGACGACATGCTCAAAGGCTTCCAACACGGCGCCGACGACTACCTCACCAAACCGTTTGATCTCGATATTCTTGAAGCACGCATGACTGCATTGATTAAACGCTACCGCGGTACGGTTGCATCAACCAAACTCCAGTATGGCGAAGTGTCTATCGATCAAAAAACGCATCAAGCCTACCGTCAAGATAAGCTGTTGGCGTTGAATCCAACCACGTACACGATTCTAGAAATGCTGGTGAAAAACGCGCCAGAAGTGGTCACACGTGAGGAGATTGCTTTCCGGTTGTGGCAAGAAGACGAGCCGAATAACGATGTGCTGCGTAGCCATATTTATCAACTGCGAGGGCAGCTCGACAAACCATTCAAAGAGCACGTTTTGAAAACCATTCCAAAAGTCGGCTTCCGATTGGAGCCCGGGGCATGATTCGCCGCTTATTTAACAATACACAAAGCTTAACCGGACGCCTTGAACTCTTCTTCCTTCTAGTGTCGGTTGTGATTGGCTTGCTATGCTTCGCATTGGTTAGCGGAGCGCTATTATGGTCGGAAGATCGCGTCGGTGAACGACGTATTATGATCGATAAAAAAGAGGCGATTGAGCACTTTCGAAACCATCCTGATAGCGGAATCATCAAACTAGATTTACTGACAACGGCATACAACGACATCAATCTCGTCCCTGAGCTCTATCAACCCTTCATTCAAGATAAAAAGTACTTTCTCGCTGAAGTTGCTGACGAACCAGACACTCGCATGATTTACATGAGCACCTACACGCAAGATGGAGAGGAACATCCTATTATTCTGATCTCTCTGATTGATGAGATAGAAATTACATCTAACGAGTTCATGTTTGTTCTCGTTATGGTGCTGGCGGTTGTCATCGGGTTACTTTTGATTTTTGGCAGCCTATTATCGAGACTTTCTCTGCGTCTCATTGAACCTGTCAGTGCCCTAAAAACACAACTGGACCGCCATCAAGGTGACACTACACAAAAATTTGTTGTCCCTGAAGGCTCTGCAAATGAATTCCAAACGCTCGCAAATCAGCTTAATGAATATCGACATCAAATCAATCAAGTGATTAAACGTGAACAAGCTTTTGCACGATATGCCAGCCATGAACTGAGAACACCGCTCACAGTGATGAAAGGCTCAAGCAGCTTGCTAGCCAGAAGTCCAAGTACATCGTTTCAAGAACGTCAGATTGGCCGTATTCAAGATGCCACTTTGCAGATGTCGACCATGGTTGATGCTTTGTTGGGTTTGGTGCGATATGAACGCAACACAGACGACAGCCCCGTTCGAACCATATCAGAGCAAGAGCTTCACAACATCGTTGCTCTTAGCCAAGCGCAAGCCGATGAAAAATCGCTGGAATTTAATGTACAAATATTGGGGCATCCGCAAACCAAAGCGACCACTGCAGTTCTTAACATTACGTTGAGTAACTTAATTCGCAACGGCATTGCAGCCACGTCAGCGGGAACGATTCATATCACCATGACCGATACCACACTGTCGGTGAGAGATGAAGGCGAAGGCTTCTCTTCCGTGCCAGATGCCGAAGGCCATGGTTTGGGACTCATGATTGTGGACGACTTATGCCGACGCTATGGCTGGCAATTCACTATTGATACACATCCAAATGACGGCTGCGTGGCTACTATCGATCTTTCAACCGAGGTAACTGATGGCGAGTCGCAAGACGAAGAAATGTAGAACACAAGATCTCGATACTTTTGATCTTCATTCAATAACGGGTACACTGTGCCACCTTTTTAAATGGCAAAGGTGACACGGTTTATTCCGTCAGCATCGACATGAAACTCTCAGAAAGTCCTATCACCCAACATAGCTTTAATGGGCGCAAATTTTTCCTTAAACGTGACGACATGCTCCACTCCCACTTTTCTGGGAACAAAGCACGTAAGTTTATGACGTTAATGGAAGAGCAAAATCCCGACATCACCACGTTAATAAGCTTTGGCTCCGCTCAATCTAATGCCATGTACTCGCTAGCGGCTCTCGCCCAGATTAAAGGTTGGGCATTTGAGTTTTATGTTCATCACATTCCATCTTGGCTAAAAAGCTCCCCCATCGGAAACTATCGCGGCGCTCTCGATTTGGGTATGAAAATCACCGCCATGCAAGACATCGGTAGCGAACTCCACCCTAGTGAATACGTCCACCAGGTACGAAGATTAGATGAGTCGACATTGCTTATTCCAGAGGGTGGACGTTCCCACCTCGCTGAAGCTGGCATCAAACAGTTAGCACGAGAAATTCTTGATTGGACACGATTGAGAGGTAAAGAACAGTTTACCGTCGCCCTGCCATCAGGCACTGGCACGACCGCTTTATATCTTCATAAACATTTAAGCCCACACGGCATAGAAGTGCTAACTTGCCCTTGCGTAGGCGATGCAGATTACTTAACCGAACAGTTCAACCAGCTCGGTGAAAACAGCCACCCAACCATTTTAACCGTGCGCAACAAACACCATTTTGGCCGCTTGTACGAAGAAGATTACATCACATGGAAAGCACTCTTTGAACAAACCGACCTCGAATTTGACCTGTTATACGACCCGTATATGTGGCAATGCCTCACCCCTTGGTTGGAAGAGAACACTGATAAAACGGTGATTTACATTCACCAAGGCGGGTTACTTGGCAACGAGTCGATGTTGCCAAGATATCAACGAGAATTTGAATAGCGTGTTCAAATAAAATTGTTGCTGATTACAATGATTACACTATTTGATGAGCGCCAGAATTTCTTTGAATTCAGGTGCTCGGCAATCTTCGACCATTTCATACAAACACATTTCTAGCCCAGTGAGCACCACACCGTTAGCGGTTAACTTCGCAAGAGCGAGCGCTTTATTGGCAGCGGTTCGGGAAGATACACAATCCGTGACTAATTCAACGCGATAACCGGACTGGCGCAGAGAAACCGCGGTTTGATAGACGCAAATGTGGGATTCAATACCGCAAACCAACCAGGTATCAACTTTCGCGTTCTCCACCGCGACCTTAAACGTCGCCTCTTTGCAACCATCAAACGTGTACTTGGTAATAGGTAAATGCGTGCTTTCAAGCACTTCACGAATCGGCTCCGCGGTTGAGCCCAACCTTTCTGGATTCTGTTCTAGCCACAGAATAGGCAAATCTAGCGCTTTGGCACCCTTTACCAGTTTCGTGATATTTTCAATCAGTGCGTTGCTTTCATGCATTAATGTAGCGAGTTTGCCCTGAACATCCACCACAATCAGGCCCGTGTTTCCTTTCGATAACATTTCCATCTCCTATCTTGTGCGACCACAAACCATACTCAACAAGTTGAGCAACAGTTAATGTATCAGAACCCTTTCATGTTAGAGCAATAAAACCTAGAAAGATGACCTTTGCTCACACATTTGCCCTTATTTAAGTGTGGTTTGAACTGACTATTTAAATCTCTCTCGAATTAGTTCAATCAAGGCTTTGACTTTATTGGGCAGAAATAAGGCCGAGGGATAAATCAGAGTAAGATGCTGCTTCGGATGCGCGAATTGAGGCAGCACCTCGACCAACAAACCATCTCGCAATGCAGGCTTAGAATGAATTTGTGGAATAAACGCGATGCCGTTTCCTGCTATCGCCATCGAGCGCAGCAAGTTGAGGTCGTCCGAGCGCAACGCCACATGCAGATCTGAATCGAGCAAATCGGCATTGTAACGATTAGTTAAAAGGCGATGCTGCTTAAGATCTTCCACCGTTTTTACTGGCGGATGCGATTCTAGATAGGCTTTTGACGCAACAAAGTGACTACGATAAGGCAAAAGACTGAACTGCACATAGCTGTCATCGGTGACTTTGACCACGCTCGGAAGAAGCTGCAAATCAAACGATTGACGCTTGAGATCGACACTCTCTTGATGGTTTTCAATCTCGACCGAAATCTCCGGATACCGCGTTGTGTACTCGGTGATGATCGCGTTAAACGCGGCAGAACTCATCAATGCGGAAGGAATGGCTAAACGCACCTTGCCCGTCAGCTCTTGTTGATATTCGTGCATGGCATTTAAACCTTGCTGAATATGGTCAATAGGCTGCCCCACCAACTCAAACAAGCGTTTCCCGTGCTCCGTCAACTCAATGCTGCGTGTTGTGCGGATCAAAAGCTGTACCCCGAGCGATTTCTCTAATTCTTGCAGGCGACGACTCACTTTTGAGCGTTGTAGTTGATTCGCCTCTGCCGCTGCACTTATACCGCCGTGAACCACCGTCTGAGTGAATAGGTAAATATCATCAAAACTAACGTTCATTGTCCTATTTTTAGGTCATTTATGTTCGTATTATCATTCTACTGAATTGTGAGTGACTTCTCTATAATCCGCTATCCAATATGTTTAACGGAACTTGTAATGACGGCTGACCAAAAATTCAAACACTGGATGCGAACTTTGATTGTCCTGTTCATCGTACTTTTTTTGTACATTATCATTGCTGACCGCCACGCCCCCTTAACGACCGAAGGACGAGTGCAAGGATACGTTGTCCAAGTCGCGCCCGAGGTATCTGGTAAAGTGACCGACGTTCTCATCGAGAATAACCAGTCCGTTCAAAAAGGCGATGTGTTATTTACGATTGATGATCGTAAATACAAGATAGCGCTTGAACAGGCGGAGCTGTCTCTGCAATCCGCTTATGAAAAAGAAGCAACGCTGTATTCTCAACGCGAAGCCGCTCTTGCCAATATTGCCCGCGCACAAGCGACATTTGATAATGCACACCGCGAATACAACCGCTTACTGACGTTATCGAAGCAGAAAGTCATCTCTCAATCGACACTCGACAATGCCTTTGCCCAAAATCAGGTATCACGTGCAGCGCTTAAAGCGGAACGACAAAACTTAAAAGTCATTGAGGCGCAATTAGGCGATCAAAAAGGTCAAAGCACCGCCGTTCGAATTGCCAAAAACGGCATCGAAAAGGCGCAACTTGATTTGGCAAATACCGCGGTACTCGCTCCCAGTGATGGTGTCGTGACCAACCTGCAACTAGAAGTTGGCACGATGGCAAACACCAACATGCCATTGCTGACATTTGTACCAACAGGATCACTCTGGGTAGCCGCTGATTTTCGTGAAAAATCCGTCGCGAACGTAGACAAGACTTTCCACGCCCTGGTCACATTTGATGCCAACCCAGGTTCGGTGTACGACTTTGATTTAGCTAGCCGCGATTACGGTGTAGCAGCCGCACAACAAACGCCTAATGGCGCACTAACCAAAGTGGAAGTAAACAACCGCTGGGTACGTGATGCGCAGCGTACACGAGTGAACCTAACCAGCAGCGAAGAGTTACCACCAGCACTGTTTGTCGGCTCTCGCGCTACCATTGTTTTGTACCCAGACAACAACATTTTCTGGCAGTGGATGGCGCAAGCACAGATTCACCTCGCAAGCTGGTTCCACTTCATTTACTAGGTGGCGACAATGAAAACCTTACGAATTTGGTTCGGCTGCTCTTTAGGGCTCGCGCTAAGCATGATCTTCGGTTGGTCTTACGGATTTTTTGCCATCATGATGCCGCTGTTTATTTTGGGCAGAATGGACCACTTTAATCTTTCGGCTTTATTGATTGTGTTTTTCTCTGCGGTGTGGACAACCATACAAGCCACATTTTTACTGGAATACTTGCAGTTTCATCCAACATTAATGACCGTTGCCGTCGGAATCATGATGCTGTTTAAGTGCATTGCAATGATGAACCAGAAAACCTATTTGTTTGGTTACATGGGGCTGTTGGTGGGTTCAATTGTGTTGAACTTTGCCAGCTATAACTTCATGGATATTGAAGAGTTCAACGTTAACATGTGGGTGATGGCGTTCAGCAATATTTTTGTTTGCGCATTCGCGTATTGGTTGTTCCCGGAGCCAAAATCCTCCGCCGAGCACATTGAGATGTCGACCCCAGTGAAAAGCGATATTGACTACATCAGCCAAGTTGCCATGGGTTGGGTAGTGGCGATGGCGGCATTTATCGTATTCCAAGTAGCAGACTTATATGACTCGCTATCCGCACAAGCTTCCATTTTGATCATCCTAACCCCAATGACTTTAGCGGGCTCGCTCGCCATGGCAAAAATTCGCATCATCGGCACCGCACTAGGCTGCATCGCAGGGATGGCTGTTCAGCTGATATTGGGCAGTTGGTATGGGCATGGGCTACTCTTTTGGCTCGCCTTTACCATTGCAATGGGGCCATTCTGCTTGTGGCTCACCAAGGGGCAAATTAAAGCGGCTATCGCGTTTTCTGCCATGTCTGCCCTATCGGTTCCGCTGACGACCTCATTGGTGCCAGAACAAAAAGACGCGTTCTTTTCGATCTTGTACCGTTTCAGCTCGATTTTCGTCGCGGTTCTGCTCACCGCGATGGTGATGTGGGTAGTGCATCACTGGATTCGTGTGATGTTGCTAAAGCACCCTGAGATGAGGAACGTGGAGTTGAATTAAGCCTTGGCCGAGGCTGAAAACGGGAAATGTATGCCGCTCACTTTACTGTGAGCGGCATTTTTATTTAAAACGGTCATCCTGAACATCGAGGGACGAGCGTGATTCAGGAGCTGCCCACCGAGTGCTTTGAAGTGCGAAAGTTATCGCCATTTTCCAGTGAGTTGTTAGTAGATTCCTAGTCTCGTTTAGACTCGCTGGAATGACCCAACTTTGGATACAAACCAAATAGTTGTGTACATGAGTAACGTATATCTCAACAACCGTCATCCTGAACAGCGAGGAACGAGCGTGATTCAGGATCTACCCACAGAGTGCTTTGAAATGCGAAAGTTATCGCTATTTCCCAGCGAGCTGTAATCAGATTCCTAGTCTCGTTTAAACTCGCTGGAATGACCCTAACTTTAGTTCATGGTGCGGAGCCTAAGTATTAATATCAACCCACCAACTCTCTACGAACAATCTCCGCTCCCGCACTTAGCGCATTGAGCTTAGCGGTTGATACTTCACGAGACAAAGGCGCCATACCACAGTTGGTACATGGGTAAAGCTTGTCGGCATCAACGTACTTCAATGCCTCTCGCAGTGTGTTCGCCACTTCTTCTGGCGTTTCAATTTCGTTGGTTGCAACGTCAATCGCACCAACCATCACCTTCTTACCGTGAATCAACTCAAGTAACTCAATAGGCACTCGCGAGTTATGACATTCGAGCGAAATAATATCGATATTCGATTGCTGCAATTTAGGGAATACTTCTTCGTATTGTCGCCATTCAGTGCCTAGCGTTTGCTTCCAATCCGTGTTCGCTTTGATGCCGTAGCCATAGCAGATATGCACCGCCGTTTCACATTTCAGCCCTTCAATCGCACGCTCTAAACATGCAATGCCCCACTCGTTCACATCATCGAAGAACACATTGAACGCAGGCTCATCAAACTGAATGATGTCGACACCTGCCACTTCAAGCTCTTTCGCTTCTTGATTGAGGATCTTTGCAAATTCCCAAGCCAGCTTTTCACGGCTACCGTAATGATCATCATAAAGCGTGTCGATCATCGTCATAGGGCCTGGCAGCGCCCACTTGATAGGTTGCTTAGTTTGCTGACGCAAGAACTTTGCATCTTCAACAAACACGGGCTTTGTGCGGCTTACTGGCCCAACCACCGTCGGAACACTTGCTTCATAGCGGTTGCGAATGGTCACCGTTTTACGGTTTTCAAAATCTACGCCGCTTAAATGCTCAATAAAGGTCGTCACAAAATGTTGGCGAGTTTGCTCGCCATCACTGACGATATCAACGCCTGCCAGTTCTTGTTCTTGCAAAGCGACACGTAGCGCATCGCGTTTGCCATCAATCAGTTCTTCACCTTGTAGTTTCCACGGTGACCAAAGTTTTTCTGGTTCCGCTAGCCAAGAAGGTTTCGGCAAGCTGCCAGCCGTTGAAGTCGGTAATAGTGTTTTCATCGTCATTCCTTTCTAGATTCTCGTTGTCGGTTACGCGTAGTTTGCAGACCATTGTTCAAGCACAGATTGATAAGGTTTGATGAAATGCTCCTCGGCAAATTTCCCTTGTTCAATCGCCAGTTGGCTGCGCTCTTCTCGGTCGTAAACGATTTGAGTTAGCGAGTGGTCTAGGTTTTTTAGGTTTGGCTGGTAGCAATTACCGGCAACCGCATTGGCATTATAAATTTCTGGTCGGTAAATCTTCTGGAATGTCTCCATCGTGCTTATCGTGCTGATAAGCTCTAGGTTTGAATAGTCGTTCAACAAGTCACCGAAGAAGTAGAATGCCAACGGTGCAACGCTGTTTGGCGGCATAAAGTAGCGCACCTGTAAGCCCATCTTCTTGAAGTACTGCTCCGTCAACGAAGATTCGTTCGGCTGATATTCAAAGCCCAAAACAGGATGTTGATTTTCGGTGCGTCGGTATACTTTGTTGTCCGATACGCTCAAACAAATCACAGGCAGCTTTTTGAAATGCTGTTTATAAGACTCAGAATTAACGAAAGCTTTGAACAGTTTGCCATGCAAATCACCGAAGTTAGCTGGGATGCTGAAACGGGGCTGGTTTTTGTTGTGGTCCAACAGCAAAACGCTAAAGTCGTAATCACGAACGTATGAAGAGAAGTTGTTGCCCACAATGCCTTCGATGCGCTCGTTAGTGTTGTGGTCAACAATGTTGGTTTTAAGCACTTCAATCGATGGGAAGGCTTCACCACTGCCTTGGATATCCATATCAACAGAGATGATTTCAAGCTCTATTGAGTAGCGGTCACCTTGCGCATTATCCCAATGTGCCAAGGCATTAAAACGATTGTCGATCATTCGGAGTGCATTGCGCAGATTCTCTCGGCGGTAGTTTCCACGAGCCAGATTAGCAAAGTTGGTAGTGATTCGCGTATTGTCTGATGGTTGGTAATTCTCATCAAAGCGAATGCTTTTGATAGCAAATGTGAAATCGTTATTCATCGTGAGTTGGTATCCTATTTCCTTAGATAAAGCAGACTTTTCCTAACTCTGTGCATGGGGATATTTTTGTTTTTTGGTTTTCCCAATCGTTAGGTTGCGCGGCGTTCACGACGAACAGTTCGTACTAAAAACGGTGGTCGCAGTGCCTAACACCAGAGCAGTCCGTTTTTTATACTTGCTTCACGAGTTGAATAATATTGGTATTGTTTCACATTGAACATGAAAGAAATTCATGGTGGGAGTTCCAACCCAGAGGGAACTATCGTAGATACTGTTTTCATTGACACCAATACATGTAACTTGGCGAGCATATTGCCAATATGTGTAATTAAGAAACTGATAAGGGATTAACAGTACGTAAACCAGTTTTAAGCCTAGAAAACGCATTGTATAAACAAGACGCTACCTGGAATATAGGACAGCGTAGCTTAAATAGCACTTTTTCACACTCCATAATTTATTCAAGCATTCGTTTAATTAAAAGTACCTTACATTTTATATCCTCGGAAACATGATTATTTAATTATTTCTTTTCCTATATTTACCATCTCAAACGTAAAGTTTAATTTTTCTGTTTTAAAAGAACATATAACCTCATACACGAATATGACAAATTCATTGACGGACTTTGTCACCCAACTATTACATTAAGCTCGAAACAACCAATAATAAAACAAACATAAACCACTGTTTTAATTTAAATTAAATTCAGGAAGCCGTAATGACCACATAACGACACTTTACTTAGTTTGGCATAACAAAAACCTCAACAATAACATGGTTAACATTTATAAACTTCACTTCTATCAATAAGGAACTTAAACATAACATTAGAAAATAAAAATTAAGTAATAACTTAAAAAGGTAAGACTTAATAACCACATTCTTATTTATTATAGTTGAGTAATGAATTTAAAAACTATGAGACATTAATCCCACGAATCTATACTTTTCCTTTTTTTATTAAAAAACAAGATGCAATATTTCACCGCTCAATTATTGAGCACCAATTAATAACCTGTCCATAATTATAAAACACCCATAGAGTTATTGTTAAAAACCAATAATAACCTTTATGGGCTGACTAATAGGAAACAACAATGGAAAAACAGCATCTTTCCGCGAGTATTATCGCGCTCGCATTACTTGGTTCTCTAGCTCCAGCACATGCTGAAGATACATTAAAAGCTTACACTTCGACCTTGCTACAGCTCGATGATAGCGATGCACGCTCGAAGAAGATCCGCTTAATTTACTCCTTAGAAAATGTCTGGAACCAATCTTTGCTGCCGAATGGAGCTAAGGAAGCCAAGTTGCTTCTAAACGGAGGTTCTGGTTTCGACATGACTAATGTACCGAATAAAGAGCAGATCTATGGTTTTGCCACCGGTGGAGACTACCGTTACACAATCCCAACAGCCTTTAAACTGGCACTGAGTTATTTAAATGGTGCCCCTTTACGTCATATGAGCCATGCTCCAGAAAACACTATTGCAACAGCATCCGTAAGTGAGTCTCTGGACTTTAATCTTGGCTTCAGTGCTTCTGATTCTCCAAATATTAGCGGTGGGATCTCCTGGAGCAACCGTGTAACTTACGATCAACCAGAATTTCAGACGGTGGCTGATTTTGATCAGACCAATGAGAGCATTAATTGGCTTATCGAAAACCAGACTATCCGCCACAATACTCCACCTAAAGACTGGTTATTGTACCGTTGGACCAGCTGTGACATGGGCAACCTAATTGACTATAGCGAATTACCTGTCGTGATGCGCTCTGACTTTAAACCGCAAGTCGGTGTTGTATATCGAAAAAATGATATTCAAGATGGCCTAGATACGTCAGAAGTCAAGCTGGTTGCAGGTTGGCGAAAAACCAATTACTACTTTGGTCGTGACTGGTGTAGCTGGTATACCACCCCAGAAAATACCTGGAAGAAAAATCGTGATAGCAGTCAATGGACAGAGACTAGCCGAGCCGTAACTATCTCTTGGAATGACGCGCTCTACCACTAACTTATTAGCCTGCGGCCACGGAATGAATAAGTGGCCGCCGTATTTACTAATGAAATAAACGGTAAGACATGACAAGTAATAAAAAACTCTTGACTGGATCGGCGCTAGCACTTGGTGCAGTACTCGCCATATTTCTAATTAATTCAAATAACAAGAATTCCCAGAGCGATTCTGTTGCAAGCTTTGACGAGCAAATCAAGACAGAGAAAACTGAAACAAGAAGTGTAACGCCTCCTGAGAGCGATGCAGCTCAAGAGGTGGTTACCGTTCCAACACCACAGAATGACAATGACGCTACTTCCGATGTCATTCCAGCTACACCTTGGATATCTGCCCCATTAAATGAATTGAGCAATGAACTGTACGATTTTATTGAAGCTGAACAGGTAAGTTACATCAGCACAACCGACTATCCATTCGACGAGCAAAAGCAAAAACAATTGCGAACATTAGCTAAACAAGGGGTTCCTATCTTGTTTGACAACACGGAATCATCCTATTTGGATAGTTACGGTGTCAGCGAAACCAAAGTCGTTTCAGAGTATTTTGGTACGGCGTCTGAAGGTGATGTCATCATTGCTACCGGAGTACAGAATGAGGATGGCAGCATTCATTATCTGGTTTTGCCTTTGAAGAGCAAAGATCTCAACGATAACAGTAAATTGATTGAGGACACTAAGCTCGCAATCACTCTACTGAAAGAACAAAAGCATGACTTGATAAAAGAGAGACAAAGCGAACATCGCGAATAAAAATAAAGGAAGATAGCTTCTCCTATTCCATGGCTATCTTCCTTAAAGTAACTCCAGTCTCAATCAAGAAAAATTCATTTATCTTCCCTCCGGAGCCCTATCCGAAATCACCTTACCATCTTTGATAGTGATGATGCGCTTGGTGCGTTCTGCGAGGGCGTTATCGTGCGTCACGATGATCAAGGTTCTGCCTTCAGCGTGGAGTTGGTTGAACAAGGCTTCAATCTCTGCGCCGGATTTTGAATCCAATGCACCCGTTGGTTCATCCGCTAAGATGATTTGCGGATCGTTGACCAAGGCTCTTGCAATCGCGACCCTCTGTTTTTGACCGCCAGAAAGCTGGTTTGGTTTATGATCTAAACGATCCCCTAGCCCGACTTGCTCTAGCAATTTAGCTGCGCGCTGGCGACGTTCTTTGGCTTTGATGCCAGAGTAAACCAACGGCAGCGCCACGTTATCGAGCGCCGTCGCGTATTCCAATAAGTTAAAGCTTTGGAAGACAAATCCAATCTTGTGGTTACGAATGCCAGCCAACTCATTCGCACTTAAACTTGCTACGTTTTGGCCGCCAAGTTGGTACTCGCCATCGGTGGGCTTATCTAAACAGCCGAGCATGTTCATTAGCGTTGATTTACCCGAGCCAGACGGGCCAAGAATCGAAAGAAACTCACCTTGATTGATGGTTAAGTCTACGCCGTCGAGCGCACGTACTTCCGCCTCTCCGCTTGAGTAGTATTTGCAGATGTTGGTTAGCTCAACAAGCGGCTGGTTCGACATGTTCTCTCCAGAGTTATTGTTGTTATTCACTTTGTAGCGCCTCCAATGGGCTGACTTTTGCGGCTCGGTTTGCAGGTAACCATGCAGATGCCACACCAATTATCACTAAGGTGAGGATGACAATCGCGACAACGACCCACGACAACTCAGGGACAGGTTTACCCAGTTGTTCATAAAAGGCATTGCCTTCTAAAGGAATGGAACTGATGGCAGACACCAGCGCGTACGTCACGGCTAATCCAAGCGCGCCCCCCATCATCATTGTCAATAAAGACTGTACTAAATAGTGCATACGAATGGCCGTTGGGGTTGCACCGACTGCCATGCGCACGCCGATATCACGCGTAGATCGCTTTACGGTGGCATACATCACATTGGCAATGCCGACGCCAGCAACAGCTAACGTCACGAAGCCGATAATGCCAAGAAAACTCTGCAAACCTATCAGAAACTGCTGCATACTCTTTTGCTTAAGGAACATATCATCGACTTGGACGATCTGTTCATCGCTGACACTTGCCCCGTGTTTACGGGCAATCACTTGCCTGATCGTCTTTGCTAAGGCTTCTCGGTCTACATCCGCTTCTGGCTGCACATTGATGCCACCAATTTCACCGTTGACATGAAATCGCTTCCACGTCGCTAACGGCACAAAGCTGGAATAGTTGATAAGATCCCCCTGTTCTATTTGGGCGCTGTTTTTCTCCAATACGCCCACAACGGTGAACTCCTCATTGCCGATTTTTACCTTTTTCCCCACAGGGTTGACTTGCAATGTGACTGTCGCAAACCAACTAAAGTCCTCATTCGGGTTGAATAAGTCGGCTGCCAGTTCATAACCCAGTACAACGACTTTGCGCGTCTCTTTTTGATCGAGTGGATTTAACCATCGCCCCCCCGCCATCGGCACCAAATTGGTCATGGATTGAAACTCACTCGTGACCGCTAACGGTTCTTGCCACGAGTTTCTATCACCAACGGTGATGCGCTCTTTCCACTTCGCAGTTGGCGCAACACTTTTTACATCGGGTAACGCTCGAACGACCTCTGAATCGTCCATTTTTAATGTCAGAAACTTACCTTGGTGAAAAGCACCGTGGTCGACGGTGGCCATCCCTCCGGTCAAATAGATCAAGTTGCCGTTACCATTTTGTGCGGTTTTCAATACGCCCTGACGAATACCCTCACCTACCGCCAACATGGCAGCGATACAGAGGGTCGCCCACGCTACAGCCAGAATGGTCAAACCCAATCTCAGCTTTTCTGCGGCCATTTCTTGGAAAATTTGTCTCATCGGTAACAACATGACTACGCCCTCGCACTCAAAGCAATGACTGGCGTGAGACGCGATGCTCGCCTTGCTGGGAAATACGACGCCATCAATGCCAAGATAAGCGTCACAAGTAAAGACCAAGCAATGGAATCTGGCGTGATCACAGGCAAACCCATCCATTCCGGTAATGCCATGCTGCTTAGGACAGACACCACGGCATACGAAAACATCAGACCTAATGCCGTGCCCACAGCTACCAAAATAAGCCCTTCAAGAATAAACTGACTGAGTATGGATTTTTGAGTCGCCCCGGTCGCCAAACGCACACCGATTTCACGCGTGCGCTCCGTGACGGATAAAAACATGATGTTGGCAACGCCAAGCGCACCGACCGCCATTGTCATCGCGCCGCTCGCTCCGAGAAAAATCTGAATGCCACGCAAAATTCCACTGATGACCGCCGCACCTTCACTAAAGTCGGGTAATTCGACCGCGTCTTTATCACTTGGGTCAAAATGAAGCTGCTTGGCGAAAAAGTTCACGATATTTTGTCGAAACGACGGTGCATCCATCCCGTCTCTCGGCTTCATCAATACCATCCAAGGTTTCGCATCCCACAAATCGCGGTACGTTGTTTGAGGAATGAAAACAGTGCGGCTATCGCCAAATGAAATGCCAGTGTTCTCACCGACGGTGACACCAATCACCAAAAACGGAATGCCGTTGACTTTGAGCCTATCCCCGATTTGAATTCCGCCCATTTGCGCAATTTGATCGCCTAACACTGCCACGCGAGTGTGGTTGTTCATATCACTTGGTGACAGGTTTCTCGAACCGGATTGCAGCTTGCGTTGCATTAAAGGAAAGTAAGACGTATCAATACCGCTGACCGTACTCGATAAGTTCTGTCCTTTGAGGTTGGTGATATTCGCATCCCATTTGGCGTAGACGCTCGACGCCTGTTGCACGAAGCCTGACTGTTTGATCATGTCGACTTTTTCTTGTGGAATATCAATTTGTCGTCTTGAAGGTAACCCTTGCCACGGTTTGCTGGTACTCGACGGAAACACCACTTGCACATTGTTGATCATAAATGAAAACGACTGGGTCTGATGGCGATAAAAGCCTTCGCCAAGTGCGATTAACACCACCACAGAGATCACGCCCCAAGCAATCGCGATAATGGCTAGCACGCTCTTCATGCGATGCGCCATCAACGTTTGCCAAGTTTGTTGCAATAGACTGCTCATGAATGAAAAGCTCGAGAGATCAACGCCATGGTATCGTCATCGAGTTTCCCTGCGGTTTGCAGTAAGCCGATTCTCTTACGCCAGTAGCTGTACAAGTTGGTTTGCAGACTGTTTTTCGCCTCAAACAAGCTGTTGTGTGCGCTGATAACTTCCGACACTTCAAGCAGGCCAGCGTCGTAAAGTTTCTCTTTGCTTTGCAACACTCTGGCGCGCGACTCAACCAGCTCGTTCGCTATCAAAACTTGATTCCAGTTGATATCGACCTGCGTAAACTGCTGAATAACTCGTTTCTGAATATCAATTTCCACTCTACGCATATCTTGCTTGGCGCTTAAAATGTTCAACGATGCTTCGTCCACTTTCGCTCGCACTGCACCATTGAGGTCAATCGGCAAACTCAAACTAATCCCAGCGTTAAACTCGCCGTTTGAACGACTATCACTATCGCTGTAGCCCACACTGCCTTTGACGGTTGGGTAGTATCCACCTTTAGCTGAATCTTTCGCGAACTCGCTCGCTTTCACCATTTGCGCCGCCACCAACAGCTCTGGACTACTGTCTTTCGCCAGCTTTAGCCATTGCTCCTGAGAGTCCACCAGCATCGGTGGCTGAATTAAAGAATCCGTTCGAATTTGGTCGACACTCTCCGGCATTTGATTGATTAACACCGCAAGCTCTGCTTTTTTCACTTCGAGATCGGCTTTTGCATTGAGGATACTTGCTTGCTCGGAGACTTGATTCGCTCGCATCTCTTCAACATCAACCGACTTCACTTTGCCTGCTCGATAGCGTTTCTCAATGATGTTGAGAAGTTCCTTCCCCTCCTCCAGCTTGGACTGCGCCAATTTGAGGTCGCCCTGTGCGCTTGCCACATCTAGGTAAGCGGTGAGCAGCTTCTGCGCAAGCTCGTTATGCGATTGAGATAGCTCTAACTGTGCTTTGAGATAATTGGCATTCGCTTGATCCAGTTCCGACCACAAACTGCTATCCCAAATAGTTTGAGATAAGGTAGCGCCGTAACTGTTCGAATGGCTTGAGGACTCATTCCAATCCACTGACGCACTGGCACTTAAACCCGGTAATAACGCACTGCGGCTACTCTGTACGCCAACCTCGCCAAGCTGGACGCCGATTTTCGCTTTTTCGTAATTAGGATCGTTCTGCTTTGCTTGTTGCCAAGCTTGTTCAATAGAAATTGCGTAGGTCGGCAAACTGAGTGTGGCAGCCAACAATGCAAAGGCGATTTTTGATCGTTGCAGTTTAACCATGCGCCGCTCCCATCATGCTGTTGTCGATAACCTCTTCATCAAGCTCCACGCCGTCAAGCACTTCGACATTGATGCCATCTGACAGACCGAGTTTCACCGGTTGTTTATGAAACCCTTGTTCTGAGCTATCGGGGATCAGAACATTCGGTGCGTCACCATCAAATTGCAGAGCGCGCTCCGGTAGAGTGAGCACGTTTTCAGACTTCTTCAGAATGATTTGAGCCGTCGATGAAAAACCAGAACGAAGCAACACATCTTGTGGGATCTTGAGTTCTCCCACTTCAACCTCAAAACCGTTATCAAAACTTTTTGCAGAAGCATTGCCCTCTGGTGAGTTGAGGTTCTCAGATTGAATCGCCACTTTGGTTAGCACACCAGAAATCGCCACATCAGGATAAGGCGCCACCGTCAACATAACGGGCATTCCCGGAGACAACTGCGCAGCATCATGCTCACTGACGCTACCTTTAAAAATCAGACTGTTCATGTCGGCCAATGACATCATTTCAGTCGCGGCTTGGCTTGATTGAGTCGAGATGATCGGCTCTCCGACCTCAACTTTCTGGTTGAGTACCGTGCCATCAATTGGCGCGTAGATCGTCGACGTTAAACGTGCATCACCGATAGACGCCTCACCACTGCGGATGAGTTCGAGATTCTGGCGCTTTTGCAATACGTCCGCTTGCGCAGATTTGACTGCCGAGCGCGCACTTACGTATTCGTCGTAGTTACTTGGAATAATGTCCTGCTTGACCAAGCTTTCTAGGTTAGACAGTTTTTGTTTGGCGGATTCCAGATCGGCTTCGCTACGCATGAGTTCTGCCGATGCATCCGTTAATGCTTGGGGGGTTGGGTTTGGACGCACTTTGATCAGCGGCTGGCCTTGCTTCACCTTTTCACCAACTTTCGCGTAAATTTCACCGACAATACCGTCGATTTGTGACTTGATAGACACAGAATGTGCAGGGACAATTTTACCAACAGCCACCGCTTGTTTTTCAATCGTGCCTTTTTCCACAATCAATGTAGGCAGCAATTCTGGTTGAGCAGCAGATTGGAGATAGAAATACGTTCCACCGCCGAGCAGCGCAATGCTCACAGCGGAGACAAGCCAACGTTTCGTCATTATTTATTCCAACAATTATTGGGTAGTCTAATGACTACTCCTAAAACACAAAGTTGAAGGAATAATATCCTGCTTTAATAGCGGTTTGGTTGTCACAGTTGGTATGGTTTTGTCAGTCGCCTCTGACAATCAAAGACTAAAAAACCTCGACGAATCATTCAGCAAAGACGCTGTCTACGATGGCGACTAACAAGCTCTGTAACCGCTCGTTTCAACCGCTATCCATTTCATTCTGAACAATGTGCAAAATGGCGCTGCTCTGTATCCAAGTGAGCAGCTGTTTCTTGAGCGTTTAATATATTCTCTTGATTAGCCCCAAACTCAGCCCCTGTTCCAGGCCAATAATATGTATCTTTATCACGACATAGTGTGAGAATGACAGGATCATTGTGTATATTGGGCTCATCTCCTAGCTCGCCATACATACTGAAAGTAATCTCAGACCCAACGTCTCCACGAAGTTTCTGAATCACTTCTGCTTGAACTTTAAAGAGAACATCTTCCTCGTGTTCAGCAAACTTTTCAAAACCTGTAATTTTCACCACTGCAGAATAGGGCGTTTGAACTATCGCATCTTTGAGTACCTCATTCTGAGAGTACACTCCCTGTGAAGCACAAGCTGATAAGCTTACACAGCCTAGCAAACTTATAAATTTCTTCATATTTAACTTTCCGTTCCTGCTAAGGCAGAGCCTTTTGTATATACAGGTAAAGTACCTTTTGTTTCATCGTAGTTACTCGGTACTACGAACTTGTCCCAGACATCAATAGAGTACTTTGCTATGTTGACTTGGTTGCTTTGGTTTCCTCCTAACATGTACAAATGCCTACCATCAGGGCTCTTTCCCACGACAAAAGCAACATGCCCACCACCTTTTCTCGATTTAATCCCTAGAGCTCCATGTATAGGTTCTGAGATGTTTTTACCAAAACCCTTCCACTCCTTTGCTCGATAAGCTTCTTTTACTGGAGTGATTCCGTGTTGTTTAAAAACCCAAGCGGCAAACGAACCACACCAAGCATTTTGATCTCCAGAGTCATCAGTGCCCCAGAACTTAGATGCTGTAAAATACTCTAAAATCCTTGGATTGGCCTTAGTGCCTGAAACTTCTTTTTGTCCAATTTCTCCCAACGCTGTTTTCATCCAAGGTACTTTGGTTACTAGTTTTTGAGCATCATGAGGATCATTTTTCACTGAGCTATAGGTTGGTAATCCATTGAGCTTACGATGAGTTCTACCATTTACATCAATCCGACCATCTGGCTTTACCATATAAAGCAGCTTACGCTGACACACTTTTATTGCCTCTACTGTTTTCGATAAATGAGGGCTCCGCCCTAACGAGCCATCAACAACCAACAGTCGGGTAAACCCTATTCTCTTTTGGTTATCATTTAAAAATTGTTGAACTGCTTTAACATCATTTTTAGAGTTAGTGCCATTTATACCAACAGAACCACGGATTTTTAGTCCCATTCTCATTACCTTTATAGCTAATCATATACTTAAGAAAGTACGCCTTAGCGTGGCAACAATAAAGATGAAATATTTTTTATACGATTAGCCATACGAGGGAAATTAGGTGTTGAAAATATAGATTACAAATAAACTCAGCTCATATCACTAAAAACACCTATCTAGCATCTTTTGGTAACGCTTCAAAGCAGAACAGCCGGATGTTTTTAAACTACACGTATTAGTAGACGATAAACTGTATATGAAAGAACACTTAAATTAACATAACAAACCTATCGCTTATTATTTTCCATTTAAATAATGGTTCTTATTTTTAATATCATTCTATAATTAAAGTGCTCAAATTCTCATGTTGTATTAACTTGAGGTTTAATTTATGAAACTAACTCCTTATTTAACTGCTGTTGTTTCGGTCAGCTGCGCTTTTGGCGCAATCGCAGCCGATGATTCAAAAGCACTTTTAGAAGATGCACTGAGTGCAGCACCACCGACTATTCGTGATAAAGTAACTGTGATGGACTGGAACAATAACGTTCTTCAAGAAGGTTCTAGCCAATACACTTGCTTCCCAACGCCTCCTCAATTGGAAGGCATTGCTCCAATGTGTATGGATGGTCCTTGGATGGAATGGGCAGACGCTTGGATGAACAAAAAACCTTTCCAAGCCAAAGCATTAGGCATTTCTTACATGTTAGCGGGTGATGGCGGTGCCAGTAACACCGACCCATTTGCAGAAGGGATGACGGACGATAATCAATGGATTGTGGAAGGACCACACTTGATGATTATTACCCCAGACCAAGCGTTGCTGGACTCTCTACCAACCGATCCAAGTTATGGTGGCCCATACGTGATGTGGAAAGGCACGCCATACGCACACATTATGATTCCCGTTGGAGCGAGAAAATAAAAAGAAAAAATCCGATATTCAGTATTTTGAATATCGGATTTTTATTTCGTTATCGAGCCAACCAAATTCTCGCCAATATTCCTATCGGCGTTGTGATGCCTGTCGTAATAGAGGTCACTTCACCATTTCTTAAAATATAAATGGTTGGAGTCACGCTAATTTTCCATTCACGCATAATATCGCTTGAAGGATCGTTTATGTTTTCAAAACGATATTCTTTTGCCTGCATAAACTGCGCCACACGCTCATTCGGCCCCGATGAGCCAGAAACGCCAACTACGGCATAGTCATCACTCAGCCAGCTCACGCTTGGGCTTACAAATTTACAAGCGGGACACCAAGTCGCCCAAAAATAAATAACGACAGGTTGTTCATGACTTTGCGCGATTGCATCGAAGTATTCACCATCGCTCAATACTGAGCTCAATGGTGGTGCCTCTTGTTTAGGAATATCTTTGGTGCGATACCAATCCATCGCGATAGAAATAACGGTGACAATGAGCACCATCTGTACGATTTGAATGAGCCAATATCGGAATGTTCTACGCTGCTTTGTCGAACTCATTGAATAGTTCCCCCACTCGCTTGTTTCACCGCGCTTAAAACAACATCATCAGTCAAAATCACAGGTAACGGGATACCTTGTGGCGCCGCCGGGCCATAGACGATGTTAAACGGCACGCCGTAACGCCCATGAGCTCGTAAAAAGTCCGTTACCGAGCCGTCCGGATGTGTCCAATCCCCTTTTAGCGTCGCCACATTAGGGCTTTGCAGCAATGAGTAGACAGGATCTTGCCAGATCACGCCGATCTTGTTCGCTTTACACGTGACACACCAATCCGCAGTCACATCAACAAACACCACTCGCCCATTATTGACGTGCTCTTCAATCGCTGAATTAGAAAGCTTCTGCCACGCTAAGTCCTCAGGAAGCGGTGTCGCCCATTGGTCGGCAGTGACACTACCAAGTAACAGGCCACCAGCTATCAACACTAACGATGCGGTCCCCGATACAGCAAGTGCTTTCTCACCATACACTTTCTTAACTCTTGCCATCATTACTACAAAAGCAACCACAGCGATGAGTGCAATCCATAACATCGGTACATGATTTGCCATTAATGAAAGTAGCCAAACGCTGGTTGCCAACATCATTATGCCAAACACGATCTTAACGACATTCATCCATGGACCAGGCTTTGGTAGTTTCAGCGCGATACTTGGAAACACAGCGACTAAGATCCAAGGCAGTGCCATACCCAATGCTAATGCTGTAAAGGTTGCAAATAACGTTAATACGTCCGCGCCCAAGGCAAAAGCAACGGCAGTGCCTAAAAACGGTGCGGAACAAGGTGTCGCAAGCAAAGTGGCGAACATACCTTGAACGTAGTGACCCACTAGAGAGTTATCACCTTTCGATGCGAGCCATGTATTAGTACCCGATGACAGACGGATTTCAAATAACCCCAACATATTGGCGCCGAACAAAGCAGTGACTAGTACCATCAATCCTAGGAACCAAGGGCTTTGGAACTGTACGCCCCAACCGATCGCGTTACCCGTAAGCTTCAACACCAAAATGAATCCAGCTATCAGCCAGAACGAAGTGAGAATCCCCAGAGAAGAAGCGATAAACTGGGTACGAATTTGACGGCGCTCTACACCATGCGCAGCCACAATACTGCTGAGCTTCATCCCCAATACAGGCAGCACACATGGCATAATGTTCAAAATCAAACCGCCTAACAATGCAAATAAGAAAATACTCGCTAAAGAGGTAGTTGGCAGTGACGATGTAACCGCTCCTGCTTGTGCTTGTGTTACCTCTTCGACCAGCAAGTTATCATCTTTGATAGAAACATATAACGATTGTTCATTAAGCTCTACCTCACCCAGCCAGGTATCAACCGAGTAATTTGCTGTGACGATATCACCTTCTTGCTGAAGTCCATCCAACTTGAAGCTGTAGTCACGAATCGCATCACCAACACCATCCACCAACACTTGAGGATTTTGCCAACCTTGCGTGTTCTTTAGTTTGATTTGTAATTTGGATTGAGTCGCATCCCAGTTTGTTTGCATGACCTCAACAAAAGGCGAAGATTGAGGAACATTACTCACCGCTTGGGCGTAACTGAACATCACGTCTTCGTCCACTTTCAGCTCAGAAGGTAAGAACGTCAATTGAATTTGGTAGTCCGTCAGCACACAAATCGTCGTACAGGAAGAAAGCGTGAGCACTGCATCAATCGTGACGGGTTTCGACATATCGTCGATATGCAGCGTCATTGGGAACAAAGTGTCGCCTTTGTAACCGAGAGTCTCAATGCCCAATAACTCGAACTTTTGCGGATATGGCCATTGCCAATCAACCTTGCTCAGGTTTTGCGAGTTTTGCCAATCTATCGATGGCGCGACACCACCCTCGCCCGGCGATCGCCAATAAGTTTTCCAGTCTCCGGTTAACTTGACATCCAAATAACCTGTAAGTGTTTTGGCTTGCGGATCTTGTTGACCCGTTAGTACAAAGCGCGTTTGCACTGGAGGATGTTGCGGGTTGGTCATCCAACCGGTATCGGTAGTTTGTGCTGAAATATTCAGAGAGAACAAACTCAACGCCAGCGTCATAAAGAACATAGACGCGAACTGAGTCAGTTTGGTAGTTTGATTCATAGTAATTCCTAATAATAAAAACAAAATGTGTTAAATCGCTGACGTTATTGGTCAGAAAACACGTTTTTATTCTTGGAATACACAGAAAGTCAGATGGACTCGATACTTACGACCTATCGGCTCCGTCCAATGTTGTGCGCGAATATAAGCGCAGCACATCCAAATAGCCGACGCCAAAAGACCGACAAACAGAACAACAATAAATGCATCGAGTTGATGTTGAGAAAATTGAATTAACTTTTCAGACAATTCGCATTTGCTGGTTTCTTTAGCATCAATCGACTTGACGCTCGAACCCTCATCAGTAAGTGAAACAGCAGGCGATATCGTCTCGTACTTCATAGAGCATGACGATGCAAAGCCTGAATTTTGCATCAGACACACGACAACCACCCAGCCAATAATCGCTAGTAGCCATTTCACCCGTTTATGTGGCGTGTGATGTCGTTTAGTCAATAAACTCATAAGAATTCAGATAAAGTAGGAACGAAGAAGATAATACGCGAGTCGTCATAAAGCTCAAGTTGTATCCACAAATAACATTAAGAAGCTTCACTCACTAAGCTCTAATCTAGCTTGCCATAAATATATGCCAACTCTGCGACGGTTTTCGCTGAGAACTTTTTCAATAGGTTGGCGCGGTGTACTTCAACCGTTCGCATTGCAATGCAAAGCTCATCAGCAATTCGAATGTTCCGCTTGCCTGCAATGATCAAACGTAAAATGTCTTTTTCTCGGGGAGTGAGCGATTCATACGCCGATTTTGCCGCCGCCATATCAAGGTTTGCAGCCGACTGCACTTGCCCCTGCAAAATGGCTTGTGCCAACTCATCTCCTTTGACTGGCTTTTGGAAAAAATTGACCGCGCCAGCTTGTAATGCATCGACCGCCATCGGGACATCACCATGTCCGGTCAGGTAAATAACGGCCAAGGGACTGTTGGCTTGATTTAAAATTTGATGGACTTGCTGACCACGAAGATTTGGCATTCGACTATCAAGAATGATACACCCCGCTTGCTGAACGTCCACCTCATCGAGGAAAGACTGCCCATCAGCAAAAGTGGTGACGTTGAAGTCATGTTCTTCCAACATAAAAGCGAGCGAGTCACGCACCGATTCATCATCGTCGACTACAAAAACAGGTAACTGCTTTTCACCGCTGCTCATTGAATGCTCCTATGCCTAGTTCAGATTAGTTTTGATACGGAAACACGAGCTCAACCAAACAGCCATGTGGCGCTGTCGAGCTGATGAGAAACTCGCCACCATGCATTTCCATTACATCACGACAAATGGCTAACCCCAGCCCGAGCCCCTCTTCTTTGCTACTCACAAACGCTTGAGTTGGATTCTCTTGCTGCAACCCTGTGCCGTTGTCCAATACTCGAATGGAAAGTTGATTGACTTGGTAGTCACTATGCAGGGCAATTTTACCTTGATAACCTGACGAGTGATATTTCTCTTGGAACAAAGTACACGCATCAATCGCGTTACTGATCACATTAACTAAAACCTGTTGAACGCCCACAGCGTCGACAAGTACCGGACAGACGTTCCCTTCTATACTGGTCACAATCGAAATATTTTGCTTCTGCATTCGAAAATGGAGCAATTCAATCGTGTCATCAATAAGAACTTGAAGATCGCACGGCGCTTTGTCGACACTACGCTTGCGGATCAACGTTTTTAAGCGCTGAATAATTGCATCGGCTCGTTCAACTTGCTCCTGTATTTTCTCAAGCACTGGGACAATATCTTCATGAGGGCGTTTTTTGGCCAAGCGAAGTAAACCGCCTTCACTGTAATTGCGAATGGCCGCCAATGGCTGATTGAGCTCATGGGCAAGACTGGTGCCGATTTCACCGACAATCGCGACTCTTTGTGAATGCTCTAACTGTTCACTTTTCTCTTTTAAACGTAACGATGTCTGCTCCAACGCTTGCTTGCTCTTGCTAAATCGATACTCAAGCCAAAAGTGGTAAGCGTTCAATACAATCACAAAAATGAACAGCGCCCACGCCCATTCCTGATGACTACGCAGCCAACGCAATGCTTCTTGCCACCAAGGCTGCTGCAACGGATGGAGGTCTAGCGCCTGATAAAGTTTGTCGATGCTCAGCAAGCTGACGGGTGACGTCCAACCTGACGCGCCTGCCGCAATAATCGCAGGGTGATCTGGCGGCATAGCAAGCAAGACTTGCGCAATCTGTTTGGCGAGCTGAGCTGAGCCACGCTCTGTTTTGGCAAATGACCAGTTTGGATAAAGCGGTGTGGAAACCGCGCATAACGAGCGCTCGTTCGGCTGTTGATTTAAAACTCGGTAATTACCCGGTTGTAAAAGCCCTTCACTTAACATCTGTTCCAATAAACAAGCAGGGACGACGGCCGCTTCCACATTGCCATCACGTAATTGGTACAGGTTGGCATCAATAGGAAAACCAAGATAGCGGACATCGGAAAAGAAATCGTTTGGATTAAGCCCCATTTTGACTATTTGATAGCGCAACGTTAAGTAACCACCAAAGGCTTTTTCTGATACAGCCGCAACAGGAAGCCCTGAGACATCTTGCAATGTTTGATAGCTTGAATTGGCTCGAACCACCAGCGCCGAACCAATGCCGTAGTTCGAATTTTGCGGCGCTCGGCTGGTTAGCGTTGCCATCCACGATAGCGCGTATTGCCTACCCAATCGCACTGCCTGACCTGGGTTAGTTAAGATGAAATCCATCGTCTGAAACTTCACCGCTTCGCCCATTTCATCCAAGTTAAGGGGATGAAGAACAAAATGCACATCAGAAATTTGCTGATTGAGCCAATCAATGGTCGGTTGCCATCTCTGCTCAGCATAAAGGTGACCACGTATCGCTAACACGCCCACTTCGACTTTCTGCTTAGCCTCTGGCTGCACTGCGTTTTGCTCTTGCAGATCTGCTTGTTCAGAAACAGCGCCCTGAGCTAAAGATGCAAAGGCAACCAAGCAAAGAATCCAAAACTGAAGCAACCGTGGCGTTTTATTCATGATGAGTCGAATCGTTCCGTCAAGAGAGTGCGACAAGAATAACAGCTACCTTCCCTAAACCACATTTGTTTTAGATCAAGTTTGATCTGGGTATGTGGAAATCCACAATATAAGCCTCGCGGTGCATTTCTCACAATGGAATCAGTCAATTCAAATACAACAAAAAAAGCAGGTGAGTTATGGATTCCACCAAACGTCGCTTTCTCAGCGCGGTCACAGCCGGAGCCGCGTTAATACCAGTCGCGGGCATTGGCACGGCAACCGCGGGAAACATTATTCGCAATAACCAGTCCGCCGACCGAAAAGGACAAGTGGGGAAACGTTATGCCATGGTGGTGGATTTGCGAAAATGCGTCGGCTGCCAGGCTTGCACCGTGGGTTGCAGCATTGAAAACCAAGCACCTATCGGTCAGTTCCGAACCACAGTAAAGCAGTACGAAGTCACGCTGGATGACGGTTCGAAAGCCACGCGAGAAGCGAAAGCCTTTATGCTGCCTCGCCTTTGTAACCACTGCGAAAACCCACCCTGTGTGGCTGTCTGTCCGGTTCAAGCGACCTTTCAGCGCGAAGATGGCATCGTCATGGTGGATAACAGTCGCTGTGTCGCCTGCGCGTATTGCGTACAAGCTTGCCCTTACGATGCTCGTTTTATCAATGAGGACACCCTCACTGCAGACAAGTGCACCTTCTGTGCTCACCGGCTAGAACAAGGCCTATTACCTGCCTGCGTGGAGACCTGTGTTGGCGGTGCGCGTGTGATTGGTGATTTAAACGACCCAACAAGCGAGATTCGCCGCTTAATCAAAGAACATCAGGACGACATCAAAGTGCTGAAACCCAATGAAGGTACCAATCCACACGTGTTTTATATCGGCATGGATGAACGCTTTACCAGCCATATCGACGGGCAGCCAGCTATTTACGACCCACAAGGAGAGCGAGCATGAACATCACCGAAGTGTTAGTCCAACCTCAAGCGATGGCTTGGCTCCCGTGGGCGGTACAGTATTTCTTCTACATCGGTTCGGCTTATGCGGCTGCTATTTTATTCCTAATCGCCCTATTATTTGAAAAACACACCAGCCACAGACTGCGCGCTGCGCTTGTGCTGACGCTGGCCATCGGCGCCATCGTGGGGCCATTAGCGTTAACTGGTGATTTACACCAACCGGGACGCGCATGGCATTTTTACGCGCACATCACACCGTGGTCATGGATGTCTTTAGGATCTCTTTTCTTGCCTGTTTTCTCAGGTTTAGCGGTAGTGACTGCATGGCTGTATCTCCGCCAGGATCTGATCAACTTACGTGATCAGCCTGGGAAAGTACTGCCTCTAATTTCAAAGCTGTCACTGGGTGACTGGGCGCTATCTCGTAGAGCCATGCTTATGGTGTCTGCCATCACTGTGCTATCAGGCATCACCATTGCAGTCTATACAGGCGCTGAAATTGCGGTCGTTAAATCGCGCTCTTTATGGCACCAACCCGCGTCGCCGGTTCTTTGGTTTGTCACTGCATTTATGGGCGCGGTCGGGTTTTCTCTACTGATTTGGTTACTGCTGCCTAGCCAATCGAAGATACTGACATCTGGCGATACCCATTTACTAAAAAAATCGGTCGTCATCAGCGGTGTATTGACGCTGATACTGCTGCCAGTTTGGGCATCCAACAATTCCGCATTTTCACTCTACTCCAGTGAGCAATGGATACAAAACATCGCTCTGCTCACTTTGGTTATTTTGGGCAGCATTACCTTCGCGTTTATGACGATGAGAGACACCAAATCGTCAACAACGTCTCGTATACATCGTGTCATGGGCTCGTTGTGCCTGTCGTTGATCACGTTGGCAAGCGCATGGCTGATCCGCTGGTTCACCATCATGGAAGTGCAAACCATCGCTAAATTCGATGCTGGGCTTTATCCATACCAACTCACTGTGGATGGAAATGGTTGGATAGCCATTATCGGGATGCTCGGATTGTGGCTTGCATTGGCATTACTGGCTTCAGAGTTAATCCAGCCAAAGCAAAACTCCGAAGTGACACCAACATCACTCACCTTAACTGAACGCTAATCAAAGAGGATTTCATCATGGATAACAAACGCCGTCAGTTTTTGAAATCAGGCATTGCAGTGGGTGGGCTTGGCGCATTCGCTGCGGGTTACGCCACCACAACCAAACATATGGTCGAGGGTGCGCTCGAAGGCACCGCAGGAGAAAAAACGCGTGATATTCACAACGGTAATTCTCTTGAACCAGAGTACACGGTCAACAACAAAGGCAACCTGATCCCTAATCCAAACCAGCGCGTCGCTCCATCGATGTGCTTTGGTTGTTGGTCACTGTGCGGGTTGCGTGTGCGCATTGATAACCGTAACGACGAGATTTTGCGCATCACTGGCAACCCATATCACCCGCTGTCTCATCAGCAACACATTCCGTTTGAAACGCCAGTCAAAGATGCTTATTTGAGTTTGGCAGGAGAAGCGGGCCTTGACGGCCGTTCGACCGCCTGTGCGAGAGGAAACGGGATGCTAGAAATTCGCAACAGCCCGTACCGCATTACTCAGCCGCTGAAACGAGTTGGCAAACGCGGCGAAGGAAAATGGATTCCGATCAGCTACGAGCAATTGATAGAAGAAGTCGTTGAAGGTGGTGATTTATTTGGTGAAGGCCATGTTGATGGCTTACGCGATATTCGCGATTTAACAACGCCCGTTGATCCTGAAAACCCAGAATATGGACCGAAAGCCAACCAATTGTTAATGACCAACGCTGGTAACGAAGGCCGAGACGACATATTCAAACGCTTCGCGTTCAACAGCTATGGTACGCGTAACTTTGGGCATCACGGTTCGTACTGCGGCTACGCATTTCGTGCTGGCAGCGGTGCATTTATGAATGATTTGGATAAATTTGCCCATTTAAAACCAGACTTCGATAATGCCGAATACATCATCTTTATTGGTATGTCACCTGCTCAAGCGGGTAACCCTTTTAAGCGTCAGGCGCGCCAACTCGCCAATGCGCGAACAGAAGGCAGCTTGGAATACACCATCATCACACCAAGTTTGCCGGCGGGTTCATCGAGCTTGGCAGCAGGTGACAATAACCGCTGGATACCAATCAAACCGGGCACCGACTCTGCCCTCGTGCTTGGCATGATCCAATGGATCATCGAAAACCAACGCTACAACAAAACCTTCTTGGCGCAGCCGGGGGCGAATGCGATGAAACGTGCAGGCACAGCGCACTGGTGTAATGCTACGCATCTCGTGATAAGCGATGAGCAGCACCCGAGAAACGGCACGTTTTTACGCGCGTCGGATTTGAATCTGCCATTCGAAGGCGAAGCGTTGTCTGACTCCGATCCGTACGTCATCGTGGATGATCAAAGCGGCGAATTTGGTGTTCATACCCAGACAGGGGAAGCGGCACTGTTTGTCGATAAAACGGTTTCGCTTGCATCAGGCGAAGTGCGAGTAAAATCTTCCCTGCAAAGACTCAAAGAAGAGGCGTTTAAATACAGCCTTGAGTTCTACAGCCAACAATGTGAGATTCCTGTCGAACAAATTGTTGAACTAGCAAAGCGCTTCACCAGTTACGGAACAAAAGCGGTAGTCGATACCCACGGTGGCAACATGCACACCAATGGGTTCTATAACTCGTTTACCATCATGATGCTCAATGCGTTGATTGGAAACATCAACATGAAAGGCGGAGCGATGGCCAAAGCGGGTGGCTACCCAACTTCCGCTGCGGGTCCTCGTTACGACTTCACCAAATTTGCTGGCAAAGTCGGCCCGAAAGGCGTCTTTCTGTCGCGCAGTAAATTCCCCTACCACAAAACCAGCGAATACAAACATCGCGTTGAGGCAGGTGAATCCCCTTACCCAACTCGCGCCCCTTGGTATCCGTTTGCCGCGCCACTGCTGACAGAGCACCTATCTGCGGCTATTGATGGGTATCCATACCGCGTTAAAGCGTGGATCAACCATATGGCGAACCCAATGTATGGTGTACCCGGTTTAAAAACGCTGCTGGAAGACAAGCTTAAAGATCCAAAGCAGCTCGGTTTGATTGTGTCTGTTGATGCATTCATTAACGAAACCACCGCGTTGTCGGATTACATTGTGCCGGACACCGTGACTTACGAAAGCTGGGGCATGGCAACGCCTTGGCACGATGTTCCAGTGAAAACCGTCACCGCTCGTTGGCCGATAGTGGAAGCGCGAACAGAAAAAACCGCCGACGGTCGCTCGATTTGCTTAGAGAACTTTCTGATTGATGTCGCTAAAAAAATGCAACTGGGCGGTTTCGGTGACAACGCGATTCAAGATGCACAAGGAAATTGGCACGCTCTCCATCGCGCCGAAGATTTCTACTTACGCTCTGCGGCAAACTTGGCTTATGTGAAAGGCGGCGTGCCTGAAGTTTCGGCAGAAGACATTGCGTGGTCCGGCCTAGAGCGTTTAATGCCAGCCATGCAGAAGACGCTGACAGTAGATGAGATGAAACGTGTGGCGTTTATTTTTGCTCGCGGTGGACGCTTTGAAAATGCCAGCGAAGCGTATCAAGGTCAGCAGATGAAGCATAAATGGACACGACCAGTTGCGATATGGAATGAACGTGTCGGCAGCGCAAGAAACACCATGACCGGTGATTTCTACACCGGTTGCCCAACATGGCATCCACAAAAGCTGGCCGATGGCACACCAATGGAAGAACAGTTCCCAAGCTCAGAATGGCCATTCAGCCTGACGAACTTTAAATCCAACATTCACAGTGCGGTATCCAACCTATCGCCAAGGTTGAACTCGATCAAAGGCGTAAACCCTGTGTACATCCATCCAACCGATGCCGAGCGCGCAGGCATTAAAACGGGTGATGAGTTTGTTATCGAAACTCCATCTGCAAGCACCAAAGCACTTGCGATGATAGTCAGCGGGATTCGCCCTGGCACACTCGGGTTTGAACATGGGTTTGGCCATACCGAGCTAGGGCAACGCTCACACTGGATCGGTGATAAACAGCAACCCGTAAAAACGCGCAGCCAAGATGGCGTCAACATTAACGACATTGGCTTAATTGACCCAACCCGAGAAGGCAAAGGCGTGTTGTTGGATTGGGTGGTAGGAGCAGCGGCTCGCCAATCATTACCCGCCAAAATACGCAAGGCGTAACGCTGCAAGTTAAAATGCCTCTACCTTATAAGAGCTGCCATTTAGCAGCTCTTCACATCCTCTAAATATGTGGAAATCCACAATACCTTTCCTTATTGACAAGGCCGACAATATCGTCCCAGTGACTACCAAGTAGCACTTAGACATATTAATAAGAATTAAAGTGAGTCAGCATGTCAAAGATTCTTCCAGTGGTGACAGCCTATTTGCTAGCCACCACTATGGGCGCAAGCGCCTCGTCTATTCCGGAAAAAGCCAGCGTGTGTAGTGGTTGTCACGGCCAAGATGGTATGGGACAGCCAAATATCGCTCCGATGATCGCTGGTTTAAACGCGAATTATCTCAACACTCAAATCGAACTATTCCTTAGTGGTGAACGCCAAAACGTAGTCATGCAAGGCATGGCGAAAGAGCTTAGCGATCCTGCCGTTCGTAAAGAAGTCATGGATTACTTTGCTAACCTCCCGAGCTACGAGTTCACTAACCCAGAGCAACGCGGCGACCAAGCCGACATTCGTAACCCGTATCGTAAATTAATCTTCCAAGGTGATTGGGATAGAAACATTCCAGCTTGCGCGACTTGTCATGGAGCCAGCGGAATGGGCGTCGACAAATTCCCTCGCCTCGCAAGCCAACATGCTGATTACTTAAAAACGCAATTAATGGCATGGAAAAACGGCACTCGCAGTGGTGACCCGCTCAATATGATGAGTACTATCGCGAAAAATCTCACTGACGAAGAGATTGAAAACCTTTCCTACTACTTTGCCTCATTACGTTACTAGGAGCAGACATGAAACGTTTATATTCTTTGTTCGCATTGCCTCTCATCTCTGCTGCTACTTTGGCCAACGAGCCACTGCCGGATCGTCAAACTGAACTGCCCGCGGTGAAAAAAGAGAATCACGGTGAATATTTGCAGCCTCGCGATCTCAGCACTATTCCAAATACCGAATTTGGTGAGCAAGTAAAACGTGGTTATTCCCTATTTGTTAACTCGCAACAAATGCGCGGAAAATACGTTGGCAACGAACAAAACTGTGTGAATTGCCATATGGAAGCAGGACGAAAAGCCAACGCTGCACCTCTATGGGCGGCATACATGGCCTACCCTGCTTATCGCAAGAAAAACGATCGCGTAAACAGCTATGCTGACCGTATCCAGGGTTGTTTCGAATATTCCATGAACGGTAAAGCTCCCGCTTACGATTCGCCAGAAATTGTTGCCCTTAGTGCTTACGCCTACTGGTTGGCGATGGGCGGCTTGCTCGACAAACATGGTATGACGGATGAACCAATTCCGGAGCTAGACGCAAAAGCGTTGCAAGTTGGTGGAAAAGCAAAAGACTTCCCGCTGCCAGAAGCCATCGCGCAAGCATTACCAATTGAAGAACGAGGTAATCTCTCTGGACGTGGCTACCCAAAAATCGCCGCACCGAAGCAAGAACCATCACCAGAGCGAGGGGCTTTAGTCTACGAAAAGAACTGCGAAACTTGCCATCGCGCCGACGGCTCGGGTATCAAAGGCACCGACGGCCATTCATACATTCCTCCGCTTTGGGGCGAATTTGCGTATAACTGGGGCGCAGGTATGCACCGGATTAACACCGCGGCCTATTTTATTTATGAGAACATGCCGCTTGGGAAAAGTGTCCAGTTAAGCAAACAAGAAGCGTGGGATGTCGCGGCATACGTCAATAGCCACGAGCGTCCACAAGATCCTCGATTTAAAGGCAACGTGGGCGCAAACGCAGAGAGATATCACCAACATCAAGGCTATTACGGAAAAACAATTAGTGGAAAGCAAGTCGGATCGAATGCTTTCAAGAGCGGAACCATCGAGTAAAAAACAACCGTTCATCTTAAATACCAGTGCTCCCACCTCCCTGCTCAGGTTCTCTGAGCAGGGGTGTTTTACTCTCCTGAAGCAATTCACTTACCCTCTCCAAACCAGCAACGTTAAGTGGTTTTCGGCTTCCAACATACCAATCTTCGCAGTAAAATAATGCGCCAAACGCGACTTTGTTTATATCTTAGAGCTTCCATATACTATGGTGCCAAAAGTAAGAAACTCGTAAACTCCTGAATCAAAACAAGCGTGTCTAATTAAAAAAGAGTATTCTTAGGACAAATGAATCCAAAACCTACCCGATGAGTATTCAACCTAATTCCCGTCAGTTAATTTCATGCGAAGAGTGCGGCCTTGTTGTTCGTATTCCCGATATCGATCAAGGGCAAAAAGCTCAATGTCCTCGATGCGCGCATTCTCTGACAAAAGTGAATGCTAAGCCCTATCAAAGCGTGATCGCCATTTCATCGGCATGTTTGATCATGTTGGTGTTAAGCATTTCTTTCCCTTTTATGTCGTTCAGTGTGCAAGGGCTATCGCAAGAAATCACCTTATTGCATGCAGCCAAAATGCTGGCTGAATTTCAAAATGTACTTTTAGGTGTGTTGCTTCTCGCAACGGTCGTCGTATTGCCTGCTATCTATGTCGGTCTCATTCTCTTTCTTCATCTCGAAGCATTAAAAGCGCGTAAACATACGCCATCCAAAAAACAGCAACGAATGGCGAAAGTTTTATGTCGCCTTCTGTTTCGAGTCGAACCCTGGCTGATGGCCGATGTATTCTTGATTGGCGTATTAGTCAGCTTAATTAAAATCGCTTCTCTGGCAGACATTGGAATGGGGACTTCATTCTGGGCGTTCTGCGTTTATACCGTACTGGTAGTCAAATGTATTTCTATGGTTGACAAAAGCTGGCTCTGGGGACACTTCATTCCAGCCATCGTGCTGCCCGATGTAAATGAGGGCGATACGCACCATAACCACAACCATATTGGTTGCCATACATGTCACCAACTCAACCCAATTGAAGCGAAAAAACACCAATACTGCATTCGTTGTAAAAGCCCTATTCATAAATACAACCCAGCAGATAATTTACAAAAAGCTTGGGCGCTTTTGTTTGCGTCAGTCATTTTCTATATACCCGCGAACCTTTATCCAATGATGTATACCGTAAGCCTTGGACATTCAGAAGGCTCGACTATCATGGAAGGGGTAATACTGCTTTGGCATTTAGGTTCTTACCCTATTGCGATGGTAATTTTCTTTGCTAGCGTATTCATTCCAATGGCGAAAATGCTGGCACTCGCGTGGCTGTATTACAATGCGCAAAAAGCGCGATATCTTCCTCCTGAAGAAAGTATTTCACGCTTAAAGATATACCGCTTAACTGAGTTTATTGGTCGTTGGTCCATGATCGATATCTTTGTCGTTGCCATCTTAGTTGCACTGGTTCAGTTGCAAAACTTAATGGCGATTTATCCAGGCCCTGCTGCGCTCTCTTTCGCGGCAGTGGTCATTTTCACTATGCTTTCTGCAATGATATTTGACTCACGTTTGTTGTGGCAGTTGCCACAAAACGAAGTGCAGGAGCCGATTTCTGACAACTTAAACGAGAAAGCCAAATATGAGTGATGAGAACAACGTAACCGCTCAAATAAAACCGCAAAAGCAGATTTCTGCGATCTGGATTGTACCGATCCTTGCGCTAGCCATGGGAGCGTGGATGCTGTTCCATTACATCAACAGTACAGGCCCACAAATTACTCTCCAACTGCCAACCGCAGATGGGATTGAGGTTGGTAAAACCGAGATCCGAGCATTGAATGTTAAAGTCGGTCTGATTACCGAAGTCACTCTCAGTGAAAACTACGATCACATCATCGCTAAGGCGCAGATGAACAAAGATGCTGAACGCATGCTGCGTGACGATACCATGTTCTGGGTGGTTAAGCCTCGTATTGGCCGTGATGGCGTTTCAGGTTTAGAGACCTTGCTATCTGGCGCTTATATACAACTTCAGCCGGGTAAATCTAAAGTAGAAAAGGAGCACTTTACGGTATTAGATGTGCCACCGGTCGCTTCTCCTGATGCAGAAGGCCTACGTCTTGTATTAACACACCGCGAAGCTGGCAAACTAGGTGTTGGTGACCCGGTTATTTATAAAGGCTTTACCGTTGGTCGTGTAGAGAAAACCAGCTTTGATGTTGATACTCGCAAGGCGCTGTATCAACTCTTTATTTTCAAACCTTATGACAGTTTAGTGCGCACTCGTACTAAGTTTTGGCTGAATTCTGGTGTTGATTTACAGCTCAATGCCGAAGGGTTTGAAGTTAAGTTTGGCTCGCTAGAGAGCATGCTAACGGGTGGCGTTACCTTCGATACTGTTCCAGGTCTTGAGTCCGGTGAACCACTCACAGAAGACATGGTTAACTTCCGCTTATACGATGATATTAAGCAGCTGAGAGAAGGCATGTACGATGACTACATTGAGTTCGTCATGTTATTTGATGAATCGGTACGTGGCTTAAAAGCGAATGCGCCTGTTGAGTACCGCGGTCTTCGTATTGGTACCGTAACGAGAGTACCGATGCGTTTACCAACACCAGAAGAAAACTTCTCTGCGAAAAAAATTCCTGTTTTGGTGCGCGTTGAGCTCGGTCGAGTGTACGGAGATTTAGAATCCCAATCTTTATCTATGTTCAAAGAGAAGTTGAAGGAAGAGTTTGCTCGCGGTCTCCGTGGCACCTTAAAGACTGGTAACTTGTTAACTGGCGCGCTTTATATTGATGCAGACTTTTACCCTAATGATGATCAGTACGTTCCAAGTGAATTTGAAGGTTTAGATGTTTTCCCAACCATGCGTGGTGGTTTTGCCCAAGTTCAGCGCCAAGTTAATGACTTCCTAAATAAGATTAATAGCTTACCAATGGAAGAAACGCTTAACTCTCTCAATTCAACGTTAAAAACGTCGGAAAAGACGTTGGCGTCAGCAGAACGTGTCGCGGACAGTATTGGTAAACTTTTAAATCAAAAAGAGACGCAAGAGATCCCAACAGATATTCGCCAAAGCTTGCAGCAGTTGCAAAAAACACTCGATGGTTATGGACCAAACTCAACCATGTACAATGAAATGGAAGCCACGCTCAAAGAACTAGAAAGCGTGATGACAGAGTTTAAACCCGTACTTAAACAGCTAAACGAAAAGCCAAACTCTCTCGTGTTTGGAGAAGATGAAATCAGTGACCCAATCCCAGTTAAAGGCCAAAACTAATGAAACGAGTATTCTTTTTGTCTATCGCGCTATTTGTCGGTCTAACGGGTTGCAGTAGCACTCCAGAAACTAAAGGGGCTTTGTACCTTCTACCTAAGGCGGAACCAGTAACTCTGAGCTCTTCTGATATCTCACAGCGCCCTACTTTAGTTGTTCGTCCAGTAAAACTGGCAAGTTATTTAAACGATAGTGGTATCGTTTACCGAACCTCTGAGACTCAAGTTATCCAGGCAAGAAACAATCAATGGGCGCATAGTATTTCCGAGCAAATCACTCAGAGAGTCGTCACAGAACTACGCCACAAACAGACTCATTACTGGCCGACTGAAATGAACAACCTGTTGGATCAAAATGGTGAAGCCAAACTACAGCTTACGTTAAATAAATTTAATGGTAGCTACAAAGGAAATATCGAAATTGAGGGGGAATGGTTACTCATTAATGCTGAAGGTAAGGTAGAAAAGAGTGCACCAATACAAATCTCTCAGCCTCTACAGGACGAAGGCTATGGAGCACTTGTCGACGCACTGTCCGTCGGGTTGGAAGAACTGACTTCGGAGATTGCCAAAAAAATCTAAGATCGATGTTAATTACAGGGAAGCAAGTTGCTTCCCTTTTTTGTGCTGCGAGAAGTTTTCCGATCGAAATAGATGTAGATAATCAAGCGAGACAAATTGATCTTAGTCAGACTGCAATCCGTTCTTTGGTGCTACTCTACGGCAAAATATAAAGCCCCATCCTATGACCTTATGTAAGGTCTTGTTGATAAGGTTCTTGAGTAGCAATGTCGATTAACATTTCCGATTTAACCACCGCCCTAAATAAGGTGGAGCATATTCATAAAGTTCAGCTTGAAAATGTGCATCAGTTCTTTAAAGCAAACGAAGCTTTCTCGGTAAAAACGTTCAGCCAACTTATATCTAGTGACTCACTTGATGAGCGATTTAAAACCATCGACAAGGCCTTCTCTTTGCTTGGTGATGTGAAAACCTACCTTTTAGAAGCGTCCTACTTAGTTAAGTAAAAATAAAAAAGCCCCTGTAACTTAATTACCGGGGCTTTCATTTTTATCGCCGCTAAGTTGTGGAGTTACAACTTGTAGCGATCATCAATGACCGTTGTCTCTGGGAAGGTTTTACCCTCGTCCATCGCTTCCTCAGTCTCTTCTTTTACTTTGCTATCGATCCAGAAATTACCAATATCCATTGGATGAAGCACCCATTCTGTCGCTTTTGTCATGCCATCTTTAGGAATTTTAACCCAGCGCCAATGCGCAACTCGAGAATAAGGCACCATGTATCCAGGAACGATGATATTCGCTTTGCTGACATAGTTTTGGATTTGATGCGATAAATCGTAACGCTTCTCCTGATCAAACTCAGAGTCATAAGCTTCAATCAACTGGTCCAGCTCAGGGCTGCTGTAGTTGGTGTGAGCATTCGTTTGTGGTCGATTCGCATTATCAGAGTGCAGGTATTCCCAATACGCAGGAATCTCACCAGAACCCATATTCAAGAACGCTAACTGATGCTTTTTCTCAAGAATGTATTTAAACGCAGATGAACCATCAACCAAGTTTAACGTGAACTCAAGACCAGCAAGTTTCGCTTGCTCTTTCAAGTACGCAATACGCGGTGTCCAAGAGTTGTATCCATAGGTGATAGCAAAGCTCAAGCGTTGGCCCTTGTCGTTGACACGAATACCATCTGCGCCAACTTTGTCAAAGCCCGCTTTTTCGAAATGTTTAACCGCCGCATCGGCATCAAACTTAGGCGGTGTATTGTTAGGATCATCGTATTCGCCATGACCAAAGCCGAGTCCATGTGGTTTACGTGAATAATCTCCACGCATGATATTTTCAATCATGCCGTCATAGTCAGTGGCTGCCATAACGCCTTTGCGCACTTCTAGGTTATCCAACACCGGCATCGCGGTGTTCATCCAAAGGCCACCAGCGCCTTGTGGTGCTTCGTTAAAGCCCCAGTACTTTTGGATATAGCCTTTTTTGTACACATCACTATCGGTTTTGTCATGCCAAAAGCTTGGTAGCACCATCTCAAAGTAGTCCAAGTTGCCTTTCTCAAAGTGCTTCATGGCAATATCAGGATCGCGAATCACCTTAATGCGGACTTTTTCTACGTTGTAACGGTTTTTATAGTAGCGGTTGTTATACCCCCACCAATCTTCGCCCACGTGTTTGAATGTCACGCTCTTACCTTTCTTCACTTTATCAATGTAGTAAGGCGCCGCAGTTGGCTCAGATTTAAAGTTGAACTTTCTGACGAAGTTATCAGGCATGCCATCGTTATTTGCGTCCTTTTCTCCTTCAAAGAAGTGTTCCGGACGAGGCTGAAAACCATTACTCGGCATGTTAATCATAACCATGAGCGAGTCATGACTTTGAGCTACAGCAAGATTGACTTTGATCGTGTAGTCGTCAATTTTTTCAACACCAACAACGCTGTTCGTGAAGAAGTCGTTGTACCACGGGTCGATAATGTCTTTTGACGTGTAGTACTTCATCATAAAGACGTAATCATCTGCCGTAATTTTTTCACCATCTGACCACTCGGCCGTTTCATCAAGCTTAAAGAATACGGTTTTGTTGTCCTCTCCAAATGCCCATGACTTAGCAAGTTGGGGGATCCATTTACCAGTATTTGGATGACGCTGAGCAAGCTTTGGTGAACCATCCATTAAATATTGGCGCAAGCCAGAGTTCGCATCTGGACCAACACTTCGTAATGTCTGAGGAAAGCTCTGAATGTAAGTACGATAAGTACCACCTCGTACCGCTTCTTCAGAGGCGAACAGAGGTTCATTGTTATTTGAAATCCATTCTATATCAGCAGGTAGCTCTGCCGCACTCAGTTGAAAACTGGCAGCGGTCAGTGTTGCAAGTACTGAAAATGGCAGTTTTTTAGTCATGTTTCTTCCTTGTTGTGTTTGCGATTAAGGTCGTAGCAAGGAAGACGGCGTGTGAAAGCTGCAAATAGAAAATACGCAGATAGGAAATAATAGGAGCGTAATATGAAGTGACTTCCTGCCAGCTTCTATATTAATTTCAAAGAGTTTCACTAGGTCATCCTAGACCTTACAACGCAGTGAATGCATCTTCGCCATAGTATTCTTTAGGCTTTTGTAACGCAAGTCATCAATAATACATGGTCGCATTTTCTATGCATCACAGTGAGTTATGTTACAAAAGTGTGATCGATATAGTACCAAGCCCTACTTTCCTCATAATAAACCGTAGAACCTTTATCCGAATAAGCTCCCCCCTACACCAATTAAAGCAAGTAAGCGAGCAGATATAACTGGTAAAAATGAGCAGTTGCTTACTACGGTTGGTATTTTTATTAGATACAAAAAAGTGAGGCATCACAGCCTCACCTTTCTTTATACAATACAAGACTGTGCTTACATACTAGACAAGCTATCATTGATCGATTTCAACACTGCAGCAGGATCCACAGCTTGAGTAATTGGACGCCCAATAACAAGATAGTCAGAACCAGACTGAATAGCCTCTACTGGTGTCATGATACGGCGCTGGTCACCTTGCTCAGAGCCAGCAGGTCGGATTCCTGGTGTAACTAACTTAAAGTCTTGACCAAGTTCGCTCTTAAGCAATGAAGACTCTTGAGCTGAACATACGACACCATCTAAACCAGCGTTTTTGGTCAATGTCGCCAGACGAATAACTTGATCCTGAGGCGCAATGTTCAAACCAATACCCGCTAAATCACTTTGTTCCATACTGGTTAGTACCGTTACTCCTATCAGAAGTGGGCGTTCTTTACCGTATGGCTCAAGAATTTCACGTGATGCCGTCATCATACGCTCACCACCGCTCGCATGCACATTCACCATCCAAACCCCTAATTCCGCGGCTGCGCGGACCGCCTTAGAACAGGTATTTGGAATATCGTGAAATTTCAAATCCAGGAAGACTGAGAAACCACGTTTGTGGAGTTCACGTACGAAATCAGGACCAAATAGCGTAAACATTTCCTTGCCAACTTTTAGGCGACATGACGCAGGATCAATTCTATCTACAAACGCAAGTGCGTCTGCTTGGTTATCATAATCCAGTGCGACAATAACTTTTTGGTCGATCATTTCATCTCCTAACTATTTTGGTTCTTATTAAATAAAAAGTTAAAAAAATGCAGCGGACAGAAATTCTGCCAGCTGCATTAAAATTATTCACCATCCAATCCGCGGATTGGCTTGATCGTCCCCCACCCTTTACAGGACGGGCAGTGCCAATAAAGGGAATGAGTAGAAAACCCACACTTCCGGCATCGGTAGTGTGGTTTCACTTTTAACTGTTCACCCACCATCGCTTGTAGCGTCGATAGACTGTCCTTCGCGCGACCGTCTTCTGCTTCAGCAATGTGGTAGTCAATTAATCGATAAAAGCCCTTCATGGTTGGATTTTTCAGCAGCTGTTTGGTCAGCAGCTCTTGTGCAGCCCCTACGTTCTCGTGGTGAGCAACCAACTGAGCCAACATTAACTCGGCTGATACGCCTGCTTTCTTATCAATACAAGCTCGCAGAAACTCTACAAGTTCATCTTCCTGGCCCAAATGATGGTAGCACTCTGCAATGGTTGGTAAGACATCGCTGATAAAGTCTTTGTCTTGCTCAAGCACACCCGTTAGGTATTTTATCGTGTGTTTATAATCTTCAGACTCTAGATAAATTCGTCCCAAAGCAATACTCGCTCGAACACACTTTGGGTCTTCTGCTAGGGCTTTTTTAAAGTGCTGTATTGCCTTATTAGTATTACCATCGGCTTGGTCGAGCATGGCAATTTCACACCAAAAATGAGCAATATTCGCACGCATTCTGGAGCGTTTATTACCCAACTTAGCCAATTGATTGGCGTAATAAATTGCTTTTTCCCATTCACGCGTTTGTTGGTAAATGGTTACCAATTGCTGAAGGGCCGCTTCTTTGTAATCTGGCTCTTCGACTAACTGTTCGAAGATTTTCTCTGCACGATCGAGAAAACCAGAGACCATGTAATCTTTCGCCAACTGTTGAAGTGCAAGATTCTTTTGATCCAGTGTTAAGCCAGAGCGAGAAATGAGATTTTGGTGAATTCGGATTGCGCGGTCGACTTCGCCACGAGACCGGAACAAATTACCCAACGCAAGGTGAGTATCGATTGTCTCGTTATCAACTTGGAGCAATTCAATAAAGTGATCAACAGCCTTATCTGATTGGTCAGAGAGCAGCAGATTAAGACCCGTCATATACTGACGAGAGATTTGATGAGATTGCTTCTGCTTGTCTTGCTGAGCGCTGCGATGCCCCATATACCAGCCATACGCAGCAGCTATAGGCAATAACAAGAAGAGTAGTTCAAGCATTAAAGTTAAGCCTTATCCTTATGCCTGTTTTTCGATGGCTGGCTTATCAGCAGGTTTGTTTGCATCTGTAGGTTCGTACTTTTTCAGTTTTTTCTTTAAACGACGAACTTGTAGCTGAGTTTTCAGCTGGATACTACCAAAGATAACCCACGCTAAAGCAAAGCCAACCACAAATACCACACCTAATAGTGTAGATAAGTGGAACTCTCCTTTGGCTAGAAGATAGTTAAAAGTCACGAGCTCTTGGTTTTGGGAACCTAACGCCAATGCAATTAAAAAGAGAGCTAAAACAGCAACGATTTTTATAATTTTCATTTACATCACCCTTCTAGGAGTAAGTCGGTAAGATTATGCAGGAAAATGCTTCTTCAGACTACGTATATTAGCAATAATCTATACCCAAGTAACCTCAAGATGCTTAGTTTGTAGACACGCCTAGAAGTTAAAGTTACTTGGGTGTAGAAAGCTGCAAAGAAAACAGCCAGAATCAACAGCTCGCTTCGTTAACTGCTTGGATACATTACAAAAAAGCGGCATACACAAACGTATGCCGCTTTTTTCAAACTAATAAGAGTGCGTTAGCCAATATTTACACGCTCACGAAGCTCTTTACCAGGTTTGAAATGTGGAACGTATTTACCTTCCAATTCCACTTTATCGCCCGTTTTAGGGTTACGACCTACGCGAGGCTCGCGGTAATGAAGAGAAAAACTACCAAAGCCGCGGATCTCGATACGGTCACCGCTCTCTAGCGTAGAGGCCATGTGCTCTAAAATATCTTTTACAGCATCCTCTACCTCTTTCGCTGATAAGTGTGTTTGCTCAGCGCAGAGTCTTTCAATCAGTTCAGACTTAGTCATAGTTGCCCTCTTTGAGTATCTTTATCACTTATTATAGTAAGTAATACTAATTCCAACAAACACTTGCTGACAATTCTAGACAAATTTTATGCAAAATGCGCAATGAAGAAATGCCTTTTATTAAGATAGTTTACCGTCATTAGTATTACTACTTAAATATGCTCAAATATAAAAAAGGAGCCTTGCGGCTCCTTTTTTGCTTAAGCGAGTATATTATTCGCCTTTAGCAGCTTTGAAAGCGTCAGCCATTGCGTTACCGAATGCATTGTCATCTTGCTTGTTGATAGATGCCATTGCTTCTTGCTCGTCAGCTTCGTCTTTAGCTTTGATAGATAGGTTGATTACGCGGTTCTTACGGTCTACACCTGTGAACTTAGCTTCAACAACATCACCAGCGCTTAGGATTAGAGAAGCATCTTCTACGCGATCGCGAGATACTTCAGAAGCACGGATGTAACCTTCAACGCCTTCTGCGATTTCAACAGTAGCGCCTTTAGCGTCAACAGCAGTTACAGTAGCGTTAACTAGAACACCTTTCTTGTTGTCAGCAACGTAAGCATTGAATGGGTCGTTTTCCATTTGCTTGATGCCTAGAGAGATGCGCTCACGCTCAGCGTCTACTGCTAGAACAACTGCAGAGATCTCGTCGCCTTTCTTGTACTCACGTACAGCTTCTTCGCCAGCAACATTCCAAGAAATGTCAGATAGGTGAACTAGACCGTCGATGCCGCCTTCTAGACCGATGAAGATACCGAAGTCAGTGATAGACTTGATCTTACCAGTAACTTTGTCGCCTTTAGCTTGTGCTTCAGCGAATGACTGCCATGGGTTAGCTTTACACTGTTTCAGACCTAGAGAGATACGACGACGTTCTTCGTCGATTTCAAGAACCATAACCTCAACTTCGTCGCCAACATTAACAACTTTAGAAGGGTGGATGTTCTTGTTAGTCCAATCCATTTCTGAAACGTGAACTAGACCTTCAACGCCTTCTTCGATTTCAACGAAGCAGCCGTAGTCAGTTAGGTTAGTTACGCGACCAGTTAGTTTGTGACCTTCTGGGTAACGCTTAGCGATTGCTACCCATGGATCTTCGCCTAGTTGCTTAAGACCTAGTGATACGCGAGTACGCTCACGGTCGAACTTAAGAACTTTAACTTGGATCTCGTCACCAACGTTAACGATTTCAGATGGGTGCTTAACGCGCTTCCAAGCCATATCAGTGATATGTAGAAGACCGTCAACGCCACCTAGGTCAACGAACGCACCGTAGTCAGTAAGGTTCTTAACGATACCTTTAACTTCAGAACCTTCTTGTAGAGTTTCTAGAAGCTCGTCACGCTCAACGCTGTTTTCAGATTCGATAACAGCACGACGTGAAACAACTACGTTGTTACGTTTTTGGTCAAGTTTGATAACTTTGAACTCTAGCTCTTTGTTTTCTAGGTGAGCAGTGTCGCGGATTGGGCGTACGTCTACTAGAGAGCCAGGAAGGAAAGCACGGATACCGTTTAGTTCAACAGTGAAACCGCCTTTAACTTTACCGTTGATGATACCAACAACAGTTTCAGCTTCTTCGTAAGCTTTCTCAAGTACGATCCAAGCTTCGTGACGCTTAGCTTTCTCACGAGAAAGTTGAGTTTCACCGAAACCATCTTCAACAGCGTCTAGAGCTACGTCTACTTCAGCGCCAACTTCAACTTCAAGTTCGCCAGCAGCGTTCTTGAACTGTTCAGCAGGGATAGCAGATTCAGACTTAAGACCAGCGTCAACAAGAACGAAACCGTTCTCGATAGCTACTACAGTACCTTTAACGATGCTGCCTTGTTGGAATTCTGTTTCGTTTAGAAACTCTTCAAAGAGTTGAGCAAAAGATTCAGTCATTTAGTTAATCTTCAATAAATTAAACTTCCACGGGTATCCTACCGCATGGGGTTATTAAATTCGCCAGTCATCATCCTTGCGACCAACGCTCTTAGTCTAGCCGAGTATCATTACTCAGCTAGCTTCGATTCGATATATTGTAGTGCCTTTTCTACTACTTCGTCGATAGTCATCGACGTAGAATCTAGCACAAGCGCATCCTCAGCAGGGCGTAATGGCGCCACTGGGCGGTTACGATCTCGGTCGTCACGCTCTTGGATCTCGCTTAAAAGGTCAGCAAATTTAACATCTAACCCTTTCTCTTGCAACTGTTTAAGGCGTCGATTTGCACGCTCTTCTGCGCTCGCATCAAGGAAGATTTTCGCTTGTGCACTTGGGAATACAATTGTGCCCATATCACGACCATCAGCCACTAGGCCCGGAGCGGCTTCAAATGCACGCTGACGACGTAATAATGCTTCACGAACACGTGGCAGAGCCGCAACTTTAGATGCTGCCATACCCGTTTCTTCTTTGCGAAGCTCCCCTGACACATCTTCGCCTTCTAGAACGACCTTAACTAAGTCACCCTCTGCGATAAATTGAACGTCTAGGTGTGTTGCCAGTGGGACAAGTGCGTCTTCTGACTCTGTGTCGACACCGTGGTGAATCGCAGCGAGTGCAAGTACACGATAAATTGCGCCAGAATCTAAGAGTTGGAAACCCAACTTTTTCGCCAGCAACATACATAAAGTGCCTTTACCTGCACCACTAGGTCCATCTACGGTTACAACCGGAGTTTGAGAGGACATGTTCTTCTCCACCTATAGTTTCTTTTCAGCAATTTGCTCGGTTTTCGAGGCGCGCATTATACGGGTAATCGCCCTTTGGAGCGAGGAAAAATGTCGTGTAAAGCATTACACCTAATGCGCAATTGGATTCATCAATAAACATAAGGTTCAACAAAAACGGCGAGAGCTTCCACCCTCGCCGTTTCAAATGTCATGATCTTAGGTTCGATTAAACAATCGGTTTTTGACCACGCTCAGCTAACTTTAAGATCACACTGTCAGCAACTTTGCCCGCGACACCTGCTAGCTTGTCTGCCAGTTTTTTCTTCTGCACATAATGCACAGAAAGTACGGTTTTATCTTTGCATGCCGCAACAACGATATCATCAGATGTACTAATATCATCCACCAAACCAAGCTCTTTCGCTTGTGTACCGAACCAGTGCTCACCTGTAGCTACTTTGTCTAGGTCCAAACTAGGACGACGCTCGCGAATAAAGTCTTTAAACAAGACATGTGTTTCTTCAAGCTCTTGCTTAAACTTATCGCGCGCTTTATCGGTATTCTCACCAAACATCGTTAGCGTGCGTTTATATTCACCCGCGGTTAGTTGTTCGTACTCAATGTCATGTTTCTTCAACAGTTTGTTGAAATTAGGAATTTGTGCGATAACGCCAATAGAACCCACAATTGCAAATGGTGCAGAAACAATCTTATCTGCGACACATGCCATCATGTAACCGCCACTTGCCGCAACTTTGTCTACAGAGATAGTCAGAGGAAGGCCCGCAGCTTTGATTCGGTCCAGTTGAGAAGAGGCAAGGCCGTAGCCATGAACCATACCACCGCCAGATTCTAAACGAAGTAATACTTCATCACCTTCACGTGCGACAGCCAAAATAGCAGTGATCTCTTCACGTAGAGACGCGACTTCTTTTGCATCTATGCTACCGTTAAAATCAAGAACGAATAGGTGTGGTTCACGCTTGCTATCTAATGAACCGTCTTTGCTCGCTTGTTTGATCTCTTTTTCACGAGATTTGTTTTTCTCTTTCTCTTCTTTCTTGACCGCTTTATCTCGAGCTTTGATGAAAGCATCGTCATGCAAATGATGTTCTAACTGCTCAACAGATTGTTTGTGTTGCTCTGAAAGGTTGGTAATCTCTAACTCCCCTTTCGCCGCACCCGATTTGCCACCAGCCGATTTTGCAATAATGAGCAGAACAATTATCGCAGCAACCACCGTGATAATTTTGGCCAGAAACAGACCATAATCTAATAAAAATTCCAACGAGAGCTCCTTTATCTCATTTCAGATGACGTTAGTATGTTACGCAGAAACATCAGCGAGAAGGCAGCGCGGTTTGTAACCACTTGTTCTGATTGATAGCATACCTAACGAAAGTTCTGGAATTGGTATAACACATGAATTGGTGTATTGTAACCATCTTGTCACGATTACCAAGATTTTCCATTGAGAAACAGGCGTTTTTTAGCGTCAATTAACTATCATGGACCCTCTTACAATAATAAGGATTTATCGCCGTGAACTACTCCGTTTCAGCTGATGCTCTAAAAGGTAAAGTCATTCTTGTTACTGGCGCTGGTAATGGCATCGGCCGTCAAGCCGCGCTTTCTTATGCCGAGCACGGTGCAACTGTTATTCTTTTGGGTAGAAATGTGCAAAACCTTGAATCTATCTATGATGAGATTGAAGCAGCTGGCTATCCACAAGCCGCTATCATTCCTCTGGATCTCAAGGGCGCAACTAAGCAAAATTACATTGATATGGCAGAGACAATCGAAGGACAGTTTGGTCGTTTGGATGGCCTATTACACAACGCAGGTGTCTTGAGTTCGCTGTGTCCATTTGAGCAAATCAAAGAGGAAGACTTCGACGATATCATGCAGATCAACGTGAAAGCAGAAGTGTTAATGACTCAAGCACTACTGCCTGTGATGCGTAAATCAGAAGCTGGGCGTATTATCTTTACCTCTTCAACCGTCGGCCACTCTGGCCGCGCATTCTGGGGGCCATACGCTATCTCTAAATTTGCCGTAGAAGGCATGATGCAAGTTTTAGCTGACGAGCTGAGTGATACACCGATCCGCGTTAACGCAATTAACCCTGGTGCCACTCGTACTCGCATGCGTGAAAAAGCATATCCGGGTGAAGATGCAAATACTCTCAAAACGCCACTGGATATCATGCCGCTATATTTGCACTTAATGGATCCTGCGGTTACCGATGTGAACGGTCAGTGCATCGACGCTCAACCGAAGCGTAAATAACTCATTCAGGTTACCTCACATAATTGATTGAAAAGGCAGCAAACGCTGCCTTTTTTCATTTCTCTCTTCATAAAAATCTTGCGACTTTCTCCCACAGAAATATACTGTACATATATACAGGTATTTATTATGCAAGATATTATTCAGCACTTAAAAAGCCAACACCTTGTTTGGCAAGCAAATTTAACGAAAACAGATCCTCAGCAATTGCGGACTAGTTCCGGGTTTTCTGAATTAGATGATTTGCTCGGCGGAGGCTTTCCACCTCATGGCGTAGTGGAGATGGAATCTATTGGTAGTATTGGTGAATTGCGTTTGCTCGCTCCTTATTTAAAAGCCACTCAGACCAATGGTGTGACTGCATTTATTCAACCTCCCGCGTTAGTGAATTCTCTGTTCTTACACTACATCGGTTTGGATATAAACCAAGTGTGGGTCGTTAATCCAACTCACCCCAAAGATGCTCTTTGGGCTGCAGAGCAATGTCTGAAAAGTGGGGTATGCAGTAATGTTTTGTTATGGCAAGAAGAGCTTGAAATACATCAAGTGAAACGCTTACAGGTAGCGAGTGAACAAGGTACTTGCCCTCTTTTTATGCTTAAAACAGAGACTATCAACCGCTTGTCTTTGCCTGTGTCACTCAGTTTAAAACTGAAAGGTGACGAGCAAGGGATTAATGTTGAAGTACTAAAAAGGAAAGGAGGCTGGAATAGAGGTAGTGTCAGTATCGGCTTCCAACACCATTACCCGCAACTGGTGAAACCATCATCTAAAACTCTGCACTCGACTGTGGTCAATTTCCCACTGGCGAACCAAGGTTAGTGATATGGCTCTGTGGATTTACTTGCACTTCCCTCGCCTGCAGCTAGACGCACTCTTTGGTGATAACCAAGAACAACCCGTGGTGATTGTCGAAAGCCAACGTTGCCAGATTATTCAATACAACGAGATTGCCGAACAACAAGGTATTAAGCCTGGTATGGGCTTAGGCAGTGCTGCGTCCTTGTGTCGAGATTTACAAGTGCATCCTTATCATCCACAAACCGAATTAAATAAATTACAAGAGGTAGCTCAGTGGTTGTATTTGATCACATCTGACGTTGTATTGAGGCCAAACCAAGGTATTTTGCTGCGTGCTACTCCAATGCTCGCTCTGTATGAAGGGTTTGAAAACTATTGGAACAAAGTCAGAGATCACTTATCGGAGCTGAAACTGAGTTTTCAATTCGGATGTGGTTTTTCGCCTTTTGCTGCCAAATTGATGGCATTATCAGGAGCGAACGTCATCAGCGAAGACAAATCTGCCATACAAAAAGCCTTATCACCACTACCGTTAACACTGACAGATTTATCAATCGCTACCGTAGAGAAGTTACAACGTGTAGGCGTCACCACATTGCAAAACCTGCTTGAACTGCCGTTGCAAGACATCGCTCGACGCTTTGATATCGATTTGGTGAACTACGTTGGTCGACTGACTGGGCAGTTTAAGCATCCTGTCGACTTTTATCACCCGACCGAATCCTTCCAAGTTTATTTAGAACTGCTGTTTGAGTTCGAAAACGTTCAGTGGATTGAAAAGCCGCTGGCCAAGTTACTTCGTCAACTCGAAACCTTTCTTAAATTAAGAGATAAGGTCGCTTTTGAGCTGTGTTTAACACTCCACCAGCGTGAGAAACAAGAGCAACACCTTCAACTCACTTCTGCGCAAGGTGATTACCTATGTCAGCGTTGGCAGCAGTTAGCGAGTTTAAGCTTAGAGTCACTCTCGCTCAATGGCCCAGTCACAGGGCTAACGTTAAAAGTCGTCCGTCAAGGTGAGCCTCTTAGTGCATCACGCGATCTCTTTGCTGGGCAAAAAGGGAACATGAATGCTTTAGAACTGCTCTCTTTACTGCAAGCTAAATTGGGGAAAAGTGCTGTGTTAAAACCCAACATCGCTTGTGATCCTAGACCAGAAAAGGCCAGTCAATATCGCCCTGCTGATGCTCCAGATGAAAAGGAGCACGCCATACCATCCATACTACGCCCCGCAATGCAATTGCCCACTCCCATTGCATTGCAAGAGCAAGTCTCTTTGGTCCACGGACCTGAGCGAATCGTTTCTGGATGGTGGGATGGTGATGAGATCATGCGTGATTACTACATTGCACACACCAAGCAAGGCCGCTGGTTATGGATATTTCGCGATCAGCACAAGCACTGGTTTCTTCATGGCTATTTTTGTTAAATCGACAGTAATTTTTGTTGGGTCATTATGAGTTACGCGGAACTATTTTGTCAGTCTAACTTCTCTTTTTTGACTGGGGCTTCTCATGCAGAAGAGCTTGTACTCCAAGCTGCTTTCTATCGCTACCAAGCTCTAGCTATAACGGATGAATGTTCGGTCGCGGGCGTTGTCAAAGCCCATGCGACCATCGAACAACATAAACTCGATATCAAACAAATCGTTGGAAGTATGTTTTGGTTAAATGATGAATGCCAAATCGTACTGCTTTGCCCTTGTCGCAAGGCTTATGCCGAGTTGTGTCGTATCATCACAAACGCAAGAAGACGAAGTGGAAAAGGCAACTATCAACTGTTCGAATGGGATTTGATGTCGATTCGACATTGCTTGATATTGTGGCTGCCCACACATCAAGAGAGTGACCACTATTGGGGACGCTGGCTCAATCAACACCACGCTAATCGTTTGTGGGTAGCGATTCAGCGCCATTTGAGTAACAACGATACTGAGTACATTGCGCACTGCGAGCAGTTAGCACATGAATTTCAATTACCTATAACTGCCTGCGGAGGCGTTCTCATGCATGATGTTGAACGCTTGCCATTACAGCATGTACTTACCGCTATAAAGCATGGGTGTAGCGTCGATAAACTCGGTTTTGATCGTATTTCGAATACAGAACGAGCGCTTCGTCCTTTTAAAAAACTGGTTCGGATTTACAAACCAGAATGGCTGGAAGAAAGTACTTACATCGCCGATTTATGCGAGTTTAAGCTCTCCGATTTAAAATACGAATATCCTACCGAGCTGATCCCAGATGGTTATACACCCGACTCTTACTTACGTATGTTAGTCGAGCGTGGTAAAAAGCTGCGTTTTCCTGAAGGCGTGCCAGCAGAAGTCAATCAAACCATCGAGAATGAACTTGCGCTTATTCAAGAGCTGAAATACCACTACTACTTCCTTACCATCCACGACATCGTAATGTTCGCGAAACAACAAGGCATTCTTTACCAAGGTCGAGGTTCCGCCGCAAACTCTGTGGTGTGCTATTGCCTGGAAATTACCGCCGTCGACCCTCGACAAATCGCAGTCTTATTCGAACGATTTATCAGTAAAGAACGTAAGGAACCGCCGGATATTGATGTGGACTTTGAACACGAGCGCCGTGAAGAGGTTATCCAATATATTTACAAAAAATATGGCCGTGAGCGTGCAGCACTTGCTGCAACAGTGATCAGCTATCGCTTTAAAAGTGCCGTGCGTGAAGTCGGTAAAGCGCTAGGGATTGAAGAGACCCAATTAGATTTTTTCATTAAGAACGTTAATCGCCGAGATCGCAGCCAAGGCTGGCAAGCTCAAATTATTGAACTTGGCTTACAACCAGAATCTCTCAAAGGGCAGCAGTTTATCCAATTGGTCAACGAGATAATTGGCTTCCCACGCCACTTATCTCAGCACGTGGGTGGTTTTGTAATTTCATCTGGCCCTTTATATGAGTTAGTACCTGTTGAAAATGCCTCGATGGAAGATCGCACTATCATTCAATGGGACAAAGACGATTTAGAAAGCTTGAAGCTATTAAAAGTCGATGTGCTCGCACTCGGCATGTTAAACGCCATCAGAAAGTGCTTTCAACTGGTCGAGAAACACCACCAGCGCTCCCTCTCTATTTCCGAGATCACTCGCCGGCAAGATGATCCACACGTGTACCGCATGATTCAAAAGGCCGACACGATAGGCGTATTCCAAATTGAATCTCGTGCACAAATGAGCATGCTCCCTCGCTTAAAGCCCGCTTGTTATTACGATTTAGTGATTCAAATTGCGATTGTTCGTCCAGGCCCTATTCAGGGTGATATGGTGCATCCTTTTTTAAAACGGCGTGATCACAAAGAGCCTGTCAGTTATCCATCGGAAGAAGTAAAAAGCGTTCTTGAGCGGACTATGGGCGTCCCAATTTTCCAAGAGCAAGTCATCAAGTTAGCCATGGTAGCAGCTGGCTTTAGCGGCGGCGAGGCCGATCAACTCCGTCGAGCAATGGCATCATGGAAAAAGAATGGCGATCTCGCTAAATTCAGGCCAAAACTGATCAATGGTATGCAAGAGAGAGGTTATGAATTAGCGTTTGCTGAGCGCATTTTCGATCAGATTTGCGGCTTTGGTGAGTACGGCTTCCCTGAAAGCCATTCAGCGTCTTTCGCCGTGCTGGCATATTGTTCTGCGTGGTTAAAATATTATTACCCAGCAGAATTTTACACTGCACTGTTGAACAGCCAACCAATGGGGTTTTATAGCCCATCGCAATTAGTACAAGATGCCCGCCGACATGGAGTCGAAGTATTGCCGGTGTGCGTCAATCACTCAAAATATCAGCATCATCTCGTCTCACGTCCGAATGGCAGGCTGGGCGTGCAACTTGGTTTTCGCTTGGTGAAAGGCTTTAACGCAGAAAGTGCGCAAAGGCTTATTGAGCGCAAACCACTTAATGGTTACCGCTCGATTCAAGAAGTAAAGCAGATATTAAGAAGCCGAAGTGACATTGAATTACTGGCTTCAGCCAATGCATTTCAGATCCTATCGGGGAATCGTTATAACGCACGCTGGGCAGCAATGGATTCCTTATCTGACCTACCATTGTTTCACAAGGTCGAAGAACCCGGTGTTAGCTACCAAACTCAGCCCTCTGAATATGAAAATTTAATTGAGGATTACGCGAGCACAGGACTATCTCTTAGCCGCCACCCGATTAAATTATTAGAAGAAACGGGCAAACTCCCTCATTTTACCCGCATGAGGCAATTGGCAGAGAAACCGCATAGGTCATTGGTCACAGTGGTAGGCGTGGTAACGGGAAGACAATCTCCAGGCACCGCCGCTGGCGTGACATTTTTTACGTTAGAAGATGACACAGGCAACATTAATGTGGTCGTTTGGCAAGCGACAGCACGAGCCCAAAAGCAAGCGTATTTAGGCGCTAAAGTATTAATGGTGAAAGGCATTCTTGAAAGAGAGGGGGAAGTCACGCACGTTATTGCTGGCAAGTTGATTGATTGCACGCACTATTTGAATAATCTACAAAGTAAATCTCGCGACTTTCATTAGTACAGAGATATTAATAAGCGAGGGGTTAAAAATCAGAGGGAGAGCTGCTCCCCCCTCTGATTTCACTATATCTAATCATGCACTTTTAGAAAGCATCTGGCGTAATCGGTCTTGAGCAACTTCAACCAACAGATCTGGTTGGAATTTAGAGATAAAACGATCACAACCTACTTTTTGTACCATGGCTTCATTAAAGCTGCCGCTCAGAGAAGTGTTCAACGTAATAAACAACTTAGACATACGTGGATCTTGGCGCACTTCATGAGTCAGTTTATAACCGTCCATTTCAGGCATTTCAGCATCCGTAATCATCATCAACAGCTCTTTTTCTACGTCTTTCCCTTCATCACACCAGCGCTTTAAAACTGTTAGCGCTTCTAGTCCGTCACGACACTCGATGATATTCATACCCAATTGAGAAAGCGTATCGCGAACTTGATTACGAGCTGTAGATGAATCATCCACAATCAGAACATTACGCCCGACCATTGCTTGGGCAAGTTCTTGATCCAGAATGTCCGCTGAAATCGTGACGTCGTAATGCACGATCTCTGCTAAAACTTTTTCAACGTCAATAATTTCGACAATTTGAGAGGCATCCCCCTCTTTGATTTGCGTGATAGCTGTGAGGTAATTCGAGCGACCAGACGTGGAAGGAGGCGGCTGAATTTCAGTCCATGCCGTATTAATAATGTTTTTAACCGGACCGACTAAGAAGCCCTGCACCGTGCGGTTGTACTCTGTCACGATCAAGTTTTCTTCTTCCGCTTCACCACGCAAAGCTGGGAAACCTATCGCGCCACGCAAATCAATCACTGGCACTGCTTCACCTCGTAAAGAAGCGACCCCACGAATGTTGTAGTGTGAGCCAGGAAGCTTGGTTAACGGTGGCAGCTTGATGACCTCTTTCACTTTGAACACATTAATCGCAAACAATTGGCGACTATTTAAAGTGAACAGCAGAAGCTCTAGTCGGTTTTCACCAACCAAGTTCGTACGCTGGTCAACCGTATTTAACACTCCGGACATACTACTACCTAAATTATGGATAATTCTTATTTTTACTCAAAATCAATACAGACACATCAAGGTTCTAAGCCCAAATAACCTTAAGATATTTGTTTTTCGAGCATGGCTTGAAAGCCATTTGGGTTTATTTACTTGAGCTTTTTAGGAAATTACATGAATGGCGCAGATATAGCAATGCAGCACAACTCAAATTCACCTTCTAGTAATAGGCGATCAAAAAGGGTGAGCCGTTAAGTCTCACCCTAAATCATCTAAAAATGTATAGGCTCGACACCTAAGCACTTCATCATGTTTGAAGCAATTAGCCTTCCACAACCTTCATCAATAACTGACCATCGTACAACGCTTGCTTGATCAACGCGGCACCAGGCATTGTGGCTTGCTTATAGAAACGAGATTCCACCAGCTCAAGATCTTGGTGATAAACTGGTAAACTCTGCTCTTCGATACAGCGACGCACCGCAGGATAAAGTACATCTTTTGCTTGGTTAATCACACCACCGATCAAGATCTTCTCAGGGTTAAATAAGTTGATCACAATAGCAATTGCAGAGCCTAAATAGCGTCCAAGCTTTTCAATCACATCAACTGCCAACGGATCACCATTCGCTGCCGCTTCACAAATGCTCTCAATACTCATTTCTTCTTGCTCAGCAAGAATAGAGTCTTCGCCATCAGCAATTCGTCTTACGACTTCTTCACGAATGGCTTGAGAACTGGCAACGGTTTCCAAACAACCAATGTTGCCACAATGACAACGTTTTCCATTTGGATCGATTTGAATATGCCCAAGCTCACCAATGTTGCCGTGACGACCTTGCAAAACGCGCCCATCCAGAATGATGCCGGCACCTAAACCATGGTGAATAGAGATAAGGACGGAGTTGTCATTGTCTTGAGAATGGCCGAAAAGCTTTTCTGCTAATGCCCAAGCTCGCGTGTCATTGGCAATGAAAACTGGCAAGCCCGTTGCTTTGTATATCTCTGGTCCAAGAGCAAGATTTTCGACATTGTAATGAGGCATTTGCAGCACGACACCTTGCTCTGAATTCACAAGGCCAGGCAGCGTAATTGCAATACTGGTAACACGGTCAAGTTGATCCGCGTAAGTTTGGAAGAATTCATCAATTTCGTAGAGCAGACGCTCAAGCACATCGTCTTGGTCACGTTCGTGTATCTCGATTTTAGTATCGATCAACACATCGCCACCTAGCTCATGCAGAGCAATAGTTAAATAACCTCGCCCCAAACGCATTGACAGAAATTGCCACCCTTCGTTGTTGACCTGCAAACCGACGGCAGGTCGACCACGACTCGTCGCTTCTTGTACTGTGGTTTCATGAATCAAGTGCGCTTCAATTAATTCTCGAGTGATTTTGGTGATACTGGCAGGAGCAAGCTCACTCTGCTTGGACAAATCAATTCGAGAAATAGGACCTTTTAGGTCAATTAGTTTATATACACGACCAGCATTGACCTGTTTGATATGATCAATATGGCCCGGTTGAGCCATGTACATCTTGCACTCCGAAATTCTATAACGAGACAATTTTTTTACTTTGCGAACTAATTGTGAAGTGAATTAATAAATCCCCGTGACAAGCATCACGTATAAACCTGTTTGTTTGTGTATTCAATCAAATAACGAAGAATCTACTCCTGTTAAATTGTTTGAAAAATAACTTATTTTTATTCACTAAATTATGAAGTAACTCCTGTTACACCAGCGCATTCTCATCAATAGGGGCTGAAACCTATGGATTATCTGTCTGTTTTACCGGGATTACTCTTAATGTAAACATTCTGTGCATATACTTATACTCAAGCAGCTTTAAGGTGTGGGCTCAGCAACGAGGCAGACCTTGAGAGCGATTGAGGAAAGTAAGGATAGAGTTCAAGTTACCTTTACACATACATTCATCGGAGAATCTATGACTTCCAAACTAAGACGAACAAAAATTGTCACCACGCTTGGTCCTTCAACGGATAAGGACAATGTACTTGAGGAGATCATCAAAGCCGGTGCAAACGTTGTCCGTATGAATTTCTCACATGGAACCAGTGAAGACCACATTCAACGCGCCAAAAAAGTCCGTACTATTGCGGCAAAGCTTGGGCGTCAAGTTGCTATCCTCGGCGACTTGCAAGGCCCTAAAATCCGCGTATCGACCTTTAAAGACGGCCAAGTCATGTTAAATGTGGGCGATAAATTCACATTAGACAGTGATTTACCAAAAGGTGAAGGCAACCAAGAGTCCGTAGGGCTAGATTATAAAGAACTGCCGCAAGATGTGTCACCAAACGACATTCTGTTACTCGATGATGGACGCGTTCAACTGCAAGTCACCAGCGTCGAAGGCAATAAAGTTCATACCCGTGTGATTGTTGGTGGTCCACTATCTAATAATAAAGGGATCAACAAAAAAGGCGGCGGATTGTCAGCCGATGCGCTCACAGAGAAAGATAAAGCCGACATTCTTACCGCCGCAGAAATTCAAGTGGACTACCTTGCTATTTCGTTCCCACGTAACGGCGAAGACATGCATTACGCTCGACGTCTAGCCAGAGATGCAGGCCTTGAAGCCATGTTGGTGGCTAAAGTCGAACGAGCAGAAACCGTCGCGACCAATGAGTCTATTGACGATATTATTCTCGCATCCGATGTAGTGATGGTAGCGCGTGGCGATTTGGGTGTAGAAATCGGCGATCCTGAACTTATTGGCGTCCAGAAAAAACTGATTCGCCGCGCACGCGGCTTAAACCGTATCGTAATTACTGCGACACAAATGATGGAGTCCATGATTGCTAGCCCGATGCCGACGCGTGCTGAAGTGATGGACGTGGCCAATGCGGTTCTAGACGGCACTGACGCAGTGATGCTATCTGGAGAGACCGCAGCAGGTAAATACCCTGTAGAAACGGTCAAATCCATGGCCGAGGTGTGTGTGGGCGCAGAAAAGATGTCTGAGGCAAGCCTATCCACTTATCGCTTAGATCGCACCTTCGAAACCGCTGAAGAAACCATCGCAATGGCAACCATGTACTCTGCGAATCACATGGAAGGAATTAAAGCGATGATCTCGTTAACAGAATCTGGCAGAACTGCGTTGATGATGTCTCGCTTAAGCTCTGGCTTACCAATATTTGCCTTATCACGTAATGAATCAACGCTCAATCGAGCTGCACTATACCGAGGCGTGACACCGGTATATTTCGAGTCAAAAAGTGATGCAGGTTTACCGACAGCTCAAGCTGCGATTGCCAGCCTTAAAGAACAAGGGTTCTTGCACAAGGGTGATTTAGTCATGATCACTCAAGGCGATGTAATGGATGTCGTGGGTTCAACCAACTGCATGCGAATTCTGCAAGCATAACCTTTATACCTAACCCTATTAACCACAGAGATTAGGTACGCACACGAATGAGGCTCCGAAAACGGAGCCTCATTTATTTACACTTCACTTTGTATTTAGCTTATGTCGTTAATACAAAAGGTTATGCACTCTCTCTACCATCAATTTCAATATTCAGTTGGTCATAGAGTTGAACCAGATTAAACCCCGCCTGAAGTCCGAGTTGATAATCATGCTCTAGTGATTCTTGGTCACTTAACAAAGAAGAAGAACGAAGCCCCTCTTTAGGCGCGATTTGTAAAATGAAAGTATCGTCAGGTGGAGCAGATATAAAGGCCTGAGTGAGCTCAAATGTTTGATAGTGAATCATCAGCATGTCGGCTAAACCTGAGTCAAAATTCTCACCGATTAAATGGCTTAAACGATACAAATTATCAGCACCGAACAACCAACGGCCTCCATTCAATAGCATTTTTCCGGCAAGCTTCGACTGATGGGCGGCATTAATTTTTTGTTGGAAGAACGAAGCCCAATCCAACTTCCATCGATTCACTTTTTGCTGCCATGATTGCTGCACCGAATTGATAGACTCTCGATACCACTCGACAGGCACATCCCCTACTTCACTTTGCGCTCTCGCTTCAATCTCCGAGAACGGTTCTGTTCGGATGACAATAATGTTGCGAGCATTCTGACGCCACGCTTCTTGAACAGGGATAGAAGCCGACACACCACCATCAACAAACTTATTGCCATTAACGTCGACAGGTCCGTGGTACAACTTAGGAATCGCGCATGTTGCTAACATGGTGTTAAACCACGTATCACCCAAGATTGGTAAATATTGATCCGATAGCGTCTCTACATTTGTTACCGCGGCAAACGCACCTCGTCCTCCTAGTGCACTGCGGCCTAAATCAAGATCAAGCTTGTAAGGGAAATCTTGAATCCGCTCTAACGCCCACTCTAAACCCAAGTACTGCTGCTTTCGAATATAACGAAACAGATTAAAAAATTCAGGAGACGTTGTCAGCTCGGTAATAAAAGCTTTGCCCATACCGTGTTGACGACATAAGTAAGAGCATAAATTGAGTGCCCCAGCAGAGGTACCGTAGAATTCATCGAAAGGATCAAAGTTGGAAAGTAAAAATGCGTCTAATACGCCAGCGGTAAAAATCCCTCTCTGCCCTCCACCTTGCGTGACTAAAGCAGTTTTTCCATGCCTGAAATGCTCATAAACTTTAACATCAAGCTCAGTATGGCTTTCTGTGATTATACCGCTGTTACGTATCATAGGCTCACGCCATTTTGTTAAAACACTTGGTAAAAGTAGTTATCTTAAGCCGTTGTAATCGCAATGATGCCAAACGACAAAAGTACTGCAAAAACAGTCACCACGATGATTAATGCGGATTTTAGATCGTGTTCCATAAACACCTCCTTAATATGTAACAAATTAATAACACCAGTGTGAAATATGTTCAAGATTTGCTTAATTTAGTCGCGCAATTTTGACTAACCCATCACAATTAGCTTAGTCATAATAAGGAGATAGGACATGAACCAAAAACTCAGCTGGCTGGTAGGAAGCATACTGCTCAGCACCGCGGTAAGTGCACAAGCCAATATTATCGTTACTCCATTCATAGGCTATACAGGTGGCGGTCAAGTAGAAGACGAAGGTGGCAATACATACGACCTCGATCCCGCAGTGAACTACGCACTTTCAATCGAGACGCCTTTTGAGAAAGGAAGAATTGGATTATTTTACTCCAACCAATCAACAGAACTTGAAAAGTTATCAAATTCGGCAGATATCCATTACCTGCAATTTCAAAGCAGCATGTACTACCCTGTTGCAGAAAACTGGCAAACCTATATTGGTGTTGGCTTGGGAGCCTCTTACACCGATGTTGATTGGGTAGACAAAAAATACGGATTTTCGGCGAGCGCTTTTGCAGGGCTGGAATATGAGTTTTCAAAGAACTTTGCGTTGACAGCCCAATTAAGATGGTTGGGAACGGTCGTTGATAACGATACCTCTGGAGCCTGCACCCTACCTAATGACGGCTCAAACTGCATCATTAAGTTCGATACCGATTGGATGAACCAATTCCAATCAAATATTGGTTTTAGTTTCCGTTTCTAATTTTTTGTACACTTCACTTCGTAGGGCTCGCCACAAATAGTGCTGGGCGAGTCCTACACAAAGCAGATAGAGAATATCATCTAAACATCATCGCTTAGAAAAGTAACGAAGCATTCTCTAGCGGGGTGCGCAAAAGATAGCCGTACGCCCTAGTTCATCAAAATAGTTTTAAACACCAAGTCGATTATTGGATTCTAGTCATTTGTTCCATACAACCAACCAATCCCCCACACAAAACCATAATCAAACTCAAATTTAACAAGATTAAAACCAGACAACGCACCTGAGTTAACATTTAGATTCTATTGCGCTAAGTATTATTAGAAGTTAGTCTGATTAGTGAAAACAGATAAATATTTCAGTTTTATCAAACACACATCAAAACTTTAAGATTAATAATCTACTTTCTCTCACAGTAACCAGAATATAGCTCTAGAAAATTATAATAAGCTAGAATTAAGGATAGAAAAGCTGATGGATAACAGCGGTCCTTTCTTCCAACGGTTTGCGCAAATATTACTGTGTTACGGAGAGAGCTTCATTCCTCAGGGAGTCGTATAGGAGTCAAATATGAAGCGAGAACAATGGGGATCCCGAGCGGGATTCATCTTAGCAGCAGTCGGGTCTGCTATCGGTTTGGGAAACATTTGGCGTTTTCCATACATGGCCTATGAAAACGGTGGCGGCGCATTTTTTATTCCTTACATTTTCGCCATGATCACGGCCGGTATTCCATTTATGATCCTTGAGTTCAGTATGGGACAAAAGTACCGAGGCTCAGCACCAAAAACGCTAGCGAAAATTCATTCTAAATTTGAATGGCTTGGCTGGTTCCAAGTTGGTGTTGCAGCAGTTATCGCCGTTTACTATGTTGCAGTTATCGGTTGGTCAATTTCTTACTTTGGGTTGTCGTTCACTCAAGGTTGGGGAACCGATACAAACGCATTTTTCTTTAGTGAGTACCTAAAGTTAGGTGATAACTCACCAACAGACTTAGGCAGTATTCAATGGAAGATTGCCTTATCTATGGTGATTGCTTGGGCTATTACTTACACCGCCATTGCCAAAGGCGTGAAATCAGGGATTGAGCGCGCATCTAAAATCATGATGCCAATACTATTTTTGATGGTGATTTTTTTAATCGGACGTATGGTTTTCTTGCCAGGAGCTTTGGATGGCGTTAACTACATGTTTGAACCCGATTTCAGCAAAATTTGGGATGTGAAAGTATGGGCAGCTGCGTACGGTCAGATCTTCTTTACCCTAAGCATCGGCTTCGCGATCATGCTGGCTTACTCTAGTTATCTGCCAGAAAAGTCAGACATCACGAATAACGCGTTTATGACCGTGTTGATCAACTGTGGCTTCTCCATCCTAGCTGGTATTATGATCTTCTCTGTCTTGGGTTACATGGCTCAAGAACAAGGTAAACCGCTAACAGAAGTGGTATCTGCAGGCGTTGGCCTTGCTTTTGTTACTTTACCTGCGGCAATTAACTTATTACCCGCACCATATATTCTTGGTCCTCTGTTCTTCTTTGCACTGGTGGTTGCTGGTCTAAGTTCGCACATTTCTATCATGGAAGCCGTAACATCCGCCATCATAGATAAGCTAAAGTGGAGCCGAAAAAAAGCTGCAAACGTTGTAATCGGAACTGGTTTTGTGGTTTCTATGGCGTTCGCAACAAATGGCGGTCTATTGCTGCTAGACCTAGTAGACCACTTCGCAAACAACGTTGGCATTATGGTAGGCGGCTTGGTTGAGATTGTATTGATGGCGTGGCTATTGAAACGCGTGCCTGAAGTACGTAATTACGTAAATGAGCGCTCTGATTTCTCTATTGGTCAATGGTTTGAGATCTGTTTACGCTTCGTAACACCGATTATGCTCGCCATTATCTTAGCGACTAAGCTTTATGCTTTATTTACTGAAGGCTACGGTGGTTATGATCTAACTGTAGGCTGGGCACTTATCGCCGCACTATTTATCTTTGGTCTAGTGATTAACGCAGTGAATCGCAAGGAGACAGCGAAATGACAATCAGCGCAATTATTATGATGGTTATTGGTTTAGGTATCACTTGGGGCGGCGCGGCCGTTTGTATCAAGCGAGCCATGGATAAACAATAGCAGTATTGCATTCCAAACAAAAAACGCCGGTATTTACCGGCGTTTTTTTATGTTTCTTTTATTCTAGAAACTGTATTTGATGCCAACGGCACCACCAAGTTGTAAGTCAGCACCTTTGTAAAGATCTAGCTCTGGGTGTATTTGACCATAAAGATCCCAGCCGCGTGATAAATCCCAGTTCAAACCGAGAGGTACACGCACGCCAAACTCATCATCCCATTCATACCAACCACCAACGCCAACATACCAGGTCACAGGCATGTTTTGATCGAATGTTCCACGTTTAGCGATGTAATCAAACGCCATACCATCGTTACCGATAATGCCGCGATACTTATTATCTAACTCAACAACAACACTCAACTGTTGATCGACAGCCATACCAACAGACAAGTTCGTTGGCTCATTTGCCGCCATTGCGGTACTAGAAACTAGTCCTGCTAATAAAATTAATTTGCTCTTCATACACGTTATCAATTATTAAAAAAAACATCATGCGCTATTCAAACATAGTGGTGTTTCAATATGTCAACGATGAGTAAGCGCGATGTATGAAAAGACTGGCAAAAGTAAAGATGAGTTTAGGATCACACTCAGAAAGCACTTTTAGCAATGAGAGAGGAACTAAAAAAGGAGGCCGAAGCCTCCTTTTATTCATTGTTATGAATGACGGTGATTAGCCGTGGTTACGGATCCACTCATCCATTTCAGTTTTTAGGTTGTCAGACTTAGTACCGAAGATAGCCTGTACACCACCTGCAACAACTACAACACCAGCAGCGCCAAGTTGTTTCAGTTTGTCTTGGTCAACAGCTGCTGTATCTGCAACCGCGACACGTAGGCGAGTGATACATGCGTCTAGACCAGTAATGTTAGCTTTACCACCGAACGCTGCAACCAGTTCACCACCCATGTCAGAGCCAGAAGTTGCTGCCGCACTTTCTGTTTCATCTTCACGACCAGGAGTTTTTAGGTCAAGTGCTGTGATTACGCCACGGAACACTACGTAGTAAATCACTGCGTATACTAGACCAACAGCAATCATTAGACCCATCTTCTGAGCGTTACCAGATAGAACTAGGAAGTCGATCAGACCGTGAGAGAAAGAAGTACCGTGTACAAAGCCTAGAGTGTTAGAAACAATGTATGCAGAACCAGCTAGTAGAGCGTGGATACCGTATAGTAGTGGAGCAACGAATAGGAATGAGAATTCGATAGGCTCAGTAATACCAGTTAGGAATGAAGTCAGTGCAGCTGACGCCATGATACCCATTACTTTTGCGCGGTTTTCTGGTTTAGCACAGTGAGCAATTGCGATTGCTGCAGCTGGTAGACCAAACATCTTGAACATGTAACCACCCGCTAGCTGACCGAAGCCATTACCAGCAGCACGAGATGCTTCATCAGCAACTAGGTAACAAGTTAGTACGCCGTTTTGAGCTTCACCAGCAGCGTTAACACAAGAACCTGCTTCGAAGAAGAACGGTACGTTCCATACGTGGTGTAGGCCGAATGGGATTAGAGAACGCTCTACAACACCGTAGATACCGAATGCTAGTTGTGGGTTTTGGTGCGCAGCCCAATCAGAGAATGCAGAGATTGCACCGCCAATTGGTGGCCAAATTACAGAAAGGATAACACCAAGGATGATCGCTGCAAAACCAGTGATGATAGGCACTGCACGCTTACCAGCGAAGAAGCCAAGATACTCTGGAAGTTGAATTTTGAAGAAACGGTTGAATGCCCAAGCAGCCACACCACCGACAAGGATACCACCTAGTACACCTGTATCGATTTTCTCAACACCCATAACACCCGCCATTACACCTAGCGTTGCCGTCATGATGCCGTAACCAACGATTGCTGCAAGACCAGCAACACCGTCGTTATTAGTGAAGCCTAGAGCTACACCTACTGCAAATAGAAGTGCCATTTGGCCGAATACTGAACCACCGGCTTGTTCCATAAGATTAGAAACGATCTCTGGAATAAAGCTTAGATGGGCAGCACCCACACCTAATAAAATACCTGCAACTGGTAAAACTGATACTGGAAGCATCAGCGCCTTACCAACTTTTTGCAGGTTAGCAAAAAGGTTCTTAAACATGTTTATGCTCCTGATAAATTTATAAGTATTATTTGGGCACTAACGGCACACCCCCGTAGCCTAAAGGTTAGCACCCAATGAAAATGTAACCACAACTGCATTATATTTTCCGGCTCTAAATATATATTGATGACCCTCAAACTTTCCACACAGTTACGAAATTTAGTTTCAAAACAAGTCTTGGATCACACCCAAAAACAGCTGATGAAAAGGTTTGCATTGCAGTTATATTACTGTTTTATAAAGAGTTTATTATTTATATAATTAATTTTAAGGCGTAAATAAAATACGCTCCAATGTTATTTTTAGTAACAAAATTACATTTGTGATTTTTGAATGTTATTAAATCAACATTTTTAGTAAACATTAAACTCATGAGTATATCTGTTGTTTTTATCAACAAAAAAGGAGCATACGCTCCTTTTTTATGCTCTTATTGATTTTTCATCGCAAAAAAAGATTTCGGAAATTTTCGGTGGTTTTTTGTGCCACTTCAGAAAGAGAGCACGATTTGAGTTGCGCAATATAAGAAGCCACCTCGACAACATAAGCAGGTTGATTCTCTTTACCTCGGTGAGGGACTGGAGCCAAGTAAGGAGAATCTGTCTCAATGAGAAGCTTCTCTAGAGGTAGAGTCTTCACCACTTCTTTCAACTCTGTAGCTTGACGGAAAGTGACAATCCCCGAGATAGAAATATAAAACCCCAGCTCAAGTGCAGCTTCAGCAAATGGAAGATCTTCTGTAAAACAGTGGATAACACCACCACATTTCTCCGCCCCACCCTTACGCAAAATATCTAGAGTATCCGCACGTGCGTTTCTGGTATGGATAATTAAAGGTTTGTTAAGCTCCACCGCAAGATCAACGTGTTGCTCAAAACGCTCTTTCTGTAACGCTGCCGTTTCTGGCTTATAATGATAATCCAAGCCTGTTTCACCAATGGCAACGACTTTTTCATTCGATGCGTGGTGACGTAGCACGTCCATCGAAAAGTCGCTTTCAACATCAAGTGGGTGTACACCACACGAAGCATAAACATTCTCATAAGGCTCAATCATTTCCATCATTTTAGGGAAAGAATCCAGCGTAACTCCCACAGAAAGCAGCTCGGTTACCTTTGCTTGTTTAGCTTTGTTAATAACGTCTTCCACATTGATGTGGAGATCGTCGTAATTCAATTTGTCTAAATGACAATGAGAATCTACGAACATAATGCCTCTCGTGATTCAATTAACCAGTTCATTGATAGTAGCTCAAGGTTTAGACCAGGAAAGGCTTGCACCTGAGCTTTGAGGTCCATCAGCGCCTTCGCTGATGAGTACAAACCGTTGTAGTTGTTCGGTTGAAACTTTATAGCGCCAGGAAGCATTTGTGCTTCTGATACACCAAACTGCGCTTTCTGAGCGTCTGTCAGTAAATACCACGCCCAGTCTAGTGATTGCTCCGAGTGTTTAGCCATTAAAGAAGCACACTCAGAAATGTCTGAGGTAGAAGAAGACATCGCCTTAATAAAAGTGCGCTCAAAAGCCAAGTAAGCATCGAGATCGCCATTATTTAACGCATCCAATGTTTTTATCGGAGAGCCCATATTCAGTTTTAAGGCGTAAGCAGGAACTTGCTGCGCCCCTTGTTCGCGCATCCATTGCATCGCTTGTTCCGTTGACGGCGGCGCAACAACCCAGTGTTGGCAACGGCTACGAATCGTTGGAAGCAGGCGCTCCTGATTGTGGGTAACGAGCAAAAACAAGCACTTTGCCCCAGGCTCTTCTAGCGTTTTTAACAATGCATTCGATGCCGATTCATTCATAGCGTCCGCTGGCTCTATAACAAATAGGCGATAACCATTAAGCTGTGATGATTCCTGTGCAAGACGGTTACAAGCTCGAACTTGGTCCACCGTTATCGCTCTTCCTTCTTTTTCTGGTTTGATCCAGTGTAAATCTGGGTGGTTGTGTGATTGATTTAATTGACAGCTATGACAAAAACCGCACGCTTCACTGGCGTAATTTTGGCAAAGAAGTGCTTGGCTAAAAAACTCGATAAGTTTTTCGATGCCTAAGCCTTGCTCGCTTTGCAATAAAAGCGCACCTGGTATTCTGTCCGACTCTAGCCCTACTTTGAGGTTATCCCATACTGGTTGCAACCATGGATAATCATTTAACATGAGTCACCTAAATTTAAGTTTCACTTATTATTGACGGGCTAACCACTCGTTAAGAGCGTCCCGAATATCACGCGACACGTCTTCGATCACCTGCTCAGCGTTAATGATAATGATAGAAGGATCAGCATGAGCAATCTCCAAATAACGCTCTCGTGTACGTTCAAAGAAGCTGATATCCATCTTCTCGATACGATCGAGCTCACCACGCCCACGCGCACGCTCAAGCCCAACGCGAGGGTCGATATCCATATAGAGAGTGAAAGCAGGTTTAAAATCACCAAGCGTTGTGTCTCGAAGGTTTTTCATTAGCGACGCGTCAATTTGACGACCACCACCTTGATAAGCCTGCGACGACATATCGTGGCGGTCACCCACCACCCACTGACCGCTCGCCAAAGCTGGTTTGATCACGTTCTCAACCAACTGGACACGTGCAGCATATAGAAGAAGCAACTCCGTCATGTCTTTAAGTTCTTCGCCTTCATGCTCTTCTTTCACCAGAGCGCGCATCTTTTCTGCTAGCGGCGTGCCTCCTGGCTCACGAGTATTTACGATATTTTCAATACCTGCCGCTTTTAGCGTATCTAAAACGGTTTTAATCGCAGTGCTTTTACCCGCGCCTTCTAGGCCTTCAACGACAATAAAGTTTGCTTTCATCATTTGTTCTTTCTTAGTTCTCTTAAATAGGCTCGAACAGCACGATTGTGCTCTGCAAGGGATTTCGAAAATACGTGTCCGCCCTTTCCACTTGCTACGAAATATAAATAGTTGCTGCTTTCTGGATTCAAAGCCGCTTCAATAGAGGCTTCACCTGCCATCGCGATTGGGGTTGGAGGTAAGCCATTGATGGTATAGGTGTTATATGGTGTCGGCGTGCGCAAATCTTTCTTACGAATATTTCCGTCGTAAGCATCACCCATACCATAAATAACCGTCGGATCCGTTTGTAAACGCATGCGTTTGTTCAATCGGTTGATAAACACAGAAGCGACGCGCTCACGCTCAGAGTCAATGGCCGTCTCTTTCTCGATGATAGACGCCAGAATCAAGGCTTCATATTTGTCTTGCAATGGCAGCTTTTCTTGACGAGCTTCCCAGCTAGCATCCAGTATTTTATTGAGTTTTCGATGCGCTCGTTTTAATAACTGGCTTTCACTTGCACCCGCCGTGTAATGGTAGGTTTCTGCTAAAAACAGTCCTTCAAGCTTTTCTCGCTCAATACCCAACTTTGCTGCCATGTCTTTTTCTGATAGATCGGTTAAGTCATGCTCTAAATAAGGCGCACTTTTCAATTGCTCTACCCACTCAGAAAAGCGGCTGCCTTCAACAAAAGTGATCGCAAACTGGTATTCTTTTCCGGCATTCAGGTGCTCCAATGCTTGCGAAAGCGACATACCAGGCTCTAGTTGATAAGTACCCGCTCGCACTTGCAACAGTTCTGGATATAAGTGAGGTATTAAACGGATGTACTCCGACGTTTCAATTACCTCATCTTCAACTAAGGCACGCATGACGTGATGAAAGCTTGTACCACTTTCTACAGTAAACAGCTGAGGTTGTTCCAATAGAATAGGCTTTTCAACGTATTGTTTAGCCTGTGAAATTATATAAAAAACAGCTGCTGCGCCTATCACTGCGATCAGCACAACAAAAGCCAACAGTTTTTTAATCACGTAGTTAAATTCCCTTGCAGTCGTTGAGTCAATTTTCCTATCGGAAATATAGTCTTAGAGTTAGATGCCACTATGCTGCGAATTGGTGCGACACCTAATATTGAGTTACACATGAAAGCTTCGTCTGCGCTCAGCAAATCTGGAAGTATAAAACGTCCCTCGATGACTTCAATATGACTTACTTTTAGTAACTCAAGCACCTTACGACGCATTACGCCCGCAACGCCAGATAAGGTCAGTTCCGGTGTAAATACTTTATTACCTTTAACCCAAAAAAGGTTGGCCATTGTAGTTTCAATGACATGGTTTTGCACATTTAACGTTATTGCATCTGCAAACTCGGTATCGTCGATTTCAGCCTTGGCGAGAATCTGCTCTAAACGGTTGTTGTGCTTGTGTCCAGCAAGTAAAGGTTGAATCCCGAGACGAGTCTCACAAACGCCCAAATCCACGCCTTTTTCTTGCCAAGAAGAGTAATGAGAAGGAAACGCAAAATTGGAGATAGTCACGATAGGGCCTTCAATCCCATTAGGACTATACCCTCGCCCACCAATACCACGGCTAACGTGAATTTTCACCCCAGCTTGTGCATCAGATAAAGCCGCTTTGCTTGCCCAAGCATGCACAACTTGCCAGTCAGGGGAAGAGATCTTCAATACGTCAAGGCAGGACCTCATACGCTCAATGTGTTCTTGCCAGTAAACCAACTCTCCGTTTTGGGTCAGGATGGTGGTAAAACCTCCATCGCCGTATTGGAATGAGCGATCACCCAGTTCTACATGCGTTTGTGGAACTCCATTTACCCAAAACATTCGCGTACCTTCAAATTAGCAGACAACAAATAAAACAAAACGGCTCAATGCTAAGCATCGAGCCGTTAGAATACAAGTTTCGCTTATCTAAATAAGGTTAGATAGTGCTACTCAGCGAACTTTTTGAAGATCAAAGAACCGTTTGTACCACCAAAGCCAAACGAGTTACAGATAGCGTATTCCATACCTTCAACTTTGCGCGCAGTGTGCGGCACAAGGTCGATGTCTAGACCTTCTTCTGGATCATCAAGGTTAATCGTTGGTGGAACGATTTGGTCAACCAAAGACATAACCGTGATAATTGCTTCAACAGAGCCTGCTGCACCTAATAGGTGACCAGTCATAGACTTAGTTGATGATACAAGTACTTGCTTCGCACCTTCTTCACCAAGAGCACGTTTCACGCCCTTGATTTCTGCAACGTCACCAGCAGGAGTAGATGTACCGTGAGCATTCACATAACCTACTTGGGTGCCTGTGATGTTGGCGTCACGCATTGCCGCTTCCATCGCAAGTGCACCACCCGAGCCATCTTCGCTTGGAGAAGTCATGTGGTAAGCATCGCCAGACATACCAAAACCAACCAGTTCTGCGTAAATCTTCGCGCCACGTGCTTTCGCGTGTTCGTACTCTTCAAGCACCATCATGCCAGCACCATCACCTAGAACGAAGCCATCACGGCCTTTATCCCATGGACGAGACGCTTTTTGAGGTTCGTCATTACGAGTAGATAGCGCTTTAGCTGCACCGAAGCCAGCCATGCCAAGAGGCGTAGACGCTTTTTCTGCGCCACCAGCAACCATCGCATCTGCATCGCCGTACGCAATCATTCGTGCAGCATGACCGATGTTATGTAGGCCAGTAGTACATGCTGTAGAAATCGCGATATTTGGACCACGAAGACCACGCATGATAGATAGGTTACCTGCAACCATATTTACGATGGTCGAAGGAACAAAAAATGGGCTAACTTTGCGAGGGCCTTTTTCTACTAATGCAGTGTGACCTGTTTCAATCAGATCTAGACCGCCAATGCCTGAGCCGATAGCAACACCAACTCGAGCCGCATTTTCTTCGGTAATTTGTAAGCCAGAGTTATCAAGAGCTTGAATACCCGCTGCAATGCCGTACTGGATGAAAAGATCCATCTTACGAGCATCTTTTTTAGACATGTACTCTGTGCAATCGAAATCTTTAACAAGACCTGCAAAACGAGTTGAGAAGTTCGTAGCATCAAAGTGCTCGATATTCACGATACCACTTTGACCTTCTAGCAGGGCTTTCCAAGATGATTCTACTGTGTTGCCTACCGGTGACAACATACCCATGCCAGTGACAACTACACGACGCTTGGACACGATATAATTCTCCGGGAATTGAATATTTCTATGAGAGGATAGAAGAAGTTAGAAAGAACACAGGCGGTCTAGGAGACCGCCTGGGAGAGCTAATTACTGAGCGCTGTTTACGTAGTCGATTGCAGCTTGAACAGTAGTGATCTTCTCAGCTTCTTCGTCAGGAATCTCAGTGTCGAATTCCTCTTCTAGAGCCATAACTAGTTCTACAGTGTCTAGAGAATCAGCACCTAGATCGTCAACGAAAGAAGCTTCGTTTTTAACTTCTGCTTCGTCTACACCTAGCTGTTCAACAATGATTTTCTTTACGCGTTCTTCGATGTTGCTCATTTTTCTTTTCCTTTACAGATTTCGCCTAATGCGATGATTCCGTAGTTTATTCGAACTATTGAAAGTTGCAAGGGGGTCCTTGCTGGTCAAACCACAAAATTAGCGAATTTAACCGAATTTCAATACATTTTTGACTTAAATCATGCACAAATCTTGCGCATAAGCATGACAAGTTCATGACAGTTAACTGCAACTATAGGCTATTTTTCACAATGTAAAATAGCTTATTTTGCACAAACTGTCTCATTAAACCATGTACATGCCACCATTTACATGCAAAGTTTCACCAGTAATGTACGCTGCTTCAGGAGAAGCAAGGAAAACTACTGCTGATGCAATTTCACGTGGGTCACCTAAACGACCAGCTGGCACGTTCGACAACGTTGCCGCACGTTGCTCATCATTTAGTGCCTTCGTCATGTCAGTTTCGATGAAACCAGGGGCAACAGTGTTCACTGTTACACCACGAGACGCAACTTCACGAGCCATTGATTTAGTAAAACCAATCACGCCCGCTTTCGCTGCTGCGTAGTTAGTTTGACCTGCGTTACCCATGGTACCAACAACAGAGCCTACGTTGATGATACGACCCGCACGTTTTTTCATCATGCCGCGTAAAACCGCTTTAGACATGCGGTAGATAGGCGTTAGGTTGGTATCGATGATGTCGTTCCACTCATCATCTTTCATACGCATCAATAGGTTATCACGAGTAATACCAGCGTTATTCACCAGAATATCGATCACACCAAATTCTTCGTTGATCGTTTTTAGTGTCGCTTCGATAGACTCGACATCAGTCACGTTAAGAGCTAGGCCTTTACCGTTATCACCAAGATACTCGCTGATAGCTGCAGCGCCACTTTCAGAAGTAGCCGTACCGATAACCGTCGCACCGCGCTCTACAAGAAGTTCCGCGATCGCGCGGCCAATACCACGGCTTGCGCCGGTAACTAGCGCGATCTTACCTTCTAGATTCATCATGTTGTGTTTCCTTTTCTTATCGCAAGTTTTATCGCTTGATGGATTACTTCGCCGCGTCTAGCGACGCAACATCATTCACTGCTGCTGCAGTTAGCGTTTTCACGATACGTTTTGTTAGACCTGTTAAAACCTTACCAGGACCAAGCTCAAGAAGCTGTTCTACCCCTTGCTCGTGCATAAGCTCGACTGTTTCAGTCCAGCGAACTGGGCTATGTAGCTGACGAACAAGCGCATCTTTGATTTTTGCAGGATCTGTCTCAGCGACCACATCAACGTTGTTGATAACTGGAAGCTGTGGTGAGTTAAATTCGATAGACTCAAGAGCTAATGCAAGTTTTTCCGCTGCTGGCTTCATAAGCGCACAGTGTGATGGCACTGAAACAGGAAGAGGAAGCGCACGTTTCGCACCAGCTTCTTTACATAGTGCTCCCGCACGCTCTACTGCATCTTTGCTACCCGCGATAACTACCTGACCAGGCGAGTTAAAGTTTACTGGAGAGACCACTTCACCTTGCGCTGCGTCTTCACACGCTTTTGCAATCGCATCATCAGCCAAACCGATAATCGCGTACATAGCGCCAGTACCTGCTGGTACCGCCTCTTGCATTAGCTTACCGCGTAATTCAACCAGCTTGATTGCTTCTTTAAAGTCAATCACACCCGCACATACAAGTGCTGAATACTCACCTAGGCTGTGACCGGCTAGGTTTGCTGGTTGCTCTAAACCGAGCTCCTGCCATACACGCCAGATTGCAACAGATGAAGCTAGCAAAGCTGGTTGAGTGCGGAAAGTCTCGTTTAAATCTTCTGCAGGTCCATTTTGAACAAGCGCCCATAGATCGTAACCTAGTGCGTCAGATGCTTCTGCAAATGTTTGTTTTACTACGTCATATTGTTCGCCTAGTTCTGCAAGCATACCTACAGCTTGAGAACCTTGACCTGGAAATACGATAGCAAACTTGCTCATGTTGTTTTCCTTTAAGCAAAGTAAAAAGAAATAAGATGCAACAAGTGCACCTTAAATTTTGAATTCTCGTGAAACTTAGAACTTCACCAGAGCAGAGCCCCAAGTGAAACCGCCACCAAACGCCTCTAGCAATAAAGTCTGCCCACGTTTAATGCGACCATCGCGCACAGCTTCATCCAGCGCAGACGGTACTGTCGCCGCAGAAGTGTTCCCGTGTCGGTCTAATGTCACTACGACTTGGTCTAAAGACATTGAAAGCTTTTTCGCTGTTGCCGAAATAATTCGATAGTTCGCTTGATGCGGTACTAGCCAGTCTAGTTCAGACTTATGCATGTTGTTGGCTTCAAGCGTATCTTTAACGAGTTTAGACAGCTGAGTTACCGCAACTTTGAATACTTCGTTACCTGCCATATGAAGCCATTTGTCAGCATCTTGACCACGCTCAGGTACAGGTAGGCTTAGTAGCTCACCGAATTGACCATCCGAGTATATGTGGGTAGAAATAATACCTGGCTCTTGGCTAGCGCCTACGACAACGGCTCCAGCACCATCACCAAATAGGATAATGGTTGAACGGTCTGTCGGATCACACGTTTTAGACAAAGCATCTGAACCAATAACAAGTACGTTTTTACACATACCCGATTTAATATGTTGGTCTGCAACAGACAATGCGTACACAAAACCAGAACAAGCAGCGGCTAAGTCAAAAGCTGGACAACCTTTAATGCCAAGCTTTGCCTGCACCTGACACGCAGATGAAGGGAAAGTATGGCTACTGCTCGTTGTGGCTACGATAATCAGGTCGATATCGTTTTTATCAATACCCGCCATATCGATAGCGTTTTCAGCTGCGTAGAATGCCATGTCCGCTACAGTCTCATTTTCTGCAGCAATTCGACGCTCTTTAATACCCGTGCGAGCAACGATCCACTCATCACTTGTATCTACCATTTTCTCTAGATCTGCGTTTGTACGCACCTGAGATGGCAGGTAGCTGCCAGTACCTAAAATTTTGCTATACATGAAGACTAATAATGCCTCTCGAGTAAAACCGCTTCCAAACGATCGCTAATACGGCTTGGTACTTGTCGTTTGACCTCGTGTACTGCCTCGCCAAGTGCATTGACAATCGCAGATACATCCGCACTTCCATGGCTTTTTATGACAATGCCGCGCAATCCTAGCAAACTTGCGCCGTTATACTGGTCGGGGTTCAGTGTTTTTAGTTCATTAAATAGCCGAGAAAACAACTTTCTAGCAATCCAACCCTTTATCGTTGACGCCATCATACTGGTTTTAATTTTTTCGATAAAAAGTTGAGCTGTTCCCTCACTGGCTTTTAAGCATACGTTGCCGACAAACCCATCACATACAATGACGTCTGCAACATCATGCAAAATTTGATTACCTTCAATATAACCAACAAAGTTAATCGAGTCGGTCTGAGAAAGCATTTCTGCGCAACGTTTGACTAAATCGTTACCTTTAATCTCTTCTGCGCCAATATTGAGTACAGCAACGCGAGGAGGACAACCTAAGTGTTCTTCTGCTAGTGCACTGCCCATTACAGCAAATTGGAACAAACTATCAGCATCGCACGATACATTCGCACCTAGGTCTAGCATCCAAGTACGCTTTCCAGTAATTGTCGGTAAAGCTGAAACTAAAGCAGGACGTTCAATACCAGGAAGTAACTTAAGAATGAAACGCGATAGTGCCATTAATGCACCGGTGTTGCCACCACTAACACAAGCATCCGCCTTCTGCTCAGAAACCAAATCGATAGCCATACGCATGGAACTATTTTGGCTATTACGTAGTGCCAATGAAGGTTTTTCTGAGTTCGAGATAACTTTCTCACTATGAAGAATAGTCAAGCGGGAACTGGTCGAGGTACCGAGTTGAGATAATTGAGACGTGATCAGAGATTGATCACCTATAAGAATCACTTTTAGCTCTGGGAAATGAGACAGTGCCTGCACGGCGGCAGGCACTGTTACGCGTGGACCGAAATCCCCGCCCATTGCATCAAGTGCAACGGTAATACTTTGCAAAGGTTCAACCTTACTTGTTGATAACCTTTTGACCACGGTAGTAACCTTCAGCAGTTACGTTGTGGCGTAGGTGAGTTTCACCAGAAGTCGCGTCTACAGATAGAGCAGCTGTAGTTAGCGCATCGTGTGAACGACGCATACCGCGCTTAGAACGAGTTTTACGGTTTTTCTGTACGGCCATTGACCCTACTCCTATACTATTGGGTTAAAGACCTGAAGAAGAATCGGTTACCACACCTATTACTTTTTCAGACTTTTCAAAACGTCGAATGGATTCGGTTTTTCTTCCTCAATTTCTTCAGGAATCTCACCAAAAACCATGTTATTTGAATCAACGCTACAATCCGCTTCATCGTGCATCGCAATTTGAGGTAATGCTAAGATGAACTCGTCTTCAACCAGTTGTATAAGGTCTAATTCACCATATTCATTTAGATCTACCAAATCATAAATTTCTGGTGCTTCCTGTTCTGTTTTCTCACCGTAGTAAGGAGTAGAAAGGAATTCAACTTCGCACTCATGTGCGAATACCTCATTACAACGCTGACACTCTAAATCGACTTCGATGTTAGCTTTACCAGAGATAACAACGAGTCGCTGTTCATCCATCCCAAATGACAATGAGACTTCTGCGTCGCGTTTTACGCCTTCAGTTGTTTCCACTAAGCGCTTGAAAAGACTAGCTTGGATGATGCCATCGTAATCCAATCGTTTCTGTGCAGCTTTTGCTGGGTCAACCGTTCGCGGTATTTTTACCTTTTGCATAGGGCGCGAATATTATCTTCCAAATCAAAATTAGTCAAAGAAAAAGGCAAAAAAGTTGTACTTTTTTACGCTTAACATACAGAGCATTAGCCAGAATCATTTTTGATCGATTATCCTATCGGAAATGCTCCCACGAATTGTAATTCAAAATGAAAAATTACCAACTGGTTTTAGCTTCAACCTCCCCTTTTCGTAAACAACTGCTTGAAAAGCTTTCACTACCGTTCATTTGTTTATCACCTGATTGCGATGAAACACCGTTTGACCAGGAAACGCCTCTTGAACTGGTGCAAAGATTGGCCCAAGAGAAAGCAACATCTTGCCAGACAGATAAAGCAAGTTTAGTTATCGGCAGTGACCAGGTTTGTGTCATTAATGGTGAAATCGTTGGCAAACCTTTAAATAGAGACAACGCAATAAATCAACTTTCGGCTCAAAGTGGAAAAGTCATCACTTTCTATACTGGTCTTGCGGTACATAACACCGTCACAAACCATACAGAAGTCGGCTTTGATTCTTTCGAAGTACACTTTAGAGATTTGACGCTTGAACAAATCGAACGCTACGTCGACAGGGAAGAACCTTTTTACTGCGCAGGCAGCTTTAAAAGCGAAGGCATGGGAATTTGTTTGTTCACGAAATTAGTGGGGAAAGACCCGAACACACTCGTCGGGCTACCACTGATTGATTTGATTGATATGTTGCATGTTCAGGGACTCGATGTCCTTTAATCCAAAGACTATAAAAGGGAGCCACAGGCTCCCTTTTTATGTCCGCGAGGAAAACATGGTTACGCGTTTCTTAAACCCGCCAACACTTTTTCTAGCTTCGGTTCCATCGGTGCGTTTATTTCCATCCACTCATCATTTGATGGGTGTTGGAATTTGATGTTTGCCGCGTGTAGGAACAAACGATCTAAACCAACTTGACCTGTGTAAGCATCAAAGCGGCGGTCACCGTAGCGATCATCCCAAGCGATTGGGTGGCCCGTGTATTGTGTATGAACTCGGATTTGGTGAGTTCGACCAGTAATCGGACTCGCTTGAATCAATGTTGCTTGTTCAAACTTTTCCAAAATCTTAAAACGCGTTTCAGACGGCTTACCGTTAGGGTTAACACGAACAATACTGTTCACTTCGTTTTTAAGCAGTGGCGCGTTCACAACCTTACAACTGCTTTTCCATTGTCCCATGACAAGAGCTAAGTAAAACTTCTTCACTGTCTTTTCACGAAACTGGGCTTGCAAGTGACGAAGTGCAGAACGCTTCTTAGCAACAAGTAAGATACCTGAAGTATCACGGTCAATACGATGCACAAGTTCAAGAAAGCGAGCTTGAGGACGAAGAGCTCTAAGCGCTTCAATCGCGCCAAACTTTAAGCCACTGCCACCATGCACAGCGGTGCCAGATGGTTTGTTTAGAATTAACATATGATCATCTTCGAAGATGATCATATCTTCCAACTCTGCGACTTTGTTTAGTTTCGTACTTGGCGCGACATCGTCATCTTTTTTCTCGACTGTCACCGGTGGAATACGAACGAGATCGCCTGCTTTTAACTTGTACTCTGCTTTTATACGCTTTTTATTTACACGTACTTCGCCCTTACGCACAATTCGGTAAATCATGCTTTTAGGGATGTCTTTTAATTGGTTGCGCAAAAAATTATCAATGCGCTGACCCGCCATATCTTCGTCAATGTCGACGAACTGGACTTTTGTTCTTATTTCGCTCATGGGCGGTATTGTAAACTCAATTTCGCGCGACTTCACATTATTCTTGTCGTAAAAGAAACACTTGATAGTACAAACTGGTCTAAATTTCGCCAAGCTTTTGTTTAAATTATTAAAACTCTCAATCGAGTTCTCAATTTGTTTTCTGTCTTGATCAGTTTACACATCTCAATTGCTTATGAAACAGCCAGTTATAAATTAGAAATTTTGAGTTTAGCGGCAAATTTTCTATCGTTTGCGTGAAAGCAGATTGCTGATAGCCACGCGCACTGCTATAGTTCACAGCTGCTAAGGAAGGTTTGGTTACATTTTATTCATTACCAATCATTTATCCTCAAGCAATGTGAGTAGATCGTTGAAGGTCGAGTGCAGCATTGGCGTGAGACACATCGAATTCAACACTCTTGCCACCCTACTCCTCGCATATTCACGTTGAGTACCTACCGCCCAAATAGCGGGTCACAAGTCTACGTTTCCAACAGAAACCGCAAGAGGCTTGTGATGACTGAAGTGCCCGAGAGCATCCCCTTCCAGCCGGGAGGCTGCAAAATACAAGCCATGGGATCAGGCACCGTGAAAGAGCGAAAAAACAGTGGCAAGTCGACAAGAAAGATATAAAAGAAAAGACAACGAGAATTTTCAATGAAAAGAATGTTAATTAACGCAACTCAAAAAGAAGAGTTGCGTGTCGCTCTGGTTGATGGCCAGCGACTTTTCGATCTTGATATCGAGAGTCCAGGTCATGAATCTAAAAAAGCGAATATCTACAAAGGACGTATCACACGTATCGAACCAAGCTTAGAAGCCGCATTTGTTGATTACGGCGCCGAGCGTCACGGTTTCCTCCCTCTCAAAGAAATTGCCCGCGAATATTTCCCTGAAGGTTACACCTACCAAGGTCGTCCAAGCATCAAAGAAGTGCTAACGGAAGGCCAAGAAGTTATCGTTCAAGTGGAAAAAGAAGAACGTGGAAGCAAGGGCGCAGCTCTTACTACTTTCATTTCTCTTGCTGGTAGTTACCTTGTTCTGATGCCTAACAACCCTCGCGCAGGCGGTATTTCTCGCCGAATCGAAGGTGACGAGCGTACTCAACTAAAAGCCGCATTAAGTACTTTGGAACTTCCTCAGGGCATGGGCCTAATCGTACGTACTGCTGGCGTTGGCAAGAGTGCTGAAGAACTTGAGTGGGATTTGAATGTACTACTTAACCACTGGGGTGCAATCAAAGGTGCAGCGGACTCTAACCCTGCTCCATTCTTAATCCACCAAGAAAGTAACGTTATCGTTCGTGCAATCCGTGACTATTTGCGTCGTGATATTGGCGAAATCTTAATTGACAGCAACACCATCTACGAACGTGCAAAAGAGCATATTCAATTGGTGCGCCCTGATTTCCTTAACCGCGTTAAGAAATATGAAGGCGAAGTGCCACTATTCAGCCACTACCAAATCGAAAGCCAAATTGAATCAGCTTTCCAACGTGAAGTGCGTCTGCCATCTGGTGGTTCTATTGTTATTGACCCAACCGAAGCACTAACATCTATCGATATCAACTCTGCTCGTGCAACCAAGGGCGGCGATATTGAAGAAACAGCTCTAAACACGAACCTAGAAGCAGCCGACGAAATTGCTCGCCAGTTACGTCTACGTGACTTGGGTGGCTTAGTGGTTATCGACTTTATCGATATGACACCTGTTCGCCACCAACGAGAAGTAGAAAACCGTCTACGTGAAGCCGTTCGTCTTGATCGCGCTCGTGTACAAATCGGTCGTATTTCTCGCTTTGGTTTGTTGGAGATGTCACGTCAACGTTTAAGCCCTTCTCTAGCAGAAGCAAGCCACCACATCTGTCCTCGCTGTAGCGGTACTGGAGTCGTTCGCGACAACGAATCTCTAGCACTTTCTGTGCTTCGTTTAATCGAAGAGGAAGCACTGAAAGACAATACAGCGCAAGTTCTCGCAGTTGTACCTGTGCCAATCGCTTCTTACTTGTTGAACGAAAAACGTCGTTCAGTTAACCATATCGAACGCATTCAAGAAGTGAAGATTACGGTTGTTCCAAACTCTGACATGGAAACACCGCACTTCGAAGTTATCCGTGTTCGTGAAGGTGAAGAGTTCGATCTGATTTCTTATCTACTTCCTAAAAAACTGGAAGCAATGAAAGAAGCGGAAGGTAAAGAGCCAGCGGAAGTTGACGTAAAACCTAAACGAATCGAAGAACCTGTTCTTAAAGGCTTTGCGGCTCCTTCTCAAACGGCACCTGCACCAGCAGCTAAACCTGCCCCTGAGGCGAAGAAGAAAGAACAGAAAGTTGAACAAGAAGAAAAACCTGGACTGTTCAGCCGTTTGTTTAAAGCACTTGGTAGTTTCCTATTCGGCGGTTCTGAAGAAGTAAAAGAAGAACCGAAACCTCAGGAAGAGAAAAAGCCAAATCGCGATAATCGACGTAACAAACGTGATCGCAATGATCGTCGTCGCAATAACAACCAACGCGATAATCGTGAGAACCGCGACAATCGTGATAACCGTGATAACCGACGTCGTCGTAAGCCTCGTGATGAGCAAGCGAATGAGCAAAACGAAGCTCAACAACAAACCAATAAACAGCAAAACCGCAACCAAAAGCGTAAGCCTAAAGCTCAACAAGCAGACAAAGCCCAAGAGCAAAAAGCAAATGCAAAAGTAGCGGAAAAAGGCCTGCAGCTAGCGGCGGAAGCTCGAACTGAAACAAAACCAGAAGAGAGCAAACCAAAGCAACAAAACGCGAAAGCAGAAAAAGTGAAGGAGCGTCGCCAACGTCGCAAACTGAACAAGTCTGTACGTGTTAAAGACCAAGAAGCGGTTGAGAAGAAAGCAGAAGAAACGGCGGTTAAGACTCAAGAAACGGTTGAAACCAAAGTTGAGAAGCCAACAGAAGCAGCGGTAGAAGCACAACAAGACAACAAGCAAGCAGAGTCTAAGCAACGTCGTAACCGTCGTTCGCCACGTCACCTGCGTGCAAGCGGCCAGCGCCGTCGCCGTGGTCGCGATCGCCGTCCTAACCCGTTCCGCCTGCGTAAAGGTGGTGTAGCTTCTCCTGAGATGGCTATGGGTAAAGTAATGCCACGCTACATTCCGAAACCAGCACCTAAGAAAGAAGAGCAAGTTAAGGAAGAAGCAGTAGCAGCAGTACCTACAATGCAAGGTGGTTTTGCTTGCCCAGAAATGGCTATGGGTAAAGTGATTATTCGACGCGAGCAACCTGTTGTAACAGAAGCACCAGTTGTTGAATCAAAGGTTCAAGAAACAATTGAAGCGAAAGTTGAATCTCCAGCAGTAGAAGCACCTGTTGTGGAAGCAGTAATCGCAGAAAAAACTGAATCGGCAGTAGTAGAAACAGCCTCTGTAGAGCCTATCGTTGAAACTCCTGCAACTGAACATGCTGAACCGGTTGATGCCATTGTAGAAACGGCACCAGCTGAAGAGCCTGTGGTTGAAGCAGCAAAAGAGATTGCAGCCGAAGCGCCAGTAGCTAAACCAGAGCCTAAAGTCGAAGCCATTAAAGTTGCGGCTAAGCTAAACGCTAGCGCACCGATGACGAAAGCACCTGGCCCTCAAGAGCTACGCGAAATCACGGTTGCAGCAGCACCGTTCAAAACCGAACGTTACCAAGCTAAAGGTGCGGGTAGCCAAGTGGCTAAAAACCGCGCATCAGCAGAGATGACAAAGCCTAACTTTAACTAGGCTAAATCATTACGTTCAACTGCTTAACGGCATAAATAAATTAAAGGCTACCATCTGGTAGCCTTTTTTATCTTCATATTTGCCCAATAAATTGTTCATATAAATACCAATTCGTGATCACATTTGTACGCCATTATTCGTATCATTCTTGAACTTAATCACACTTTTCGGTAGCATGCGCCGACTCAAGTTTTCGACACCATTCTGATGCTGCTCTTTTAATACTACGGTTTACACTGCAATGTTTGATTAGAAATCAACCACTCAGTGGCTTGTGCAAATACGAATATGTGTCGGGTTTAACTCATTGCAAAGAGAACTTAAAAACAAACATGTTCGAATTTCCCCAATTTTCTAAGCACTCCGTAAAAAATGATGTGCTATCAGGCTTAACCGTTGCGCTAGCATTGGTTCCTGAAGCTGTCGCATTTGCGTTCGTCGCAGGCGTAGATCCGATGGTCGGTCTTTACGCTGCATTCATCGTTGGTCTTATTACTTCCATTTTCGGTGGTCGTCCCGGCATGATCTCTGGTGCAACAGGTGCCATGGCAGTCGTAATGGTTTCGCTTGTCGCGACTCACGGTGTCCAGTACCTATTCGCAGCCATCATGCTCGCTGGTATACTTCAAATTGCCGCTGGTATGTTTAAATTGGGTAAGTTCATCCGTATCGTGCCTCACCCTGTGATGATTGGTTTTGTGAACGGTCTGGCTATTGTTATCTTCCTAGCTCAGTTGGGTCAGTTTAAAGCGCCAGATATCAACGGCATGCTTACTTGGCTACCACAAGACCAAATGCTACTAATGCTTGGTTTGGTTGCGCTAACTATGGCAATCATTCACTTTCTACCAAAAATCACAACGGCTGTACCCTCTTCACTTGTTGCAATCGTAACGGTGACTGCTTTAGTGGTTGGTTTGGATCTGGAAACTCGCACTGTTGTTGACTTCTTGCGCACAATGTCTGGTGATGAAGCGGCAACACTCGCAGGTTCACTGCCGACCTTCTCTATTCCGGCGGTGCCATTTACGCTAGAAACTCTACAAATCATTCTTCCATACGCGATCATTCTAGCGGCCATTGGTCTAATTGAATCTCTGCTAACGCTGACAGTTTTAGATGAGATGACGAACACTCGTGGTCAATCTAACCGCGAATGTATCGGTCAAGGTATGGCAAACATGACTTGTTCTGTGTTTGGTGCTATGGGTGGTTGTGCAATGATTGGTCAGTCGATGATCAACGTAAACTCAGGTGGTCGCGGTCGTCTATCTGGTATCGTTGCTGCTATCGCTCTATTGATGTTTATCTTATTCGCTTCTTCGTTAATTGAAATGATCCCACTCGCTGCTCTGGTTGGTGTGATGTTCATGGTTGTAATTGGTACATTCGAATGGGCAACATTTAAACTAGCGCGTCGCGTACCGAAGCAAGACTTCTTCGTTATTGTTCTTGTGACCGTTGTTACTGTTCTTACTGACCTAGCCGTTGCCGTAGCGGTTGGTGTTATTGTTTCTGCATTAATGTTTGCATGGCAACACGCTAAGCATATCTATGCCGACACGTGCTTAAACGAGGAAGGTTCAAAAGAGTACAAGATTCACGGTCCTATTTTCTTTGGTTCTGCCGCTAACTTCTTGGAGTTGTTTAACGCGCCTGAAGATCCAAAAGATGTGATTGTCGATTTTGCAGACTCTCGCGTGACGGATCACTCCGCAATTGAAGCGATTGAAACGCTAGCAGAGCGTTACAACTCTCAAGGTAAAACACTACACCTTCGCCACCTAAGTCCAGATTGCCGCAAGCTTTTAGATAAAGCGGGCAGCTTGGTTGAAATAAATGTGAAGGAAGACCCAAGCTACAAAGTGGCAACCGACATTTTAGCGGGTTAATACAAATAAAAAGGGATGGGCTCAGCTCATCCCTTTTCCTATTGTCTTCAAGCCCGGCGATTATAGCTTCTTCAAAATCGCGTCTGATGCCTCTTCGATTAAATCAAGCACCAGTTCAAAGCCATCTTCTCCACCATAATATGGATCAGGGACTTCGTCGTAACCTGACCCAGAATGACTTAAAAATAACGATACTTTGTGTCGATACTTCAACGGACAAATATCCAATAAATCGGCCAAATTTGCTTTATCCGCGGCTAATATAAGGTCAAACTTTTCAAAGTCATCAATGGTGACTTGGCGCGCTTGCATTCCTTTAAAAGAATAACCTCTCAGCTTTCCTGCTGCCATCGCCCTTGAATCCGGTGGGTTTCCTTCGTGGTAGCCTATCGTACCTGCCGAATCAACCTCCACGGCAATACCCAACTCTTGAGCTTTCGCTCTTAACACTGCTTCTCCGGTTGGTGACCGACAAATGTTTCCCATACAAACAACAAGTATTTTCTTCATTTTATTCCCTGAGTTATCGGTGGTTTTTCTTCACGATATGTTGGTCTATCATAGCGAGATAAATCAATGAACCCAAATCAGCTTGGGCAAAGCACAAAAAGGAATTGAGGAAGTATTATGTCTATCGAAGAAAATAAAGAAGCACGCCATAAGGCTCGCCAACAAAAAGTCAAAGAACAGGTAGACGCAAAAATTGCTGCTGCTCAAGAGGAAAAAGGTCTGCTACTGATCATTACCGGAAATGGTAAAGGTAAATCGACATCAGGGTTCGGTACGATAGCACGCGCAGTGGGTCATGGTTTGAATTGTGCTGTTGCGCAGTTTATTAAAGGTACTTGGGATAATGGTGAGCGCAACCTACTTGAGAAACTCGGCGTTGAATTCCAAGTAATGGCGACCGGCTTTACATGGGAAACTCAAAACAAAGCCGCTGATACCGAAGCAGCGCAAGGCATATGGCAAGAATGTAAGCGCATGCTCAAAGATGAATCTATCGATGTGGTTCTTTTTGACGAGCTGACGTACATGGTGAGCTACGGCTACATTGATTTAGACGAGGTCGTTGAAGCGCTGAACAACCGCCCTAAAATGCAGTCGGTTGTCATTACTGGTCGTGGCGCTCATCGCTCTCTGATTGAAATGGCTGATACCGTTTCTGAAGTGAAGAATGTAAAGCATGCATTTGAGTCAGGCGTCAAAGCGCTGAAAGGTGTCGACTGGTAAAGCTCACCAGCAGAATTAAAAAAGGGTTGGCATTAGCCAACCCTTTTTTGCTTTGGCTCGAATCTAATTGAATAGATTCTTTATCAAACCATCGACTGCTTCTTTGGTTTTTTCGTCTTTGATCTTGTCCGTTAGCTTCTCTACGCCACGATCGATTTCTTTCTGAGCTTTCTGCTTCAGAACATCATCGAATACGAGCTTGAATTTAGGATCCGCCCACTTACCAGACACATTGATTGGAATCGTGATATCTTTCAGCTCATCTATATCTTTGCCGCCTTGGCCTTCTAGGCTGCCTACAACTGACGTGCTGATAGTAAAGTCGACTGTTTCATTGATGTAGTTTGCGGTACCTTTACCACGAACACGTAACAATGGAGACTGAGCTTGCATATTATCCGTTGATACTACACCTTTGTTGAGTTTCAATGTCGCCGTCATCGCACTAAAGTCTGTTTTCTTAACTTCATTGGTGCCTTCGACTTTTTGCCCTTTAAATTTTGCGTAGTTTTCACGAATCAACTGAGCAACGTTGATGCCATTTACCGCACCGTCAGCAAAATTGATAACAACCGTACCAGAAAGATTCTTCTTGATACCGGTAGGCGTTAGACTCTTACCTGTAACATTCACATCAATGTTACCCGTCCCTTCAAGCTTGTCGTTCTCAGCGACATCAATAAGTAACGGTTGAACTTTCACGCCTTTGATTGACTTTTTCACACTGTAAGTCGCTGGTGATTGGCGTGCATCTAACTTCGCTGTCGCTGAGATTGTGCCTTGGTACAGCTTCGAACTAAATGAAGTAAGCTCAAATACGCCACGATTTACAGTGAAGCTCGTTTTTACCGCTTCCATCTTCGCATTTGCCGCTTTGAATTTGTCGATGGTAATGTCACCCTTTACATCTAACGTTTTCAACGCAGACAAATCAGGCTCAACCTCAGACCCAGCTGGAGCACTCTCGCCACCAGAAGCAGGCTTATTACCTTCGGCATCTTGCTGATCTAATCCTAAGAATTCATCAAGATCGATATTTGGGCTGTGGAGAGCAAATCGTACTTTAGGAATATCACCAAGTGTCACATCTGCTTTACCATCTAAGGCAATAGCATTCGCTGTTAACTTCTCTAGGACAAAACTCAGGTGGTTTTTCGTTAGGTCGAAAGACAGATCAGACACCATGTCGACTTTCATCGGTGACTGAGGTAATGCATCACCCTCAAAAGTCGATTTAAGAGTTAACTTATCCAACTGCACGTTGCTGATAGCCTTGTCTACACTAAGTTGACCAGCACCCTGCATATCTAACTTCATACCACCAGCGTCGCCCTTCATGGCATAAGTCAGGTTATTTACTTTATCGAATTCAAACGTATCTAAACCGATCGTTGCCGATTCAATCTTATTGGCAGGGTCAGAGTATGTCGCATCAAAGTTGATGTTCTTTAGCGCGTAATTTGCCAAACCTTTTTCTAGCTTAAAGTCGGCCTGACCTTTCGCGGTGAACTTTTGGTCATTCATTTCGCCCTTCACGCCAAAATCAGCCGTTGTCCAGTTGTCAAAAGCGAATTCGGAAAGGTTTAATGAGATATCATAAAGTTTGGTGTAACTACCGGCTTGCTTATCCTGCATTTCTAATGAGCCATTAGAAACCGTAACACCAGCAAGATTAATGCTCCAATCAGAGCCAGAAGGCTGCGTTTCACCATTTTGCGTAGGCGCAGTATCGCTCGCTTGCTCTGCTTGTTGTGTTTGGGCTTTCGTCAATGCATCAATATTCTTGCTGCCATCTTTCTTGGTTTCGATATAGAACTCAGCCCCATCAAGCGTGACGTTTCCAATTTCAAGCTGTTGACTAAAAAGTGGCATGACAGAGATATCTACACCAACGGTATCAACTTTGAATAAATTGGGTTTACTAAAGCCTTGTGGGTTTCGCAATTCTGTATGTCCCAACTCAAAGCCGATCGATGGGAAAAATTGCCAACTGATATCTCCTTCAATCACTAGCTCTAAACCGGTTTGCTTTTGCGCTTGCTCAACAATAAGGGGCTTAAACTGGTTAGGATTGACGAAGATGGTTAACGCTAAAATTGCGACCAAAATGACCACAATCGGTATTGCTAGAATTAAGAGCAGTTTCTTCATTTGTTTTTCCTTGCTCGAGTGTTTTTACAATTATAAGCGCAGACTCCATTTACCGCTGACAGTTCCACAAAAGCGTGAAAAATGTCTGGTTTTAACCTGCAACTGACTAATTTAAAAACAAAAAAAGAAGTGGCACTTAAGGTGCCACTTCTTCTCTTAAAAATAAAGCGATATAGCCGTCTAAAGGCTTAAGCTTTCAAAAGTCTTGCAATGTGAGCTTTTAATACATCGATTGCGATACGGTTTTTACCACCGCGAGGAACAATAATGTCCGCATATTGCTTAGAAGGTTCGATAAACTGCATGAACATCGGACGTACTGTTTGTTGATACTGCTTGAGAACAGATTCCATAGTTCGGCCTCGTTCTTCCACGTCACGCTTAACACGACGAAGCAAGCAAATATCTAACGGTGTATCCATAAATACTGTAGCGTGCATCAAATCACGAAGACGAGGGTCAGTAAGAAGAAGGATGCCTTCTAGAATGATCACCTTTTTAGGCGTCATTGTAGTCGTGTTACTTGTTCTTGTGTGTTCAGTGTAGCTGTACTCAGGTACTTCTACTGCTTCACCACGTACCAATTTTTCAAGGTGCTCACACAGTAGGTCGTGGTCCAACGCACTCGGGTGATCGTAGTTCGTCTTTACTCGCTCTTCCATGCTTAGGTGGCTTTGGTCGTTGTAGTAGCAATCTTCCGTGATGACACCGATTTGATGATCGCCTACTTTCGCGCGAAGCTCATTATAAATAGTGCTCGCGATCAGACTTTTTCCAGAAGCAGAAGCGCCAGCAATACCTACGATGACGCATTGATTATTATCAGACATTAGTTTGCACCCGATGATGATTTCTAGTCACATAAAAAGATAAACTGCCTGATTATAGGGAGTTCACCCCATAGTTACTAGCTGGAATTAGGGTTTAGTCATAAGTTTCTGCCTGCTCAGAGGATTAACCTCCGAGCAAACGTTAAAATGTGCAATTATCGACCAATAGGCATAGTAAACTTAGTTCACCATTGTAAAGCTAATCGCATCTGGTTTTGTCTTGCCTTGCCAAAACATCGTGCTACATACGCGATCGGCAAGCTGCTTGTAATACCCTGCATGCTCACTTTCTGGACGCCTTGCTACCGTTGGCACGCCAGCGTCAATATCTTCTCGCATAGAAATATGAAGCGGAATTTGTCCTAGCAGTGCTAAGCCATACTCTTGCGACATTTTTTCTGCACCACCCATGCCAAAAATATGCTCTTTCGCGCCACATTGGCTACAAATGTGATAACTCATGTTTTCCACAACACCAATAACCGGGACATGGACTTTGTTAAACATTGCCGCTCCCTTTCTTGCATCGGCAAGCGCCAAGTCTTGCGGTGTCGTGACTAACACACTACCTGTCACCGGAATCTGTTGTGACAACGTCAACTGTATATCACCCGTGCCTGGCGGCATATCAATCACCAAATAATCTAAATCTGGCCAGTCTGTCTCCGTTAATAACTGCGACAACGCTTTTGAAGCCATTGGCCCGCGCCATATTGCCGCTTCTGATTTGTCCACTAGATAGCCGATAGAATGAGTATAGATGCCGTGAGCAAAAATGGGCTCCATCCACTTGCCATCACGAACTTCTGGTTTTGCATCTTCTTGCCCCAACATCATAGGTACAGACGGGCCATAAATATCCGCATCCAACAATCCCACTTTCGCCCCAGATTGAGCAATCGCCAACGCTAAGTTAACCGCAGTCGTTGATTTACCGACCCCACCTTTCGCAGAACTAACGGCAATGATGTTCTTAACACCTTTAACCGGATTGGCCACTTGAGTTTCTAATGCTTTAACTCCAAGGCGAATATTGAATGGGAATTCAGCCACTTTATCTGCGGTTTGTTGCTGTTTAATCCAGTCATGCAATATGGTTTGAAGCTCATTACTTGCGAATGGCAACGTTATCTCAACAGAACCTTGTGCCGTAATCGAAATTGCGCCATGAATATCTGCCCAATTTTCCACCAACTGTGGATGCTGGAATTGGTTAAACCAGTGACAAAAATCTTGTTTTGAAGTGAACTGATGCATAAGTCCTCCTTTTAGATGTCATGCTAACACCGTCCTGCCTCAACCAGAACCCCAAAAAAACTAAGGCATTCCGCAGTTTGACACCTTGGAGTTAGTGAGTTCATGGGGTAGTATTATCCATCAAAATTTATTTATACCTATCAAGAAAAGCGAATATTAAGTATGGCAAACGATCCAAGAAACTTTCCGTCAAGGAAAATGCTGGTAACTTGTGCCCTTCCGTACGCTAACGGTTCGATCCACCTTGGTCATATGCTTGAGCATATCCAAGCGGACATTTGGGTTCGTTACCAACGCCTACGCGGCAACACTGTAAACTTCATCTGTGCTGACGATGCTCATGGCACGCCAATCATGCTTAAAGCGCAACAGATGGGTATTACTCCTGAAGAAATGATTGCCGCAGTTAGCGAAGAGCACCAGAAAGACTTTGCTGGCTTTGATATCAGCTTTGATAACTACCACAGCACACACTCAGATGAGAACCGTGAGCTAGCATCACACATTTATCTTGAGCTGAAGAAAAACGGTTTCATTTCTAGCCGCACAATTTCTCAGTTGTTCGACCCAGAAAAAGAGATGTTCCTACCGGACCGTTTCGTAAAAGGTACGTGTCCAAAATGTAAGTCAGAAGACCAGTACGGTGACAACTGTGACAACTGTGGTGAGACTTACAGCCCAACAGAACTGATCAATCCTAAATCTGCGGTTTCTGGTGCGACGCCAGTAATGAAAGATTCTGAGCACTTCTTCTTCGACCTGCCTCAGTTTGAAAGCATGCTAAAAGAGTGGACTCGCTCTGGCTCGCTACAAGCTGAAACCGCGAACAAGATGCAAGAGTGGTTTGAATCAGGTCTACAACAATGGGATATCTCACGTGACGCGCCATACTTCGGCTTCGAGATCCCAGGTGAGAAGAACAAATTCTTCTACGTATGGCTAGACGCACCTATCGGCTACATGGGCTCTTTCAAAAACCTATGTGACAAGCGCGACGACCTAGATTTCGACGAGTACTGGAAGAAAGACAGCTCAGCAGAACTGTACCACTTCATCGGTAAAGACATCGTTTACTTCCACAGCCTATTTTGGCCAGCAATGCTAGAAGGTTCTGGCTTCCGCAAGCCTAACAACGTATTCGTACACGGTTACGTAACCGTAAACGGCGCGAAAATGTCGAAGTCTAAAGGTACTTTCGTAAAAGCAAGCACTTACCTAGAGCACCTAGACCCTGAGTGTCTACGTTACTACTACGCGGCGAAGCTAAACAGCCGTATCGACGATCTAGATCTTAACCTTGAAGACTTCACTCAGCGCGTAAACGCTGATGTTGTTAACAAGATCGTTAACCTCGCATCGCGTAATGCAGGCTTCATCGCGAAACGTTTTGAAGGCAAACTGTCTGACAACTTTGCAGAGCCTGAGCTTTACAACGAATTTGTTGCTGCGGCTGACCGTATCGCTGAGCTTTACGAAACACGTGAATTTGGTCGTACAATCCGTGAAATCACTGCACTGGCAGACAAAGCTAACCAATACGTTGATGAAAAAGCACCGTGGGTTGTAGCAAAAGAAGAAGGCAAAGATCAGGAGCTACAAAACATCTGTTCTGTCGGTATCAACCTGTTCCGTGTACTGATGACTTACCTGAAACCAGTAATGCCTGCGCTAGCTGCACGTACTGAAGCATTCCTAAACCAAGAGCTGACTTGGGAAAACATCGCTGCGCCACTAACAGGCCACGAGATCACTAAGTTCAAAGCACTCTTCAACCGTATCGATCCGAAGAATGTTGAAGCGATGATCGAAGCATCTAAAGAAGATGCGGCGGCAGAAATGGCGGCGAAAGAGAAAGCAGAAGCGGAAAAGAACAAGGCTAGCCAAACTGAGCTAGACAAAGAGCCAATCGCTGAAGAGATTGAGTTCGACGCTTTTGCAGCAGTAGATATGCGTATCGCTCGTATCATCTCTTGTGAAGAAGTGCCAAAAGCAAACAAACTGCTTAAGTTCCAACTGGACATCGGTGGTGAAACTCGTCAAGTGTTCTCTGGCATCAAGTCAGCGTACAAACCTGAAGAGCTAGAAGGCAAACTAACGGTAATGGTAGCAAACCTAAAACCTCGTAAGATGAAGTTTGGTATGTCAGAAGGCATGATCCTAGCCGCTGGCCCTGGTGGTAGCGACCTATGGATTCTTGAACCGCACGAAGGCGCTCAGCCTGGCATGCGTGTAATGTAATGCTCTTCGCATAATAGAAAGGCTTAACTATTTCAGTTAAGCCTTTTTTACAACAAGATAAAATTACTTAATGCAACCTATACTCTTCCTGTCCCCAAGTAATGGTCGCGCCACACACAAGGAAAAGTACAAAACTGATGCTTACAACATACGCAAGTATTCTATCAAACGTTGTTGCGTATTTTAGTATTAGTTGGTCATCCAGTAGTGATAATTTGACTGGCTTTCCTCGTATCAATACTGATGCGTACATGGGAAATCTAAAACCCCACCCATTTCTGTCCCAACCAATAGGGTCATAACCATCCCGCAACATTTTTTTCTCAATCCGCTTTACCGATACACGAATGAAAAGCAAAGTACTAACTAACCAAGTACATCCGATAATCATATTTGCAATATCAAAATAAGACACGTTGCTCCCTTTATCAGGATTTGGCTTTTCAACTAGACTTGTATTCACCGTTCTACAGAGCCCTGCGCTTAACTGGTTTTCACTCTGTACTCTTCAGGCCCCAACCCCATTACTGCTCCCAAAGCAAGTGCCATCACGAAGCTTATTGTGACAATATACGCAAGCACTCGGTCAAAGACTGTCGCGTACTTTAGAATAAGTTTGTCTTCTACCAGCGATACTTTCGCAGGTTTACCTCGCATCAACACTGAGGCGTACATGGGAAATCTAAAACCCCACCCATTTCTGTCCCAGCCAATTGGAGCATGACCATCCTGCAATATTTTTGTCTCAATCCGCTTTGCTGATACACGAATAAAAACCAATGTGCTCAGTAACCATGTCCAACCAACAATCATCACTATAAGATCGAAACAAAACACAATTACTCCTTTAAAACCAATTTACTTTAGAGCTAGTTTCATAGGTTTTTTCTGCTAAACCTTGCCCAAACCAATCACCCATTTTTGCAGCCGCATAACCAGCCCCTAAACCAACACCTATTAATACGACTACTCCAAATGGGCCAGCAGCTAAAGCGATTCCCATTCCAGATGCAATCACTTTGGATGTGGTCCAAACGCCTGCAGCGTTGCTCGCACCAAACCCAGCAACTTCCATTGCCGCTCTTTTTTTCCAATTTTCTCCGTTATTCTTGGCATTTCGAACATTGTTAAAGCGAACACCAGCATCAATCATGATGATCTTTTTACCTACAATACTAGAGCTTTGTTCAAGAACTCGAATTGAGCGGATGTTAGCTATAGATGTTAAATGTAACTAAGTTATATCCCTACCGCTTCGCGCGATATTGACAGCCCTATTCGGGTTGCTCCAAATGTTACCGCGGCTACTTTTAATTCACCCTGCATAATGGGCAAGCTCTTTTGTAAATTTTGCATTCAAATAACTATGAGCTTCTTTAACTCTATATCCAAGCTTCACAAGCTCCTTTTTCTGCGCACCACTTCGTGACGCTGTCCGTACATCTAGTAAGGCGTTTTGATATTTGAGCAAAGCTTTCCCGAAATTACTCAATCTGACTTACTTTTCATTAACCGCCGTAGCGGCAGCACCTACTGCAGTATACTCATCGATTTTCCCCCCCATAGTATGATTAGTAGCATCTAAAAAGGCTTAATCTCTTTTTCATAGAGGAGGGCTACCGCTTGTAAGTTTTCATCGCCAAACTCACTTGTTAGATTGGCTACATTTCTTTTGGTTTCTTGTGACCAACTTTTTACAGTATCAAGAGCACAAGCTATATCAGGTCTCTCGCTACGCAACTTAGCTATGTTGATCACAGAGCCTTCGTTCAGTATGAAAGGAGTACCTGCGGGAATAAAACTACCAAATATATGTGGGTTGTCCTTACGAAACTGAAGGTACCTATCCTCATCATTTGTATCGATAGGGAGCGTTATCTTTGAGTGAGTACTGAAGCATAGGTCGAATTTATTAGACAAATTAATTACCTCGAACAATCAACAAAATAGACAACTTATATCATATGAAGTGTCCGAGTATTTTAATTTCTAAACATTGTGACTTGAATCAGACTACAAAAAGTAATCAATATGTAACTCACAAAGAATAACGCGTACACCAAGCATCGACACCGAATAATCAACCATATTCACAACTTTGGTGAATCCATGCACCAATAACGACCGTCCAAAAAGAACATTTAATATAACCAATTGTTTTAATTTAATTTTTGTTTGGCATCAAAACTGCAAACCTTCCTTGCTAGGTCCAAACACTAACAAGGAGTTGGTTATGTTTGTTTTGATTTCCACATTATTATCTATCGCTATTTTAGCCGGAATATATCACTTATCTTCTAAACGAGAGCAGCAACACGCGCGTAAATATCAGCTGTTAACATTATTGCGAGATGTTGTTCATCTGCTGAGACGCCATCGAGCTGCGACGCACTACTCACTTCAATTTCAACAAAATAACGAACAAGAATTAGAAGTCCTTCATAACGATCTCACCAACAAACTGCATCTTTTGGTCGAAACCTCACGCTTTGAAAATAAACCCATGTATCGCGTGCTGCAGATCAAAGTAGGAAAACTGCTTGAACAATGGAACGATCACAGTGTTGCAAGGAACCAGATGGAGCATGGTAAGTTAATTCGTCATTGCTTGTTCTTGATGGATGAAGTCACGATTGCTTGGTTAGCGGTAGAACAACGAGATGATCTACATAATGAGTACCACATGAACTGGCAAAACATCATGGATAGCTTAGAAACCCTGACTCAATTGAGAATTAGCATTCAAGACTTGGGAGAGCAAGGGGGGAATGAGCGTTTCAAAAATTACGCATCGGTTATGACACGTAAGCTAAATCAATTAGCAGTTATCGCTCCGCTTAGTATCGTTTCTCCTGCTTCCACACGCTCAATACAGATATTAAATAACTATGTGACAGGAAGTCATGTCGATTTAACAGAAGCTGAGCTTTATGGAGTCACATCAGACTTATCGTTGACCATCTTCAATACTTACGACCACGTCCTTTCAGACATCGTTGAAGCATTGTATCTACCGTTGCCCAAACTCTCTGTAGCAAGATAAGCTCTATACAGTACCGTGCCAATTGTCACAACAGGAACGTAACTGGTATTTATGGGTAAAAACAAAAAACCGCAGACCTTAGGTTCTGCGGTTTTTAATTCATCTAACTTCTCAGCGCTTAGCTGTCATCTTCTGTGAAGTTCGTTGGTAATTGCTTTTTCATCTCATTCCAGATTAGCGCGCTTTCCATACCATAGTGACGAATCACAACTGGCAGTTGTTCACGCTGACCACTTTCACAAGTTTCTAGCAACTGATGGTAAAACTTCAGCGCTAGCTCACGAGAAGCTGGGTTTGAGAAATAATAGCTACCAACGCGATCATAGAGCTTCTTCAAGCCATTAAAAATCAAACCGTAAATCTGATTCCCTGAATGGAATGCTAGGCGTTGGAACAACATGTAGTCGTAAAAGTTGAACGTTTTAGCAATCAAGATTTCTTGACGCTTCGCTTCATCTTTCTCGTTGTCTTCTTTCACGTTCTGTAAGACTTTCTCAGCATAAGGTGAAGAAGCGATGAAATCGTCCCAAGAAGCAGCATTCATTAAAGCTTCACAAGATTCAATTACATTCTTGATCGTGCGCTCAGAGTTCTCTTTATTTGCTTTAAATGCATAACGCATAAAGATAGGGCTGATGTTGGTACGTGCTGCAAGCAAATCTTCTACAATGTTTGTTGCGTTATCTACGTCCAACGTCATCAACGTATCCAAAATATGCAGACCAGAGGTCTCCATAAATTGGTTTACCTTCGTTGGTTTACCGTGTTGGATTGTTAACCAACCATCACGGGCTAGTCGTTGAAGAACCTCTCGTAAAGTCGTTCGAGTAACACCAATTAGCTCAGACAGCTCGCGTTCAGCAGGTAAAATAGAGCCAGGAGGAAAACGGCCGTTCCAAATGCTCTCGATAATATATTTTTCTGCGAATCCCGCAGGGCTTTTCGCCTTTATGACCATTCTACTTTTTATCCAATATTGATTTCTGAGGGTCGATACTACTCATCATACCACTACTTAACGGTTTGAGAAAATTTACGATCAATAATTGAAACGATTCTACAATATAGAGTTAATACTCTATATGTTATGTCAATCTAGGACGGTCTGACGTGCGAGTGAAAGCGGTAAAATCTGAATTTTCGTTTAATTAAACAGCTCACAAATTGCGGAGAAATAAAGACAACTGCGTCACAATTTTATATTCAAAATATGAAAAATTACTTTGTATATCACAGTTAATATTCTTTCTTAATTTGCCTTTTCTCGTCACTGACCGTCATTTAAAATCCAAGAGGATTTTTTTGAGCCTTTCATGATATAGTAACGCCGTTTTGATCGCGTTATTACATTTAAAAAGTCATTTTAGTCGGTAGCATCACGTTTTGTTATTGACTAATAAATGCCTGAGTGTAGAGTTTGCGGTCGAAAGTGAGCGGTGCTTGAGTTCAGGGGAAGTAACTTGGCAAGACTGCAATAAACAAAGGATTGTTGTTTTACTAAGTTATTGTTTTAAAAGACTAGTTAATAAGTCTAACAAACAGATACTTAAGCACTATTGTAGTGTCTATTCATAATTTTGTTATAAAGAGAATTATCATGCCGATATCGCTCGGAAACGCTTTTATCAAGAACTTTCTTGGTAAAGCGCCTGATTGGTACAAAGTTGCCATTATAGCCTTCTTAATAATTAACCCGATTGTATTCTTCCTAATAAACCCATTTGTTGCTGGGTGGTTGCTGGTTGCTGAATTTATTTTCACGCTTGCAATGGCATTAAAATGCTACCCATTACAACCTGGTGGTTTACTTGCTATTGAAGCCATCGCTATCGGCATGACTAGCCCTGCGCAAGTTAAGCACGAGTTGGTGGCAAATATTGAAGTATTACTGCTTCTGGTATTTATGGTTGCGGGCATCTACTTCATGAAGCATTTATTGCTGTTCATTTTTACCAAAATTTTACTTGGTATTCGCTCCAAAACCCTTCTATCACTTGCGTTTTGCTTTGCCGCTGCATTTTTATCTGCGTTTTTGGATGCTTTGACGGTTATCGCCGTTGTTATCAGTGTGGCGATCGGTTTCTACTCTATCTACCACAAAGTGGCGTCAGGTAATCCGATTGGTGACCATGACCACACACAAGATGACACGATCACTGAGCTAACGCGTGATGACTTAGAAAACTACCGCGCCTTTTTACGCTCATTGTTGATGCACGCTGGTGTAGGTACTGCGTTAGGTGGCGTAACCACTATGGTGGGTGAACCTCAGAACTTAATTATTGCAGACCAAGCGGGTTGGTTATTTGGTGAATTCCTAATCCGTATGTCTCCAGTGACGCTACCCGTATTTTTCTGCGGTCTCATCACTTGTGCTCTAGTCGAAAAGCTTAAAGTGTTTGGCTACGGTGCAAAACTTCCTAACAACGTTCGTCAAATCCTCGTTGACTTTGACAATGAAGAGCGCAAAACGCGTACCAATCAAGACGTTGCAAAACTATGGGTTCAAGGGCTTATTGCTGTTTGGTTGATCGTGGCATTAGCCTTGCACCTGGCGGCGGTAGGCTTAATTGGTCTTTCAGTGATCATCTTAGCGACAGCTTTCACTGGCGTCATTGAAGAGCATTCCATGGGTAAAGCGTTTGAAGAGGCTCTGCCTTTCACTGCACTACTTGCGGTATTTTTCTCGATCGTTGCGGTAATCATCGACCAAGAGTTGTTTAAACCAGTTATCGACGCGGTGCTTGCCGTTGAAGATAAAGGCACTCAGTTAGCTCTGTTCTATGTCGCGAATGGCTTACTATCAATGGTGTCGGATAACGTATTCGTCGGTACGGTTTACATCAATGAAGTAAAAACAGCACTCATTGAAGGTCTCATTACTCGCGAGCAGTTCGACTTACTGGCAGTTGCTATCAACACTGGTACTAACCTACCATCTGTTGCTACGCCAAACGGTCAAGCGGCATTCCTATTCCTACTCACCTCGGCTCTCGCTCCATTAATTCGTCTGTCTTACGGTCGAATGGTTATCATGGCGCTGCCTTACACCATCGTTCTTGCGATTGTCGGTCTAATGGGCATTATGTTCTTCCTAGAGCCTGCAACGGCTTCTTTCTACGATGCAGGCTGGATTTTACCTCATAGTGGTGATCTGACTCCCGTAGTCTCCGGCGGTCACTAAAATTTGAGTTGATTAGGAAACTTATCCACGTTAAAAAGCTCTGAGTATTCAGAGCTTTTTCTATTTCAGACAGGAACAAAAACGTGACTATTTTAAATTCACTTAACCAGTTTTCGAAGGGACGCTTATCGTGGCTGCTGCTTCTGCTATTCGTCGTTTTCTTTGAAGCATGTGCCCTCTATTTTCAGCACGTCATGATGCTTGCACCATGTGTCATGTGTATCTACGAACGAGTCGCGATGATGGGAGTGGGTGTCGCTTCAATCGTTGGTCTTATGGCACCAAATAACCCAGTTTTCCGTTGGCTAGGTTTGATTGGCTGGGGATTAAGCTCTTACAAAGGACTGTTGCTTGCTCAGCAGCACGTTGATTATCAGTTTAACCCATCACCATTCGCGACTTGTGATTTATTCGTAACATTCCCTAGTTGGGCTCCGCTTAATCAGTGGGTTCCTTGGATGTTCGAGGCATACGGCGATTGCTCGAAGATTGTTTGGCAATTCCTCGATTTATCAATGCCACAATGGTTAGTAGTTATTTTCGCGGGCAATTTAATCGCTTTAGCATTAATTGTGATCGCACAATTCTTCCCAGCAAGACGCACTAATCCGATTCGTTAATCCTTCAGAGAAATGATAACGAAAAAAGCCGACCAGATGGTCGGCTTTTTACTGAGTATACATCGCGGCTATTTAATTTAACCACGTTAACTCAACCACGTGATTGACCACAACACTGCTTGAACTTTTTTCCGCTCTCACAAGGACAAGGATCATTGCGTCCGATACCTTTGAATGGGTTTAGGCTTTGAGCCTTATTGCCTACCATCAACTCATCCGCACCTAACGCCACTTCACCGACCATCAAATCAAGCTGGTCGACCAAATCTGCAAGAGCTGGAGGCGTTTCAATACTGGCGTCGCGCATCTGTTGCTGCGTTGCCGACTCATCGATAGCCAGCATCAAAGTGGTCAGTAATGCTTGTAGCATACGCTGCAATCCATCATTGAGCTCAACGTCTTGCCATTGTTCTTCAATCATTGGCCAAACAGACATAAAGCCTTCGGCAAAATCAGCAAGTTGTTCAGGTTCTTTGCCTGTTAGCTCTAGCACGGAATATTCGTTTCGTTGAATTCGGTTGTGCTGCTTGTGAATTTGCTCTTCTACTGCCGGTTGAATCGCTTTGAATCCTTCACCTAATAGCGGCTCTAACCACTTTTCAGGAGCGAGTGGTTTTGTCGTCAGATTAGCAGCGAGCACTGCGCCTTCGATAAATAGGCAAGATTCATCGATGTGAATTTCGCCTTTCTCAATCAATGTGTATTGCATGACATCTGGTTTCCCATAAATTTGGCGGCATTATACCTCAGAGCATAAAAGCACGTAACCGGGAGTTGCGAGTTTGACTGTATTGAGTGCTTTGAGTCTTTTAATGACAAACTTAGCTTACATCGCTACAATCGCCCTCCTTTTTATCACCAAACTGTATTAGGCAAACTATGCGAGTTGTACTAGGCCCAATGGAAGGCGTTTTAGACCATTTGATGCGCCAAATCCTGACCGAGATAAACGACTATGACCTATGTGTTACGGAATTTGTTCGAGTCATCGACCAGTTATTGCCCGATCATGTATTTCACCGTTTATGCCCGGAGCTGTTGCAAGGTTCTCAAACCGCATCAGGTGTGCCAGTACATGTGCAATTATTAGGACAAGAACCAAACTGGATGGCTGAGAACGCAATTAAAGCGGCGAGCCTAGGCGCCAGAGGCATCGACATAAATTTTGGTTGCCCAGCCAAAATGGTCAATAAAAGTAAGGGCGGTGCTGCTCTACTTCAGCATCCTGAGCTAATTCACCGTGTGGTAAAAGCTTGTCGAGAAGCCGTTCCAGAGGCAATCCCCGTAACTGCAAAAATTCGTCTTGGCTGGGAAAACCCTGAAGATTGCTTTGAAATTGTTGATGCCATTCAATCTGCTGGTGCAAATGAACTCACCGTTCACGCTCGGACTAAGCAGGGTGGTTACAAAGCGTCTGAGATAAAATGGGATTACATCAACCAAATTCGCGAACGTTTTGATATTCTGCTTATTGCGAATGGCGAAATTTGGAATTATGAAGATGGTCAACGTTGCATTGAAACGACTGGCGTTGACTCTTTGATGGTGTGCCGCGGCGCTTTCAATATCCCTAACTTGGGCAACATGGTAAAACACAACCACCAGCCAATGTCATGGCCCGAGGTGGTTGAGCTACTGATCTACTACTCCAAGTTTGAGATGAAAGGCGACAAAGGTTTGTACTATCCAAACCGCGTAAAACAATGGTTCTCTTACTTACGTCAGGCCTATCCTGAAGCAAAAGATCTATTCAGAGAAATCCGAACGTTTAACAAAGCCGCGCCGATTGTTGAGCATATTCAACGTTATCGTGATGAGTTAAATTCTCAGGTTGCATAAAATCTGAGCATTGCAAAGGGCGAACTGCTCGCCCTTTAAGCGCTTAGATCTTCGTAGCAAATCTTATTTTTGCCTGTACTCTTGGCTTGATATAACTTTTCATCCGCCGCTTTAAATAACTCATCAAAGCTTTCCACTCGGTTCTCTTTACTGAACACCACACCGCCAGAGATCGTAAAACCTTCTTTAGTCACGCGTGTCGAGCGTTCGTCTATGGCTTTTTTTACCCGCTCTAAAATTAGCTTAATGCCTTCCGAGTCTTCGTCGTAAATCGCCAACACGAACTCTTCGCCACCAAATCTTGAGGCGACATCTGTGTGGCGAATATTTTCACGTATACATTTTGCAACTAGCTGAATCGCAGAATCGCCGACATCATGACCATAGGTATCATTGATCTTCTTGAAGTTATCAATATCGAACACTGCTAATGCAACCTGTTTTTTCGTCATCTTATTGCGCCACACGGTTTGCATTCCTCGACGGTTCAACAAGCTCGTCATCGGATCTCTGGCGGCGAGATCTTTAAAATAACGTCGCTCACTATGCATATTCACATAGAACAATACGACTGTGCTCAAAACGTAAATAGAGATCGCAACAATAAGGCTGTATTTTTCGAACACCGCTAGGTTCTTAGCTTCATCCCAAAGGTTGTACTCGTAATACATGCTGTGATTCGCACTCAATCGCTCTAACTCGACTGGTTTGATTCGTGTACTGTTTGAAGAAATGGATTGTAAATTGGAAACCAAATGAAACTTACCAACAAGACCTAGCGACGAAGCCATCAACGCATTGACATCAAAATCAATGGACAGCACACCTTGATGCCTCCCTTTTTCGTAAACAGGCACCGTCATACTAATGATTTGGCCTTCCATCGAATCCAACATCGGCCCAGGTCCGGCCAAGGTGATGTTCACTTTATCTTGTGCGGTTTTTTGCCAAAATGGGCGCGCTTTTAGCGTTGACCAAAGTTCTCTAGTGAAGTTTTTCGCGTACGTGTCAGGAGACGAAATGACGTAACCACGCTTATCGATGTAATGAATACCAACGATATGGGATTCAATATCGTGCAGAAAAGACAATGACGGCGCAAAACCCGCCTTTTGTTCAGCTAATTGGTTAATCGTTGAACCTTGCTGACATAAGCTTTCATCGCCCACAATCATGTAATCAAGATCAACCGCAGGTAACCCCTCACTGTAGACACTCTCTAGCAACAAGACGTCTATCGGCCAAATATAACAAAGCCCCTTTTTGACTAAAGAGTTGTGCTCTTCAGACAATGGGTTAGCGTAATTCGTATAGTTAGTAAAACTATAATCTAAGGCGGTGAGGACTTTAATACCACGGGACATGGCACGATCAATACGTGCATACTCAGAATCAATATAGCGATTGACCGCATCGTAGTAGTTTTTTGTCGTAACAAGCAAAACCACTACAAATAATGCGAGGGGAAAAAAGATGACAAATGAGAGACTAAATCGCCTTTGGTTAACCATTGAGTACCATGTATGTGAAAGGTAGATCGTCTCTTATCAAACAATGGGATTACGCTGTCTTATCAACTGGCAATGCGTAGTGCGCATCGCCAGATAATCAGATAACCAACAAATGTGTACGCATTGTAGGAGACTGTTTATATATTAAAGAAGTTTAATCAATATAGAATGTAGTGTCACTTCAGTTGCCACAATTTGAAGCTCTGTGCAGGTATATTGACAGAAAGATGACCCTTATAATCAATAAGTTCGCGTCCATCCAGAAGTGACGAAAGATGGGTAGCCTCCAAACCAAGTTGCCACAGAGGCAAGTCAATTGAACCCTCATCGCCACTTAGATTCATCACAACAACGATCGCTTCACTTCCAAGTACGCGCGCATAAGCCAGCACGTTGGTATCGCAATGCAGCCATTGAATACTACCAGACTGTAAAGACTTGTACTGTTTGCGTATCGAAATCCATTGCTTGTAAATCGACAGCCATGCTGAGTTTTCGATTTCATTCCAAGGGAAACAGCGACGATTATCCGGGTCCAGCCCTCCCTCTAGTCCGACTTCACTCCCATAGTAAATACAAGGTGTACCGACGTATGTCATGAGCAGAGCAAGTGCGATGTTCATTTTACGCTTATCACCATCAACCAGTGTGATAAAACGAGCAGTATCATGACTATCGAGTTGATTTAGCTGCGATAGCTGATTCGAAAATGGAATTTTTGCTCTGGCTTCGTCCAACCATGCTTTAAACTCCAAACCATCAATGTTGATTGGTTCATACATAATATCTTGCTGCGCGATAAAAGCTCGAACTGGATGAGCAAAACCGTAGTAGTTCATCGCCCCATCCTCTTGATCACCTTGCAACCACTGCGTTGCTTCAAAAAAGTGCTCACCTAGCACATAGGCATTCGGATTGACTGACTTCGTCGCATGGCGAAACGCTTCAACATAATGAGCATTGTTTTTCGCTCCCTCTCCTTCGCCAAGCATATGGATAACATCAAATCGCCAACCATCGACTGAGTATGGAGGCTTAAGCCAGTGCTTAATGACAGATGCTTCACTTTGATAGATATAGTCACGCACTTGTTCATTTTCGAAATTCAGAACCGGTAAGTTACCAATGCCCTTCCAACCAATATAGTGATTGGTTTCGCCGTCAAAAAAGTAGTAATCGCGGAACTTTGACTGCGGATTGCCATACGCCCCTTCTCCTTTTTGTTGGATATCAAACCAAGGATGATGCACTGACGTGTGGTTAAACACCGCGTCTAAGACAATCTTCATATTCTTACCGCGAATCTTCTCACACAGTTCCGCAAACTGAGCATTGGTGCCAAACATAGGATCAACAGTGAAGTAATCAGTGGTGTCGTATTTGTGGTTACTTGGTGAAGAAAAAATCGGATTGAAGTAAAGCGCTGTTACGCCGAGCTGCTCAAGGTAATCCAACCTCTGCTCTACACCTTTGAGATCTCCGCCAAAAAACTCTCTTGCTCCTGTATTTTTGTGAGAGCCTACCGCGTCTCCCCAAGCCTTGACGACCGATGCAGAATCATACTGAGCATAAGCGTGGCGAATATCAGACTCACTTTTACTAGCAGAAAAACGGTCAGGAAAGATTTGATAGAACACTTGCTCTTGGACCCAGCTTGGTGGTTGATGATTTACATTCAACTTAAAGTGGAACTCTTTGGGTGGAATACGTTTTTGCACACCTCGCGCATCGAGCCAGTATTGTTGTCCGTCTTTGAGGAGCTTAAACACATAATGTGTGACATCTCGATCTCGGTTTGGTCGGAACGAGGCTTCCCATAGTAACAATTCCCCAGCTGTTCCAATTTGAGCCATGTCGACCAGATATTCTTCATTGTCCGGCTCAATACGCACATAAACGGAATCAAAATCCAATGTCTCGGTTTTCAGTCTGACTGTGACTTGCTCTTGATTAAAAGCTAAACCATCAATAGTTTGACTATGAAAAATAAATGGCAGGTTCATTATGGGCACTCCTCGTCATCGGATATGCCACTATGTTATTGAAGAATTAGAGACAAGAAATCCTCCTTGCGAGTTGACATATCAGCCAACTTTCCCAAGGAGGATCACACTTAGTAGGCGTAGTGACTGGTAGGATACTGCTTAGTTCAACAAGAGACTGTCATCTGCAAGCTCTTCACCACGCACTTTGGAGAACATATCCAACAAGTCTGGTACTTGCATGTTAGCGCGCTGCTCTCCAGCCACATCTAGCACAATTTCACCTTGGTGAAGCATTACGGTCCTATCGCCACATGCTAATGCGTCTTTCATCGAATGCGTCACCATCATCACGGTTAAATCGAACTCATCGACAATACGTTTAGTTAAGTCGATAACAAACGCCGCCATACGAGGATCAAGCGCAGCCGTGTGTTCATCAAGCAATAACAACTTACTCTCCGATAACGTCGCCATCACAAGGCTAACGGCTTGTCGTTGTCCACCGGACAGTAAGCCAATGCTATCGCCCAGACGATCTTCTAAACCAAGCCCTAGGATGCTAATTCGCTCTTGGAACAGCTTGCGACGTTTAGCTGAAAGCGCCAAACCCCAACTGCGTTTTTTACCACGCATGTACGCTAAAGCCATGTTCTCTTCTATCGTTAGCTCTCCACAGGTTCCGGCCAATGGATCTTGAAACACTCGTGCGCATTGCGTCGCACGCTGGGCAACCGTCTGCTTGGTGACGTCTTTGCCATCAATGATCACCTGGCCACCTATCATCGGCGTCTCACCTGTTACCGCGCCAAGCAACGTCGATTTTCCTGCGCCATTAGAACCAATCACAGTAAGAAATTGATGCTCTGGAACCTCTAAAGAGACACCTTTCAGTGCACGATTTTCTAAAATCGTCCCTGGGTTGAACGTGACCTGAATGTTATTAAGTTCAATCATAACGCCTCCCCCGAACCATTTTTTGATGCCGCTTGTTTAGCATCGGTAACGCGTTGTTTCGCTCTCATGCTCTGTTTTAATTTTGGAGCAATAAGCGCGACAGCCACCAATACTGCGGTGACAAGGTTGAGGTCTGATGCTTGCAAACCAAACATGCCAGAGCTCAAAGCGAAAGCGACTGCAAGACGATAAAGCACCGAACCGATGATGACAGCAAATACCGCAACCCAAATTTTTCGCCCCGGAATGAGGGTCTGGCCCAAAATCACAGCAGCCAAACCAACCACAATGGTGCCCACGCCAGAGGTCACATCTGCAAAGCTGTTCGTTTGTGCAAACAACGCGCCTGCGAATCCGACAAAACCGTTAGATAAAGCCAACCCAAAGTAGGTATAAAAACCAGTGCTCGCCCCTTGCGCAGAAACCATACGCGCATTAACGCCCGTGGCCCGTAAACCAAGACCAAAGTCGCTGTTGAGCAAGCGAATCACAAAGAAAGCGGACAAAAGAACTAAGACCCCAACAACCAGAGGACGAATGAACATCGGATCGCCCAAGGCTTCAAACGGAGTGAGAATCGTATCCTCTCCAAGCAACGCCATATTAGGTTTGCCCATAATACGAATATTGATTGAAAATGCCGCGATCATGGTAAGAATGGAAGCCAACAGGTGCAAAATACCACATCGAACAGCCAAAAAAGCGGTTACCCACCCCGTCATACTACCGGCTATCATGGCCATTATTGTCGCAAGCCAAGGATTAATACCTGCGACAATCGCCGTTGCAGCCACCGCCGCTCCCATTGGAAAGCTGCCATCCACACTCAAATCGGGGAAATCGAGAACACGAAACGTAAGATACACACCCAAGGCAACTAGGCCATAAATTAAGCCAATTTCGAGTGCGCCAAAAAAAGCAAATGCAGACATAACTGCTCCTTTCTGCATGTTCAGGCTGACGAATACCAACCTGAACTTAAGACTTCTAACGTATACTCCCATTCTTCTCTAGCAGAATGCTCTACACGAGAAGTCCGGCGAGTATCAATTTTGGGGCAAGCCTCTATCAACAGACGTGACGGCCCTAACCCCAAAAAAGAGCGTTACTTATTGCATGCTTGTCGCACGTTCAACCACAGAACTTGGCAGCTTGATACCGAGCTTAGATGCCGCGCTTTCATTAATTACGAGGTCAGAGCCCGTCGCGACTTTTACATCCAATTTGCCTGGTTCTTGACCATCAAGAATCGCCGCCACGTAATCAGCGGTTTGCACACCAACCTGGTAGTAGTCAAAACCTAAGCCTGCAATTGCTCCTTTTTCGACATATGACGTCGCACCACCAAAGACAGGTTTTTTCGCTTGATTCGCTGCCACAATCATCCCTTCAATCGCACTTGCAACTGTATTGTCTGTTGGGGCGTAAAGAATGTCTGATTTCGCTGCAATCGCTTGAGTCGCAGACTGAACATCAGCACTTTTTAGTGCGGTCGCTTCAACCACTTGTATGCCTTTTGCTTCTGCGCTTTCTTTTAGCAGTTCAACCAAAGTCACGGCATTAGCTTCACCGGGATTAAATACAACCCCGATGCTTTTCACCTGAGGGAGAATTTCTTGGATGAGATCGACATGCTGAGCAACGGGTGAAAGATCAGACAGGCCAGTTACGTTTTTGCCTGGTTGTTCCATCGACTTAACCAATTTCGCACCGACCGGGTCTGTTACCGCAGTAAAGACAACAGGAATAGAGCGCGTTGCCGACACCAAAGCTTGTGCCGAAGGCGTCGCGATACCCACTAACACATCAGGATTTTCGCCGACGTACTGACGGGCAATTTGCACAGCAATCGCAGGGTTACCCTGTGCGGTCTTATAATCAAATTCTAGATTTTTGCCTTCTTCGTAGCCTTTCGCTTTTAAACCATCAAGCAATCCTTGACGCGTCGCGTCTAACGCGGGGTGTTCGACAATTTGTGAAACTGCAACGGTTGCAGTGGCGGCCAGTACATTGGCAGAAGAGAAAATAGCAGTAGCAGATAGAACGGCAGTGGCTAATAAACGTTTCGTTTTCATCATAACTCCTTGATGTGACTTCGTCCTTGTTTCGCGAGCATTCAACATGAATATCGACTCGTGAATTCAAATGTTTGAAGGGGGTAATGTTGTGTTCGTATAACTGTGCACTTCTTGCGCATCTTGTTTTTATTATTACTACTAAGTCTTAGTAAAGAAAAGAAAGATTTAACACTAAAGCAACATTTGTGATCGGGGGACTTCTTCATCCGGAAAGAATCTTTGGTAAACAAAGCTTCACTCGCTTCATCAACGACCGTCAAAGTAGGTAATAGAGGCAGGATCAAAAATGGAGCGGCTAGTGCACACTCCATTTCAAACAATTTAAATTAGAACCAACGCTCTAGTGACGATTTATCGAGCTGGCGAAACGCTCGGTTCAGTATTATCGCAAGCTCTTTATAACGAGGGCGAGCTTTAACAGGCTCTAGTGCAAAACCTGTTTCCACAATTTTTTGATGCAGCTCCCGATACCAAGACGCCAGAGAAGGCGGCAATTTCGTGTTGGATCGAGCACCAAGCCACCAAATGCCTTGAAGTGGCAAGCTAATCGCAAACAAGGCAACAACAATGGATTGAGGTAACGCGTGGTAATTGTTGAATGCCATTTGAGTGAGTACGCTGATCGCAGCAACGGCTGGCATGACTTTAATGCCAAAGCGAGTCGCCTTAATGATACGCTGTTCCGGAAATATGGCGCTTAGCTCTTTACGAACCGGCCAGATCTCCATGTAATTCTGGCCATCTTTCAGGCTATGGATCAATCCGACTTTATTACTCATACCGCTCTCTCACTAAAAAATAGTTGAACATTTCAACTGAAGGTACAAAAAATTGATGAAAGTTAATATTCTTTCAAATTTTTTTTGTTATCATTGCTTATTATCGCTATCCTTTGCAGACCCTCAATCTCATTGTTGCTGTTATTTACAATTTAAGCAACTCCGAGATATCTATCTGCACGGATCGCATCATAGTGATGGATGGGTTCATCACTATTTCTTTATATGGAATTAGAACAATTTTTGACCAGGATTAGTACGCAGCCTTCTGGGTATCGGCTATTCTTGTGATTAATTTTTCATTCTTTAACTGATTTTTTATCAGACGAATAACAGGTAGTCATACATGTCTAAGCTAGTTTTAGTTTTAAACTGCGGTAGTTCTTCTCTTAAATTTGCCGTTGTTGATGCCGAGAACGGCGACGAGCACTTATCAGGTCTTGCTGAGTGTCTTCACCTTCCTGAAGCTCGCATCAAGTGGAAACTTGATGGCAAGCACGAAGCTCAACTAGGCAATGGTGCAGCTCACGAAGAAGCACTAGCGTTTATGGTAGAAACTATTCTTGCTTCTAAGCCAGAGCTTAAAGCTAACCTAGGCGCAATCGGTCACCGTATCGTTCACGGCGGCGAGCAGTTCACTCAATCTGCACTAATCACTGATGAAGTTCTAAAAGGTATTCAAGACGCTGCAACATTTGCACCTCTTCATAACCCTGCTCACATCATCGGTATCGAAGCGGCTAAGAAAAACTTCCCAGAGCTTAAAAACGTTGCTGTATTTGACACTGCGTTCCACCAAACTATGCCTGAAGAGTCTTACCTATACGCTCTTCCATACAACCTATACAAAGAACACGGTATCCGTCGTTACGGTATGCACGGTACTTCTCACTTGTTCATCACTCGTGAAGTTGCAGGCCTACTAAACAAACCAGTTGAAGAAGTAAACATCATCAACTGTCACCTAGGTAACGGCGCGTCTGTATGTGCAATCAAGAACGGTCAATCTGTAGACACTTCTATGGGTCTTACTCCACTTGAAGGTCTAGTAATGGGTACTCGCTGTGGCGACATCGACCCTGCGATCATCTTCCACCTACACGACGCTCTAGGTTACTCTGTTGATCAAATCAACACGATGCTAACTAAAGAGTCTGGCCTTCAAGGTCTAACTGAAGTGACTTCTGACTGTCGTTTCGTTGAAGACAACTACGGTGAGAAAGAAGAAGCAACACGCGCAATGGACGTGTTCTGCCACCGTCTAGCTAAGTACGTAGCTGGCTACACTGCTTCAATGGACGGTCGTCTAGACGCAATCACGTTCACTGGCGGTATCGGCGAGAACTCTGGCCCTATCCGTGAAATGGTTCTAAACCGTCTTGGCATCTTCGGTATCGAAGTAGATAGCGAAGCTAACCTTAAAGCTCGCTTCGGCGGCGAAGGCGTTATCACGACTGAAAACAGCCGTATCCCTGCAATGGTTATCTCTACTAACGAAGAGCTAGTCATCGCTGAAGACACTGCACGCCTGACAGGTCTTTAATTGAATTACTGGCTAGCCACTTGGCTAGCCAGATTTTCATTCAAACGAATTTCTTAGGGGCTCAACTCCTATTCTTCGAGCTTCATGGAATAAGAGTTGAGCTTTTATCCCCCAAATAGCTAAAGGTACTCTACGAATGTCTCGTACTATTATGCTTATCCCTACTAGCGCAGGCGTTGGCCTAACAAGCGTTAGCATGGGTGTTCTTCGCGCTATGGAGCGTAAAGGCGTTAAAGTTTCTTTCTACAAGCCAATCTGTCAGCCACGTTCAGGTGGTGATCAGCCAGATCTGACTTCAACTATCGTTGGCCACAACAGCGATATGAAGATCGGTGAACCAATGGCGATGTCTGTTGCTGAAAGCCTAATCGGTAACGACAACATGGACGAGCTGCTAGAAACCGTTGTTGAACGTTACAACCAAATCAACAAAGACGCAGACGTTACGCTAATCGAAGGTCTTGTACCTACTCGTAAGCACCCATTTGCAAACCAAGTAAACGCGGAAATCGCGGCAACACTTGGTGCAGAAATCGTGCTAGTTGCGACTCCAGGTACTGATAACCCAGCGCAACTGAAAGAGCGTATCGAAGTAGCATGTTCTAACTTCGGCGGCACTAAGAACAAAAACATCTCTGGCGTTATCATCAACAAGCTAAACGCTCCTGTTGACGAAGCTGGCCGTACTCGCCCTGACCTATCTGAAATCTTTGACGATGCAGATAGCGCGAAACAAAACGAATTGAAAGTGATGGAAATCTTCAACACTTCTCCAATTCGTGTACTAGGTTGCGTGCCATGGAGCATTGATCTGATTGCGACTCGTGCAATCGACATGGCTAAGCACCTGAAAGCAGATATCATCAACGAAGGTGACATCAACACTCGTCGCATCAAGAGCATCACTTTCTGTGCACGTTCTCTGCCAAACATGATTGAGCATTTCAAACCTGGCTCTCTACTTGTTACTTCTGCAGACCGTCCTGATGTTATCGTTGCTGCTTCTCTTGCTGCAATGAACGGTGTGGATATTGGTGCTGTACTGCTAACTGGCGGTTACGACATCCCTCGCGAAATCGAAGGTCTATGTAAACCAGCGTTCGACACTGGTCTACCTATCTTCAAAGCACAAGGTAACACTTGGCAGACATCTCTAAACCTACAGAGCTTCAGCATCGAAGTACCTGCAGACGATAAAGAGCGTATCGAGTTCATCAACGAGCACGTTGCTGGTCACATCGACGGTAACTGGATCGAGTCAATGACTGAAGGTACTCAGAAGTCTCGTCGTCTAAGCCCACCAGCGTTCCGTTACCAGCTAACTGAACTTGCTCGTAAAGCAGGCAAGCGTATCGTTCTTCCAGAAGGTGACGAACCACGTACTGTTAAAGCAGCAGCAATCTGTGCTGAACGCGGCATTGCAGACTGTGTGCTTCTAGGTAACCCAGATGAAATCCGTCGCGTAGCAGCTCAACAAGGCGTTGAGCTAGGTACTGGCGTAACCATCATCGATGCCGATGCTGTTCGTGAAAACTACGTTGCTCGTCTAGTTGAGCTGCGCGGTGCGAAAGGCATGACTGAAGTTGTGGCTCGTGAGAAGCTACAAGATTCAGTATTCCTAGGCACAATGATGCTTGAGAACGACGAAGTTGACGGACTAGTTTCTGGTGCTGTTCATACTACGGCGAACACTATCGTTCCTCCGTTCCAAATCATCAAGACTGCACCAAATGCGTCTATCGTATCTTCAGTATTCTTCATGCTTCTGCCTGATCAAGTACTGGTTTACGGTGACTGTGCGATCAACCCAGATCCAACCGCTGAACAGCTTGCTGAAATCGCTATCCAATCTGCTGACTCTGCAGCAGCATTCGGTATCGACCCTCGCGTTGCTATGATCTCTTACTCTACTGGTGAATCTGGTAAGGGTGCAGACGTTGATAAAGTACGTGAAGCAACTCGCATCGCGAAAGAGAAGCGTCCTGATCTAGTGATCGACGGTCCTCTACAGTACGACGCAGCTATCATGGAAAACGTGGCAGCGTCTAAAGCGCCTAACTCTCCAGTAGCAGGTAAAGCGACAGTATTCGTATTCCCAGACCTAAACACGGGTAACACAACTTACAAAGCGGTACAACGTTCAGCTGACCTAGTTTCTATCGGTCCAATGCTGCAAGGTATGCGCAAGCCTGTAAACGACTTGTCTCGTGGCGCGCTAGTAGACGATATCGTGTACACAATCGCTCTAACAGCAATCCAAGCAGACCAAGAAGCTAAATAATCGCTTCTGACATCTAGTTGGACAACTATCCAAAGCCCTCGATTCGTCGAGGGCTTTTTCTATTGTTGGCCACACAGCAAAGAGGCTATGAGCAATAGTACTAATACGCTCTTACGAATACAGCGCCATAAATACCCCAGCCCCAACCACAACACAACCTGTCATCACTGGTGCGATTCGGTGCCAAAGCTTCTTATCCCCTATCGCGATGACCATCCCCATTTTCACAATGGTATTAACCGAAGCGGCGATCAAAATGCCTAACGCAGCAGTGGTCACGCTTAATGTTTGCGTACTTTGACGTCCGAGGGTTAACGAGATCGCATCAACGTCAGTAATCCCTGATAAAGCAGAAAGGATCAACACACCCGCGTTGCCGAACCAGTCAGACAAAGCATGAGCAAGCAGCATAATCACCGCCAACACGAGGCCAAAGAACAGTGCCGACTGCAAAGCAAGAGGGTTCGTTTGCTTATTTGATTGCTCAATCTGCTCAACTTCACTTCTGCGCCAAATCCACCATGCCGGAATGTACAACGCAACCATCATCGCCATCACGATTGGCCAAAGCAGTTTCACTAATTGTGGATTGATAACAGACAGTACGATAAGTAAACGAGGGAACATGGTTCCGCAGCTCAAAAGAATACCACTAGCGAGTAACGGGCTGATGCTCGCTTGCTCACGAGAAAGATGGGAAAACTGCAACGTTAATGCTGTCGAAGAGCTAAGCCCCGCAAATACAGACGTAAACAAAATACCTCGCTTCGCCCCGCCGATCTTTATCGCAAAATAACCGACAAACGAGATACTAGCGATCAACACAACCATCCACCAAATCTCATACGGGTTAAGTGCATTCCAAGGGCCGTAAGATTGATTTGGTAACAGGGGTAACATGACTATCGAGATAAGTAATAAACGCAGTGCTGCGTCTAACTCATACTCTTGCAGTTTTTGTAGCGCTTGATGTAGCTCTCTTTTGTTATCGAGCACCACAGCGGTTATTACGGCCGCTGCTGCTGCCAAAACAGCCTCACCCGACACGGCAAGGTTACCCAGAACAAACACCACCATGATACTAACCACGCCAGTGATGCTCACATCTCCGCTCTTTTTCTGCTGTATAACAAAAGCGATGCAAGTGAGGATGACTAAAGCGATAAGCGCAAAACCAATGAGTAAAGGTGTATAAATGTTGGCGAGAATGCCAACTAAACCACCGAGTAAACCGACTAAAGAAAAAGTACGAATGCCCGCGACACGACTGCCTTCTACGCTATTGCGCATCACCCAGCCACGTTGGGTGCCAACAATTGCCCCCAGTAATAGAGCAATAAGCAGATTCCAAATTAGATGCTCGCCACTGACAAACTCATTGATATCCATGCATCACCCCCGTTAAAAAGCGGTTGTTATATCATTAGTTTATTTGAATATGGGTAAGAAGCTGTGACGATGAGAGGATAATCAGAAAATGGCCCCGGCTCCCGGCTTACCATTGCGTCTTATAATTTCATTGTTCTTTTACCTACCACCAAAACGTAATACAACGAAGCGATCCTCCCTGTTCAATTTATCAGCATTATTTACATTTCAACTGAACTTTCTTACTAGAACCACGTAACGAAGATGGACTGCTATTAAGCAAACTCACACATAAGTAAGGAATACATATGAACAACTCCATCAACAACTCACTGCTAAAGCTTGGTTTAGCTGCAATTCTGTTCAGTTTTTCTTCATTCAGCTTTTCTGCCCCAAGCATTAAAGGCGTTGATCAAGATATGACCGGAGGAACAGTAACCGCAAAAATGGTTCATGCTGACGACAACGGATGGATGGTCGTCCACCGAACAGACGAATCAATGAAGCCTGGCCCTGTTATCGGCTATGCCCCATTAAAGATGGGACAGAATGAGAACGTGAATGCAATTTTGATGGAACCGGTTGAGTCTGGCGACATGCTGATGCTAATGGTCCACGGAGAAAAAGGGGGAATGAAGACTGGCGTATTTGAATATACACTCGGAGCCAAAGAAGATGGACCTGTAAAAGTCGACGGAAAATTAGTGATGGACGTCGTGCGCGCTAAGTAAGACGAGCGCACACTTAAAAGTCACTCTCCTACTCCTAGTATTTAGTTGGCGTAAAAGTACTTAACGATATTGCTAACCGTTAAGTACTTTTTCATTTCTGATGGAGGTAGCAAACTAGCTAATTATTTCTCTTCCATGAGGAGAGTTTAAGTCTAAATCAGGCCCTTTGGGTACGACTTGCGTCGGGTTAATCCCAGTGTGGCTGAAATAGTAGTGACGTTTAATATGGTAGAAATCCGTGGTTTCTTCGACGCCTTCGACTTGATACAACTCTTTTAAGTATCCTTGAATATTCTCGTAGTCTGCGATGCGCTGCTTATTACATTTGAAGTGGCCCACATACACGGCATCGAAACGGATCAGAGTCGTAAACAAACGCCAATCAGCCTCAGTAATAGTATTCCCCGCTAAATAACGATGCGTCGCTAGGTGCGAATCGATTTTATCTAGCGCAGCGAATAAAGAATCGAATGCTTCTTCATATGCCTCTTGCGTGGTCGCAAAACCACAGCGATACACTCCATTGTTGACGTTTGGATAAACAAAATCGTTCCACTCGTCAATAACATGCTTTAGCTGTTCTGGATAATAGTCATCGTGGTTTCCTGTTAACGCATTGAACTCCGAGTTAAACATACGAATAATTTCTGACGACTCATTCGACACGATCGTATTGGTCTTTTTATCCCAAAGCACAGGCACAGTTACACGGCCTGTGTAATCTGGTTTGGCCTGCGTGTAGATTTGGTGCATACGAGTGTGACCAAATAGTGGCTCAGGAAGCCCCATTTGCCAGCCTTGGCTTAACATATCAGGGCAAACAACCGTGACATCAATATGGGGTTCTAAGCCTTTCAGCTTGCGGAAGATGAGCGTTCGGTGTGCCCAAGGACAAGCAAGAGAGACATACAAATGGTATCGACCAGACTCTGGTTTAAACTCCGCATTAGGTTCGTTTTTAACCCAGTTACGGAATCCGGCATCTTCACGCACAAATTTGCCACCATTTGATTTTGTGTCATACCAGACGTCATGCCAAACACCTTCGACCAACTTACCCATGATTGCGCTCCTCTCATTCTGTTTATGTCTATATTAGCGTTTCCTATCAAACAGAAAATCACTGAACTTAGGACATCATGTTCAAGAAATTCGAATGTATAAATCAGATGCATAAAAAAAGCGCGACCCGATGAAGGTGTCGCGCTTAAGCCCGTCACAGGCTGAATTTATACACTAACGTGCAAACAAGATACCGCGTGAACGTCGTTACCTTGAATCGTTGGCTTCGTCTTCGCACACTCTTCGGTTGCTTGTGGGCAACGAGTGCGGAACACACAACCCGATGGTGGGCTGATCGGCGAAGGAAGGTCGCCTTCCAGCATTTGGATTTTCTTACTGCGTTCAATGTTCGGGTCCGGAATCGGAACCGCTGACATCAATGCGCGTGTATATGGGTGCTTAGGATCAGCAAACAGCGCCTCCGCCTCACCGAGCTCGACAGCATTACCCAAGTACATGACCAAAACACGATCTGAGATATGTTTAACCACTGACAAGTCATGCGCAATGAATACCAGAGAAAGGCCTAGTTCTTTTTGAATCTCTTTAAGCAGGTTAACAACCTGAGCTTGAATAGATACATCAAGCGCCGATACGGGTTCATCACAGATGATCATCTTAGGCTTAAGGATAAGCGCACGCGCAATACCGATACGCTGGCACTGACCACCCGAGAACTCGTGCGGATAACGGTTGATCACATTTGGTAGTAGACCCACTTTCGCCATCATCTCTTTAACGCGGTCTTTCACTTCCTGCTTAGACAGTTCTGGGTAGAACGTTTCAAGAGGCTCAGCAATAATGTCGCCAACCGTCATACGTGGGTTAAGAGAAGCCAAAGGATCTTGGAAAATCATTTGGATTTCTTTACGCGTTTCACGACGTTGGACGTCTTTCATCTTAGTTAGATCTTGACCCAACCAAACTACTTCGCCATCCGTCGCTTCAACAAGACCGATGATAGCGCGCGCAAACGTCGATTTACCACAACCTGACTCGCCTACTACACCAAGTGTTTCCCCTTCGTATAGTCGAACGTTCACCCCATCAACCGCTTTTAGGCTTGAAGGCTTTGACCACGGCCATGCCGATTTTGACGCAATGCTGAAGTGAACTTTCAGCTCTGAAATGTCCAGAATTAGCTTTTTATCTACTGCGTTCATTTGTTCCAAGCCTCCCATTCAGAAAAACATGCGCGCTGACGGCCATCACCAAATGGAGTCAGAATTGGCGCTTCACGCTTACAACGATCCATCACTCGGTGACAACGCTCTTGATAAGGGCAGCCCGGTGGTAGACGAAGCAAGTTTGGTGGATTACCAGGAATGGTTGGCAGAATTTCACCTTCCGTATCAAGGCGAGGAATCGCCTTCAGCAGACCCTCTGCATAAGGGTGGCTTGGATTATAGAAGATTTCGTTTACGTTGCCGTACTCCATCGTACGACCTGCATACATCACCAGCACTTTGTCACACGAACCTGCAACAACACCAAGGTCGTGCGTGATCATGATGATCGCAGTGTTGAACTCGTCTTTAAGCTCATTAAGCAGGTCCATTATCTGTGCTTGAACCGTCACATCAAGTGCTGTTGTTGGCTCATCGGCAATAAGCAGTTTAGGACGACATAACAACGCCATCGCGATCATTACACGCTGACGCATACCGCCTGAAAACTCATGCGGGTACATCGTGATACGCTTACGCGCTTCAGGGATTTTCACCGCTTCCAGCATGCGTACTGATTCTTCAAACGCTTCCGCTTTGCCCATGCCTTTGTGCAGCATAAGCACTTCCATCAACTGATCACTTACTTTCATGTAAGGGTTCAGTGATGTCATTGGGTCTTGGAAGATCATTGCGATCTGTTCCGCACGCACTTTGTTCAGTTCTTTTTCTGGTAAGTTTAGGATTTCTTTGCCTTCAAACTTTGCGCTACCAGAAATAATACCGTTCTTAGCCAACAGGCCCATGATTGCGAATACGGTTTGAGATTTACCTGATCCCGATTCTCCAACGATACCTAAGGTTTCGCCTTGGTTGAGAGAGAAGTTCAAATCGTTTACTGCGGTTACGATACCATCTTGCGTGGTGAATTCGACGCGCAGATCTTTGACATCTAATAAGCTCATCATTGCTTCCTTAATCTTATCTTTTAATTATCTGTCTTTTGGATCCAGCGCATCGCGCAGGCCGTCACCAACGTAGTTGAAGCAGAATAGCGTCACAACCATGAACACGGCTGGGAATGCCAGCTGCCAGATTGCCACTTCCATTGTCTGTGCACCTTCTTGTAGAAGGGCTCCCCAACTTGTCATCGGTTCCTGAACACCAAGACCAAGGAATGATAGGAATGACTCCGTCAGGATCATGCTCGGGATAAGTAGCGTAGAGTAAACCGCTACGATACCCAGTACATTCGGCACGATATGACGAGTGATAATTTTCCAGTTGCTAACACCACACACATGTGCCGCTTCGATGAACTCTTTGCTACGTAAGCTGAGTGTCTGACCACGTACGATACGCGCCATATCTAGCCATGCGATAGCACCAATCGCGACAAAGATCAGCATGATGTTACGACCGAAGAATGTCACAAGTACGATAACTAGGAACATAAACGGTACCGCGTACAAAATCTCTAGAATACGCATCATCACACGGTCAACTTTACCGCCGATAAAACCAGATGCTGCGCCATAGAGCGTACCAATCAGTACAGCTACAAATGCACCCATGACCCCCACCATCAACGAAATACGACCGCCGATTAGCGTGCGTACGTATAAGTCACGACCTAAGCTGTCGGTACCAAACCAATGGTCAGCATTCGGTGCAACGTGCATCGCGTACCAGTCAGTATCATCAAAGGTGTGCGGTGCGATCATTGGCAGAATAATCACCGCCAACGTCATTAGAACAAGAAGGAATAAGCTCACCATTGCCGCTTTGTTGCGCATAAAACGGATACGAGCATCTTGCCAAAGACTGCGACCTTCAATCTCCAAGTTTTCGGAGAACTTCTCAATCGCTTCTAGGTTTTCTTTTTTCGTTAACATAACCAAACGTCCCTGTTAGTAGCGAATTTTCGGGTCAATCATTGCAAGTAGAATATCTACAATCGCGTTGAATAAAATGAATAGGAAACCAATCAGGATGGTTACACCCATTACTAGCGAGTAGTCACGGTTAAACGCAGCATTAACGAATAGCTTACCAATACCTGGTAGACCAAAAATGGTTTCGATAACAACAGAACCGGTGATGATACCTACGAAAGCAGGACCCATGTAAGAAACAACAGGGAGAAGTGCCGGCTTAAGAGCGTGCTTGATGATAATGTAACGGTAGCTTAGACCTTTAGCACGAGCCGTACGAATAAAGTTACTGTTTAGGGTTTCGATCATCGAACCACGTGTAATACGAGCGAAGGTTGCAACATACAGTAGTGACATACCAATGACAGGAAGCACTAAATACTGCCAGCTACCATCTTGCCAACCGCCCGCAGGGAAGATATTCCAGTGAAGCGAGAATAGATAGATAAGCGCAGGTGCCAATACAAAAGAAGGCATTACCACGCCGAGCATCGCTGTCGACATGATGGTGTAATCAATCCAAGTATTCTGCTTGAGCGCAGCAATGGTACCGACGGTAACCCCCATAATCAGGGTAAAGATAAAGGCGATGAAGCCCACTTTAGCCGAAACCGGTAAGGCAACCGCGATCAGCTCGTTAACCGAGTAATCAAGGTATTTAAATGACGGTCCGAAATCCCCTTGGATAACATTGGTCAAATACGTGGTGTATTGTTCAAATACAGGTTTATCTAAGCCATATTTAGCTTCGATATTTGCCATTACTTCGGGTGGCAATGGACGCTCTGTCGAGAAAGGGTTTCCCGGTGCAAAGCGCATAAGAAAGAAAGATACGGTGATCAAAACCAACATTGTTGGGATCGCCTCAAATATCCTTTTTGCGATGAATTTAAGCATAAACTCACTCTTTCAGTCTGTGACAGTTAAATTAAAGAAGTCGTCCAATTCTTTTGGACTAAAGATAGGCGCTACATGCAATTTCTCACATGTAGAGCCTCATTTTTATAGTTCTATCGAGTTACGAATTACTCTGTGATGTAGAGATCTTTAGAGTAAATCTTGTCTTCCGCGTTATTGACTGGGAAGCCACCAACTTTCGGTGATAGTAGACGTGATTTCACGTACTGGTAGATAGGTGCGATTGGCATATCTTTTGCCATCAACTTCTCTGCTTCTAGGTAAAGCGCTTGACGCTCTTCGTCAGAAGTTGAAGCAAATGCTTTGTTCATGATTGCATCGTACTCTTTGCTGTCGTAGTGAATACCACCAGTAGTGTTATTACTCATCATCAGCGTTAGGAAAGATGAAGCTTCGTTGTAGTCGCCACACCAACCTGCACGAGCAACCTCAAAGTTGCCAGAATCTTTGGTAGATAGGTAAGTTTTCCACTCTTGGTTTTCTAGCGTAACGTCTAGACCAAGCGTCTTCTTCCACATTGAACCCAGTGCAACCGCAAGTTTCTTGTGGTTCTCTGACGTGTTGTATAGAAGGTTAAATTCAAGAGGGTTGTCTGCGCCGTAACCCGCTTCTTCCAATAGACGCGCCGCTTCAGCGTTACGCTCTTCTTGCGTCATTTTGCCGTATGCAGGGATTTCTGGGTTGAAACCCGCCGTGATTTCAGGCGTTAGGAAATAAGCTGGCTTTTGACCTTGTGCTAGGATCGCATCAGTCACGATATTACGGTCAATCGCATAAGAAATCGCTTTACGTACGCGAACATCATCAAACGGCTTTTTCTTCGTGTTGAAGATGTAGTAGTAAGTACACAAGTTACCCGATACAGACACGTCTTCTGGATGCTCTTGCTTCAAACGCTTGAAGTGCTCTGTAGGCAGTTCATTCGTGAAGTCGATTTCACCTGCTAGGAAGCGGTTCATTTCCGCTACTTGGTTTTCGATTGGTAGGAAAGTAACTTGATCAAGCGTCGTGTTTTCGTTGTCCCAGTATTGTTCGTTACGTTTTAGAACTAAACGCTCGTTTACAACCCAGTTGTCAACAACATAAGCACCGTTACCTACAAAGTTCTCAGGCTTCGTCCATTGATCGCCGAACTTTTCAACGGTTGCTTGGTGAACAGGCTTCACTGTTGTGTGGCCCATCATCATCACAAAGTATGGTACAGCAGTGTCTAGCTCAACCACTAACGTGTGGTCGTCAACCGCTTTAACACCCAACTCACTCTTGTCTTTTTTACCCGCAACAATGTCTTTTGCGTTCTTCATCTTGGTGTATTCCATGTACCAAGCGTATGGAGAAGCGGTTGCTGGGTCGACTGCGCGTTGGAAGCTGTATACAAAATCACCTGCAGTAACAGGATCACCGTTAGACCATTTTGCGTCTTCACGCAGGTGGAAAGTGTATGTTTTGTTGTCTTCAGTTTCCCAAGACTCTGCAACACCAGGGATAGTGTTACCGTCCGCATCTTGGTTTACTAGGCCTTCAAGAAGATCGCGAATCACGTGGGATTCTGGAACACCTTGAGATTTATGAGGGTCTATTGTCGCAACTTCTGTACCGTTACCACGCACCAATTCTTGAACAGCAGCAAGTTTTGGCTCTTTAGAATCAGATTTAGCTTCAGGGGGTGGAGCCGGAGCAGGCTCAGCAGCTTGTTTCTCTACAGGCTTTTCGCCACAACCAGCTAAAGCGAGAGAAAGACCAGCACCAATAAATAAAGCGCGCGTGATTTTATTCTTATACATGCGTAAAACTCCAAATTTTTTCGTTAGCATCCATGACTTCTTTGTAAGGGCCTGGAACGGTCAGAGTTTTAGATTTTTTTAGTGCATTTTCTGAGCACAAAAGCCTAAAACCTTACAAAGACTGCGGCACACATTAGCAATCATTGAAGTAATTTGCCATAAAAATGTAGCAAAAAAACCAATAATCCTGACTAAACCACACATATCTAGCAGTAAACTCTAATCAAAAAGTATTCACCAGCCAAATGGAGACCAGAAGCGACATTCCACAGACAAAACTTTCGATTAATCTACATTTAAACCATTTGATAGCATCTTATGCTAGATATTTACATATTATTTAACATTTATGACAAATGAAGTCTAACAAATAATTGTTTATATATTGGGCTAAAAACTTTTATTGTGAAGAATATCACCAGAGCGAGCACGGGTTGTGTTGAAGTCAAATGAGCAGAATTATGAAGATAAGTACAAAAAGAGCTAAGTGCCATTGACACTTAGCTTTTTTCACTAGAATGAGGAGTGGGTTCTATTTTTCCCAACGCTGTGCAGCTTGGTGATCAGTATCGCGCGACTCAATCCAACGATCTTCACTCGTCGTGCGTTCTTTCTTCCAAAATGGTGCTTTGGTTTTCAAGTAGTCCATAATGAACTCGCAAGCATCAAATGCTGCTCCGCGGTGTGCACTTGAAACACCAACAAAGACGATTTGATCACCGCTATCCATATCACCAACGCGATGAATCACGCGTACGCCCAATAATGGCCAACGTGATTCAGCTTGATCGCAAATGTCGCTCAAGCTCTTCTCAGTCATGCCTGGGTAGTGTTCCAAGTGCAAACCAACAACATTATCGCCAAGGTTCATATCTCGAACTTTACCAATGAATGTTACGACAGCACCAGCAGCCGTACCTTCGGATAAACGTTGATATTCGTGATCAACGGAAAAGTCTTCAACTTGTACAGAGACGCGTGGGTCCATCTTAACCTCCGGTTACCGGTGGGAAAAATGCAACTTCATCCCCCGCTTTTACTTCGGTATCAAGTGGGACAATAGATTGATTAACAGCAGCAAGTAGCTTTCCTGGCTCTAAAGCCAAATCCCACTTACCATTTTTATCAGCGCCCTCTTCCACGAGATGTGCGCGAATCGCTTCAACCGTTTCAAATTGATCATCTAATTCGACACTGTCGATACCAATCAGCTCACGAGTCTGAGCAAAAAAAAGTACTTTAATCATGATTCCGCCTTGAAGTGTCCAGATTTTCCACCCGTCTTTTCTAGGAGACGAACTTGACCGATAACCATGTCTTTTTGCACCGCTTTACACATATCGTAAATCGTCAGTGCAGCAACAGAAGCCGCCGTGAGCGCTTCCATTTCTACGCCCGTTTTACCTGCAAGCTTACAAACAGATTCAATACGAACTTTGTTTTCTGACTCAATAGCCTCCAACTGAACTTCGACTTTAGAAAGCAACAGAGGATGACAAAGTGGAATCAAATCCCACGTTTTCTTTGCAGCTTGGATACCAGCAATACGAGCCGTCGCGAACACATCACCTTTATGATGCTGACCGGAAACAATCAGTTGCAAGGTTTCTGGGGCCATGTGAACAAATGCTTCTGCACGTGCTTCACGAACCGTTTCAGCTTTTGCAGACACGTCGACCATGTTAGCTTCGCCAGACGCGTTGATATGGGTAAATTGAGTCATTGTTTTTCCTTCGCTTTTAGGAAAGGTTATACAGATAGGTGCGGCATGAAGTTACAAGGGCGATGGCTTGCATCTAACTGCTGCTTGATGATCTTCGTCCAGCCAGTGCGGCACGCACCTGTTGAACCAGGCATTGCGAAGATAACTGTATGGTTAGCAAAACCTGCAATTGCACGCGATTGGATCGTTGACGTACCAATTTCTTCGTAAGACACCATGCGGAATAACTCACCAAAACCTTCTACTTCTTTATCAAACAGAGGCTTCAGCGCTTCTGGCGTGCTGTCACGTGACGTGAACCCTGTACCACCAGTAATCATGATCGCTTGAACATTGTCGTCCGCAATCCACTGAGAAACAATTGCGCGAATTTTGTACATGTCATCAATAACAATTTGCTTATCGACAACATTGTGACCCGCTTCTTTAGCGTGTTCAACAAGGTAGCGACCAGAGGTATCGTTTTCTTCGGTACGAGTGTCAGATACCGTTAGAACGGCAATATTTGCAGGTTGAAATTTGCTTTCAGCGTGACCCATGTGTTCACCTATTCTCTTTTAACTTTGATACGTTTGGTATCGATTCTAGAAAAGCGAGGGAAAGCTAGCCTATAAATAAGCTTTCCCTACAAAATTTGAGTTGATTTAGCCGCCGATAGACGCCAGATGTGGCGTCATACCCGTATTACCATCGTGCAAGAAGTGGCTCACCGACTTAGTTTGTAACTGCGCTTGGATGCGTTCAATAAGCTCGCTTTCTTGCTCATCACGTTCCAATAGATCACGTAGTTCTACACCGTGGTCTCCAAACAAACACAGATGCAGCTTACCCATCGCAGAGACGCGTAGTCGGTTGCAGCTCTCACAAAAGTCTTTTTCATAAGGCATGATCAGGCCAATTTCACCCTTGTAATCTGGATGAACAAACACTTGCGCGGGGCCGTCATTATGAGAGCGCACTTTAAGCAGCCAACCGTTCGCAATCAACTGATTACGAATTGCTACGCCAGACACATGATGCTTATTGAATAAATCATCCATCTCACCCGTTTGCATCAATTCGATGAAGCGCAGTTGGATTGGACGATCTTTTATCCAGTTGAGAAACGCTGGCAGCTCTTGATGGTTAAGATCTTTCATCAAAACCACATTAACTTTGACTTGCTCATAACCAACTTCAAACGCGCGCTCGATACCATTCATCACCTCAGTGAACTTATTTTCACCCGTGATTTGATGGAACATGCGCGGATCAAGGCTGTCCACGCTGACGTTGATGTGAGTTAAGCCCGCTTCACGCCAGTCTGCGACTTGCTTCGCCATGCGGTAACCATTGGTCGTCGTTGCTACTTTTTGGATACCAGGCGTCGTCGCCACTGAGTGGATAATGTCGGTAAAATCTTTGCGTAAACTTGGTTCACCGCCAGTAATGCGCACTTTTGACGTGCCACAATCAGCAAACGCTTTTACGACCCGTTTGATTTCAGGAAGAGATAAAAAAGACGAGTTTTTATTGCCCGAAGGCTTATAGCCATCAGGAAGGCAATAGGTACATTTGAAATTACATACGTCGGTCACAGACAGACGCAAGTAATAGAACTTACGATGAAATTTGTCTTCGAATTGTTGCGCCACGGAACACCTTTCCAAACACGGGAGGCATGGCCATTTCCAATCATGCCCTTGTGACAGTACGCCACTGGCTCAAAACGCTTATCCTCGGACTTAGCAATAGTGAGCTCGGAGTTATGGCAACCAGAGATATGAAACCTCTGATAGCTTTGCGGTGTAAAATACTTAATATTTGTACTGGAATCCAGACTTGAGTGATAAAAAACTCTCTAGAGACACAATTTACCGCTAAGTGAGTACCTTTCAAGCACTCCTTGAGATAAATTGTAGCCGTTTTTTACAAGATTATTAGAAGAACGTAATGAATATCTACACGGATAAAAAAGTGGTCGCTGTTGGCGGTGGTCATGGCTTAGGTCGAATGTTGGCCGCACTACGGGATTTTGGCGGCAATGCAACTGGCATTGTCGCCACAACAGACAATGGTGGCTCAACAGGAAGAATTCGTCACTGCCAAGGTGGAATCGCCTGGGGCGACACACGGAACTGCATTAATCAGCTGATCACAGAGCCGTCGATCAGTTCAATGATGTTTGAATATCGCTTCAAAGGTACTGGCGAGCTTGATGGTCATAACCTCGGTAACTTGATGCTTACGGCGCTCGATAACTTATCGGTCAGACCGTTAGATGCCATCAATCTGATTCGAAACATGTTAAAAGTCGACGTTAACATTCTTCCTATGTCTGAACACCCTTCCGATCTTTCCGCGTTATCCGTGGATGGGAAGTGGGTCACGGGAGAAACGAATGTAGACGAGATGAACACCGATTTACGCCGTCTCGATCTATCACCAGAAGTCCCTGCAACTAAAGAAGCAGTAACTGCACTGGCAGAGGCAGACGCTATTATTCTTGGTCCTGGCAGCTTTTTAACCAGCATCATGCCTCCTTTGCTGTTGCCTGAGCTCGGCAAAGCCATTGCCGCCAATGAGAAAGCAAAAGTCATTTTCGTTGCCAACTTGAGCCCGGAGTACGGCCCAGCCGGACGAATGACCATGGCACAAAAATTAGAATGGTGTGAGCGTGCCTGCCAAGGTAGGAAGATAGACGTGGTTCTAGCAGAGGAAACCGAGCAAGAAGTATTGAGCCAGTGGAATGTAGTGACGGAATCGTTAGCTTCGTCGAACCGAGATTGGCGTCACGACCGAGATAAACTCAAGCTCGCTATTGAAAGCCAGCTAAGGCTTTCAATTTAAAAAAGCCCTCTAAAGCTAGGGGATAGCTTCAAGTTTACTCGCTGTCAGTAATGAAAAAACCCTTCACTCAAGTGAAGGGTTTTGTGTAAGAGCCTCATCAGAACAATGCATTACTGCTGCCAATCACGATAAGCGTCGCGTGTTTCGTGCAAAAGATCGAACATCGTTTTTAACTCGTCTGACTCTTCAGCTAACTCACCTGCTTTGGCTTTTTTATCTATCGACATCGCCAATTGACAAAGACGGTCTGCTCCAAAGCTCGCTGCACTGCTTTTTAACGCGTGACTGATTTCTTTTAGGTAACGCAATCGCTCTGTCCCTTGAAACTGAGATAAATTCTCGATGTAGGTATCCATCTCCCCTAAGAAAATATCGAGTAAAACAGGAACATTATCACTGCCAATCTCCATCGACAGTTCATCGATTTTTTGCTGATTTAATACATTCACACTCATACTTTTTGCCGCTCTTCCTTGCCATTCCAAGCCTGTAACTTGCGGTAAATCGTCGACGGACTGACATCAAGGTATCCCGCCGCTCGGGGGATATTGCCATCACACGCTTCAATCGCTTGCTCTATCGCCATTTTTTCTGTCATCCACAACGGCATAATCTCAGACGCAGTCATCACTTTCGGCTCAATGAATTTCGCCACAGAAGACGGACGGTCAAGCGGTTGATTCAGCGGTGGCGGTAACATATCCAACGTGATTTCTTTACCGTTGTTTAGAACAACGATATTGCGCAGCACGTTTTGTAACTGACGAACGTTGCCTGGCCACTCATAGCTATTAAATCGGTCGATTACATCAGGCGCAAAACGCACGAAGCTTTTTCCTTCTTCGTGCGACATATAGCCTAACAGTGAGTATGCAATTTCAATGACATCTTCACCTCGTTCACGTAAAGGTGGCAAATGCAAAGGAATGACATACAAACGATAGTACAAATCTTCACGGAATCGACCTTCTTGTACCTCTTTCCATGGGTCACGGTTAGTTGCACAAACAAAGCGAACATCCACGCTCTTCATTTTTGATGAGCCCACTTTTTGGAACGTGCCGGTTTGAATAAATCGTAGCAATTTGGTTTGCAAATCTAAATCCATCTCACACAATTCATCAAGGAAAAGTGTGCCACCATCCGCTAATTCCGCTGCACCCTGACGATCATTTGCTGCACCGGTAAAAGCACCTTTCACGTGACCAAACAGTTCACTCTCAATCAAATCTTTTGGAATTGCAGCACAGTTAATCGCAATAAAAGGCTTGTCACCACGCTTGCTTGCCGCATGGATTGCCTCGGCACATACCTCTTTACCCGTACCACTTTCACCAGTGATGAAGATACTCGCTTTACTGCTCGCTGCTGAATCAATCGTGCGGTAAACCTGTTGCATAGTTTGGCTGCTGCCAATAAAGCCTTGATAACTTTGATTGCCCGGGTTATCAGCCTCGTTTTTTAACTTAGTCGCTTTACGAATCGCATTGTTAACCGTGACACGTAAACGGTCTGCTTCACACGGTTTGATCAAAAAGTCTTGAGAGCCATGACGCATTGCTTCTACCGCGGTATCGATAGAACCGTGAGCGGTCATAAAAATAATAGGTACGTCTGGATGACTCTTTTTTACAGCGTGTAAAACGTCCATCCCCGTCATATCTGGCAGACGAAGATCGAGCAGAATAAGATCTGGAATTCTATGGTTGAGACTTTCAATGGCATCCCTACCTGTACCGACAATATTGATATCTATACCAAGCGGTGTCAGGTATGAGCGGTACAGTGCCGCAACAGATGCGGTATCCTCAACCATTAAAAGGTAACGAGATTTAGGACCTTCAGATTTTTGTTGCATAACCTAGCTAATATTTTGTTGTGTTTTAAACAATAATCGCATTACGCTTTGCATTTTGCAAATAACATTAGCTAAATTATGGGTAAGAGAAAGGATTCAAAAATAATATCAATTATTTAAAAAATGGCATAAACCATGCTGATAGTTTAGTGACCCCTCGGGTCACCTAGCCAACTGACGTTGTTAGTGAACGAGATGTTCACAAAACAAGCCAATAGACCCGACTGCCTATTGGCTTCTTTTTTTTTGCAAGCAATCTAAAACTCTTGGCTAAGCTAGATCATTAAGCTTATTTTTAACTATTTGCGATGAACTGCGCTCTTAGTTTTTCAATCTCGTCACGCTTTTGCGCCGCCAATTCAAACTCTAAATCTTGCGCGTGCTGATACATTGCCGCCTCAAGTCGACTGATTTCTTTTTCCAACTGTTGAGGAGACATGACCTCGTATATTTGCGAAGGCTCCGCCACTTTCGACAACGGTACCTGTTTAGTATTACGCTGACGTTTAGACTTGGTAATATCGCCCAATTCCATAATATCTTTGATATTTCGTTTGAGTGCTTGCGGCGAAATGCCCATTTCTTCGTTGTACGCTTTCTGCTTCTCGCGGCGGCGGTTGGTTTCATCCATCGCCTTTTTCATGGAGTTGGTGATTCGGTCAGCATACAAGATCGCCTTACCTTCAAGATTTCGCGCAGCACGACCAATGGTCTGAATCAGTGAACGCTCGGAGCGCAAAAAGCCCTCTTTATCTGCATCCAATATTGCAACCAGCGAAACTTCAGGCATGTCCAAGCCTTCTCGTAGCAAGTTAATTCCCACCAGCACGTCAAACTCGCCAAGACGAAGATCACGGATGATCTCCACACGTTCTACGGTATCAATATCTGAATGTAAGTAACGGACCCTAACATCATGTTCGTGCAAGTACTCGGTGAGATCTTCGGCCATCCGTTTGGTCAATGTTGTCACTAGAACTCGCTCATCTTTAGCAGAACGGAGGCGAATTTCAGACAACAAGTCGTCTACTTGGGTCGCTACTGGGCGAACTTCCAATTCTGGGTCAAGCAAGCCTGTTGGACGAACAACTTGATCCGCTACATCGCCTGAAGATTTTTCTAGTTCATAATTTCCTGGCGTCGCAGAGACAAAAATCGTCTGCGGTGCTAACGCTTCAAACTCTTCAAACTTGAGCGGACGATTATCTAACGCAGAAGGTAAGCGAAAACCAAACTCCACCAGCGTTTCTTTACGAGAGCGGTCACCTTTATACATAGCACCAATCTGCGGCACCGTCACGTGGGATTCATCGATGATCAACAAACCGTCATGAGGCAAGTAATCAAACAATGTCGGTGGCGGCTCGCCTTCCGAGCGTCCGCTGAGATAGCGAGAATAGTTTTCGATACCTGAGCAAAAACCTAACTCATTCATCATCTCGATATCGAATTGAGTCCGCTGGCTAATACGCTGTTCTTCCAGTAGCTTGTTGTTGTCTAGAAGCTGTTTTTTGCGTACTTCTAATTCAACCTTAATATTTTCGATCGCTTCAAGAATGCGATCTCTTGGTGTCACGTAGTGCGTCTTAGGATAAATGGTGTAGCGTGGTAAATCTCGCTGTTTCACCACACCAGTCAATGGATCAAAAACACTGATGCAGTCAATTTCATCATCAAACATTTCGACACGAACTGCGTCTTGGTCAGATTCCGCTGGAAAGATATCAATCACTTCGCCACGAACCCGAAACTGTCCTCGCTCAAATGCCACGTCATTTCTTGAATATTGTAGCTCTGCCAAACGCCGTAGCATGTCCCGTTGATCAATCACGTCACCACGACGTAAATGCAACATCATTTGCAAGTAAGATTCTGGGTCACCCAAACCATAGATAGCAGAAACAGACGCAACGATAATCGCGTCTTTACGTTCCAATAGTGCTTTCGTTGCGGAAAGGCGCATTTGCTCTATGTGAGCGTTAACAGATGCGTCTTTTTCAATGAAAGTATCCGTCGTCGGGACATAAGCTTCAGGCTGGTAGTAATCGTAGTAGGAAACAAAGTACTCCACCGCATTATTGGGAAAGAATGATTTCATCTCGCCATATAATTGCGCTGCGAGCGTTTTGTTTGGAGCAAGTAATATTGCAGGTCGCTGGGCTTGAGCGATAACATTCGCTAGTGTGAACGTTTTACCCGATCCCGTTACCCCCAATAGTGTTTGATGTGCCAGTCCAGCATCGAGCCCCTCAAGCAGCTGCTTGATCGCTCCCGGCTGGTCACCCGATGGCTGATAATCGGAGACCAATTCATAGACTTTACTCATACCCTTCCTCAACTTTACTGCACTTTGGCTGTATATATATACACCTTAGCCAATGAAATCTACGTCTATCGAAAATTTACCCACCATTGTTAATAAATTTTCTTGTTTGTCTAGAATGCTGTAGCCATACAAAACCTACTCTGATATAGTATTTCGCCCTAACTGAAGAGCCACACCCATTCTTCACATTGCAGTTTCCACAACTTTTCCCCAAAAATTGGCCTAAACACTCTTTATCCCCAAAAGCTAGATTTTTATCCACCTTGAATACATTTTGCTTAACATCAATAAATCTATGTTTTAATTGCATATTCTCTGTATAGCTCTGATTAAAAATTCACTAAATAAAAACCAGGTTGCATATAAAAGATCTTTACTCAGATCTCATCAACATAGTTATCCACAAAATTAGTGGATAAGTAACCTCACCCCTTTGCTGACAAGCAGTACAGAAAAGTAAAGCCCTTCCCTCAATATTTTTTGCTAAAAATGTATTTTTTTACTGTTGACAGTAGTTTGGCTGCTCGGTAAGATTCGTCCCGCTTTCAAGCAAAGCAATTCCTCCTTAGCTCAGTTGGTAGAGCGACGGACTGTTAATCCGCAGGTCGCTGGTTCGAGCCCAGCAGGAGGAGCCAAATTCCAGAAAAGCCGTGTCGCAAGACACGGCTTTTTTCGTTTTGAAATAAAAAACTTCTTTCACCATCAATATCTCAAGTGACGACTTAAAGTTACTCGCTAAATGTAATTCCCGCCTTCTGAGCAAAAGATTCTTTGAGGAAAGACAGCACCAGCGTCTTTGTAAAATCCATTCAGCAAGCTGTTCAATTTCTTATTGATTCATCAAAATACCTCACATAGACGACTATTTTTCCATCGTGTATGTAAAACCACATCGTTCACTGGTTGTTATTGGTGTCACAAAACACGATAATATCAAGATCGGATTTTAAGAACGTAATAACTATGACCGAATATGTTTTGTTGTTGGTCGGCACTGTGCTGGTGAACAACTTTGTACTGGTGAAGTTTTTGGGCCTATGTCCTTTTATGGGTGTGTCCAAAAAACTGGAAACAGCAATAGGTATGGGCTTAGCAACAACTTTTGTGCTAACGCTCGCGTCAGTGTGTGCGTATTTAGTGGAAAGCTACATTCTTCGTCCACTGGGTATTGAGTACCTTCGAACCATGAGTTTTATTTTGGTGATAGCCGTTGTGGTGCAGTTCACCGAAATGGTTGTGCACAAAACAAGTCCAACACTTTATCGCTTGCTTGGTATTTTCTTACCGCTGATCACTACAAACTGCGCGGTATTAGGCGTCGCGCTTCTTAATATTAATGAGAACCATAACTTTATCGAATCGATTATCTACGGCTTCGGCGCCGCTGTTGGTTTCTCATTGGTGTTGATACTTTTTGCATCCATGCGTGAGCGCATAGCTGCCGCCGACGTACCAGTGCCTTTTAAAGGTGCATCGATTGCAATGATTACAGCGGGTTTAATGTCACTAGCCTTTATGGGCTTTACAGGTTTGGTGAAGTAAACAATGAGTACGATTTTAATTGCGATCATCGCGTTAGCGGTTCTTGCTGCGATTTTCGGCGCGATACTTGGTTTTGCTTCTATTCGCTTCAAAGTCGAGGCAGACCCAATTGTGGATCAAATCGACGCAATCTTACCTCAAACTCAATGCGGTCAATGTGGCTATCCTGGTTGCCGCCCTTATGCTGAAGCGATTGCAAATGGCGACCACATCAACAAATGTCCACCTGGCGGTCAGGCAACAATCGAAAAGCTCGCCGACTTAATGGGTGTTGAGCCAGAAGAATCTGCGCACGATCTCGACAGCAAAATTCCAACAGTTGCGTTTATCCATGAAGATATGTGCATTGGCTGTACTAAGTGTATTCAAGCGTGTCCAGTGGATGCAATTGTAGGCGGAACCAAAGCGGTTCATACCGTAATTAAAGACGAATGTACGGGGTGTGACTTATGTGTTGCACCATGTCCAACTGATTGTATTGAAATGATTCCTGTGGCAACCACCACGGAAAGCTGGAAGTGGCAACTTAACTCCATTCCAGTACTCAACATTACGGATGCTGCCGACGATGCAGCGAACGTGAAAGATTCAATTAAGTAAGGTTTCGCATGTTGTCTTTGATTGAACAAATTCGTACAGGCTCGCTTTGGGATTTCCCTGGTGGTGTGCATCCGGCAGAAAACAAAAAGCAGTCCAACAAAACTGAGCTCGTTCACGCGGCTATCCCATCAGAAATTGTATTACCGCTAAAACAGCACATTGGTAAGGCTGGTAACTTATTGGTTGCCGAAGGTGACCACGTATTAAAAGGCCAGCCATTAACGCAATCCGAAACTGGTTTTACCGTTCCAGTGCATGCTCCTACATCGGGTACGATCACCGCCATTGAGCCTAGAACCGTTGCTCACCCTTCAGGTCTGAGTGAGCTCTGTGCGGTCATTACACCTGATGGTAACGATACATGGTGTGACAGAAAACCCGTCGCGGATTACAAACAAGAAACACCTGACGCACTGATCGATATTATTCGTCTCGCAGGCATTTCTGGTATGGGTGGCGCAGGTTTCCCTACCGCAAAAAAAATCCAATCAGGTTTTGCTCGCACAGAGATTCTTATCGTCAACGCAGCTGAGTGTGAGCCATACATCACATCAGATGACAAGCTCATGCAAGAGCATGCCGAAGAGCTCATCCAAGGTATCGAGATTGTCGAACATATCCTGACACCAAAGCTCACGATTATTGGTATTGAAGATAACAAACCAGAGGCAATCAAAGCGTTAGAAGCTGCGGCTCTAAACAAAGATATCGTTATTCGCGTTATCCCGACTAAATACCCTTCTGGTGGTGAAAAACAGCTGATCAAAATTTTGACCAATAAAGAAGTACCAAGCGGCGCAATCCCAGCCGATATTGGTATTTTGGTTCAAAATGTCGGTTCTCTTTACTCAATCAAACGCGCAATCATCGATGGTGAACCGATGATAAAACGCGTGGTGACTCTCACCGGTAAAACATTCAAACAACCACGCAATGTTTGGGCATTATTAGGTACACCAGTACAGGCGTTATTGGATGAGTTTGGCTATAAAGCCGATAAAAAGTTACAACGTTTAATCATGGGTGGACCAATGATGGGCTTCACCCTTCCCCACTCTCAAGTGCCGATTACCAAGACAGCAAACTGTATCCTTGCCCCGACTCGTCGTGAGATCTCTCCACACCAACATGAGATGGAATGTATTCGCTGTAGCCAATGTGCTGAAGCTTGCCCTGCTTCACTACTACCTCAGCAACTGCAATGGCATGCAAAAGCTGAAGAGTATGACAAACTCGAAGAACTAAACCTAAAGGATTGTATCGAGTGCGGTGCTTGCGCGTTTGTGTGTCCAAGTGAAATTCCTCTCGTACAATACTACCGCCAAGCAAAAGCGGAAATTCGCACCAGAGCACAAGAAGCGGAAGCTGCGGAGCGAGCGAAGCTGCGTTTTGAAGAGAAGAAAGCGCGTATGGAGCGCGAAAAAGCAGAACGTGAAAATCGCTTTAAGAAAGCAGCCGATCAGCGCCGTAAAGACATGAAATCTTCTGGTGGTGATGATGCGATTGCAGCAGCGATCGCACGAGTGAAAGCTCAGAAGACAGAAACAACAGAAAAAGCAGAGCCAGCCGTGAAACCTGCCGTCGCTGCAGCCATTGCCAAAGCGAAGGCAAAACAGGCCGCAGCCGCTAAAGCAGGCTCTAGTGAACCTGATAACTCAGAAATGGCAAAACTGCGCGAAGAACGCAAACGTCTAGCCCGCGAACGTAAAGCACAAAAAGAACAAGGCGAAACGCCAGATAACAACGCTGATGATAAGAAATCGGCAGTTGCAGCAGCCATCGCCCGAGCTAAAGCGAAAAAAGCACAACAAGAAAATTCAACTGAATCTGTAGAATCAGAAACGTCTGCACAGCAAGACGGCGATCCGAAAAAAGCCGCGGTTGCTGCTGCGATTGCACGTGCCAAAGCGCGTAAAGCGAAGCAAGCAGACTCAACTGAAGCGGAAGAAGCTGAAGCACCTGCTGAGCAAACCGACGATCCGAAGAAAGCCGCGGTTGCTGCTGCCATTGCACGTGCCAAAGCACGTAAAGCGAAACAAGCAGACTCAACTGAAGCGGAAGAAGCTGAAGCACCTGCCGAGCAAACCGACGATCCGAAAAAAGCCGCCGTGGCTGCTGCGATTGCACGTGCCAAAGCGCGTAAAGCGAAGCAAGCAGACTCAACTGAAGCGGAAGAAGCTGAAGCACC
>NZ_JBSUGE010000007.1:0-181836 GCF_054064075.1 Vibrio sp. JZG10
GCACGTAAAGCGAAACAAGCAGACTCAACTGAAGCGGAAGAAGCTGAAGCACCTGCCGAGCAAACCGACGATCCGAAGAAAGCCGCGGTTGCCGCAGCAATTGCGCGCGCGAAGGCTCGTAAAGCGCAACAAGCGGACTCAACTGAAGCGAAAGAAGCTGAAGCACCTGCCGAGCAAACCGAAGATCCGAAAAAAGCGGCTGTCGCTGCGGCTATTGCGCGTGCCAAAGCGCGTAAAGCTAAGCAAGAAGAACCAGCCGAAACGGTAGAAGCTGAAACGCCTGCTGAACAAACTGAAGATCCGAAAAAAGCGGCTGTCGCTGCTGCTATTGCGCGCGCGAAGGCTCGCAAAGCGCAGCAAGAAGCTAATAAAAATAATACTGAGGAGAACGAGTAGTGTCGTTTTTTATTGCCAGTTCACCGCATACCCACAGCCGTCGTAGTACACCTGACTTAATGAAATGGGTGGCACTTTGTGCTCTCCCAGGTTTAGCGGCTCAGACCTACTTCTTTGGGTGGGGAACGCTTATTCAGCTGATTTTTGCCATCGCAGTCGCTGTATCACTTGAAGCCTTAGTTATGGCCTTCCGTAAACGTTCGCCGATGCGAGCACTACGTGATAACAGTGCGATCGTTACCGCTTGGTTATTAGCCGTGGCTATCCCACCATGGTCTCCGTGGTGGATTATGGTGATCGGACTTATTTTCGCGATCGTAATCGCTAAACACCTATATGGTGGCCTTGGTCAAAACTTATTCAATCCTGCCATGGTCGCTTATGTGGTCTTGTTGATCTCATTCCCAGTGCAAATGACGAGTTGGAGTGCCCCGACGTCACTCATACCTGATCACGTAAATTTTGCAGATACACTCTCTTTAATTTTTACGGGCTATGATTACGACGGCTTATCGCTTCAGCAAGTTCGAACGGGGGTTGACGGTGTGACAATGGCGACGCCACTTGATGCATTTAAGACCGGCATTCATACAGGTGCAACCCCAAGCGAAGTACTGTCGCAGCCAATATTCGATGGATTAGCTGGCATTGGTTGGCAATGGGTAAATCTTGCCTACTTACTTGGTGGTTTAGTGATGATCAAAAAACGCATCATCCAATGGTATATCCCCGTAGGTTTCCTAGCGAGCCTGACGCTATTTAGCGTCGTGTTCAGCTTGCTGACCCCAGGGGAAACTGCGTCGCCAATCTTCCACTTGTTATCAGGTGCAACCATGCTTGGCGCATTCTTTATTGCAACCGATCCCGTGTCGGCGTCTACCACCGTTAAAGGACGTTTGATCTTTGGCGCGCTTATTGGTGCTTTGGTCTTTATCATTCGCAGTTGGGGCGGCTTCCCTGATGGTGTTGCATTCGCAGTGTTACTTGCAAATATGTGTGTGCCACTGATCGATTACTACACCAAACCTAGAACTTACGGTCACTGAGGTAAACATGTTAACCGCTATTAGAAAAAATGGTCTGACACTTGCGATCTTTGCCTGTGCAACAACCGGATTAGTCGCCTTTACTCAGTACCTAACAAAAGACCAAATCAAGATACAAGAACAACAACAATTGCTTTCTGTTTTGAATCAAGTCATTCCAGAAAACATGCATGACAACGCACTCACGCAAGCCTGCACTATGGTCACGTCACCAGAACTGGGGACATTACGTGCGATGCCAGCCTACCTCGCCACGAAGAATGGTGAACCGACAGCAATCGCAATAGAATCCATCGCGCCAGATGGCTACAATGGTGAGATAAAAGTTATTACTGGGATTGACAATCAGGGCAATATTTTGGGGACACGCGTCTTAAGCCATCAAGAAACCCCTGGCCTGGGCGATAAAATTGATCTTCGTGTCACCGACTGGATCCTGAGCTTTACGGGCAAACAAGTCACGGAAAGTAACTGGAACTCATGGAAAGTTCGTAAAGATGGTGGTGATTTCGATCAATTTACTGGTGCAACGATCACGCCTAGAGCCGTCGTAAAAGTGGTGCGAAATACCGTTAACTACGTAAACCAATCTCGTGAAGACATTCTTAGCCAGCCTTTGGTCTGTGAAGGAGAGCAGTAATGAATGAGAATAAATTGCTGATGAAAAACGGTATGTGGAGTAATAACCCTGCTCTCGTACAGCTGCTGGGTCTGTGTCCACTACTAGCGGTTTCTTCCACAATAACCAATGCCTTAGGTCTTGGTATTGCAACCTTATTAGTGCTGGTCGGCTCCAACGTCACGGTTTCTCTTATTCGTAATTACGTACCAAAAGAGATCCGCATTCCTGTATTCGTGATGATTATTGCCTCACTTGTTACCTGCGTTCAGTTATTGATGAATGCCTATGCGTATGGTTTATACCTGTCTCTTGGTATCTTTATTCCTCTGATTGTAACCAACTGCATCATTATTGGTCGAGCTGAAGCATACGCTTCAAAAAATGATGTTGCGCCTGCAGCATTAGACGGTTTATGGATGGGTCTTGGTATGACAAGCGTTTTGGTCGTGCTAGGTGCCATGCGTGAGTTAATTGGTAATGGTACGCTATTCGACGGGGCAGATCTGCTATTAGGAGACTGGGCATCCGCTCTCCGCATCCAAGTTTTCCAATTTGACAACAGCTTTTTGCTAGCGCTTCTTCCACCCGGTGCATTTATCGGTGTTGGTCTGTTGATAGCGCTTAAAAATGTCATCGATAATTCAGTCCAGGCACGTCAACCAAAAGAAGAAAAACCAACCATAGAACGTGCTCGCGTCACCAACGCATAACAAAATAAGGCTCTGTCATAGGAGCCTTTTTCATAAACCGCAGAGACGGTATTGGAAGTCAGCAATGAACAAAATAAAAAGAATCGAAATTCTTGAGCGATTACGAGAAAACAATCCGAATCCTCAAACTGAGCTTAACTGGAGCTCCCCTTTTGAGCTGCTAATCGCGGTATTATTATCAGCGCAAGCAACCGATGTAAGTGTCAATAAAGCCACCGACAAACTTTTCCCTGTCGCTAATACACCGCAAAGTATTCTCGATTTGGGAGTTGATGGCTTAAAAGAATACATAAAGACCATCGGTTTGTTTAACTCAAAGGCAGAAAACACTATCAAGACTTGTAAGATCTTGTTGGAAAAACACAATGGTGAAGTTCCTGAAGATCGTGCAGCGTTAGAAGCGCTACCAGGCGTAGGTCGCAAGACCGCAAACGTCGTGCTCAACACCGCTTTTGGTTGGCCAACCATTGCCGTCGATACGCACATTTATCGCGTGTCGAATCGTACTAAGTTTGCAATGGGCAAAACGGTTGATGATGTCGAGCAAAAGCTATTAAAAGTTGTGCCAAAAGAGTTCAAACTCGATGTGCACCACTGGCTCATTCTTCATGGCCGCTACACGTGCTTGGCGAGAAAGCCTCGCTGCGGTAGCTGCATTATTGAAGATTTGTGCGAATATAAAGAGAAAGTATATCCAGATAGCTAACGCTATTTGAAAATCAAAGCTAGGAGCAAAAAATGTCAAATGGTCGAATTCTCCACACTATGCTTCGCGTAGGTGATCTAGACAAATCCATCAAGTTTTACACTGAAGTTATGGGCATGCAGTTGCTTCGTACGAACGAGAATAAAGAGTACGAATACACACTGGCGTTTCTTGGCTACGGTGACGAATCCCAAGGTGCTGTGATCGAGCTAACTTACAACTGGGGTAAAACTGAATATGACCTAGGTACTGCTTTTGGTCATATCGCCATTGGTGTTGATGATATCTACACAACTTGCGACGCTATCAAAGCGGCGGGCGGTAATGTGACGCGTGAACCAGGTCCAGTAAAAGGCGGAAGCACGCACATTGCATTCGTAAAAGACCCAGATGGTTATATGATTGAGCTTATCCAAAACAAGCAAGCTTCAGCAGGTCTTGAAGGCTAAGCGGCACTTCTAATAATCACTTGTACTGCAAGTTGAACATCGATTACAGGCAGGTCTGCGATCTGCCTGTTCTTTTATAAACAAAACACTTTACTTGATAATAATTATCGTTTAGATTTATTCGCAACTTCGAGATGCGGGATTACGATAATGATCAGTGAATGGGAAAAACACACACTTCTAGCCGATACGGCACTTCAACTAGATGACCCTGTTCGCAGCATTCTTCATTACCAGCAAGCCCTAAGCCTGAGTGAAGATATTAGCGAATGTGTGGAAATTGAAGCAGACGAGCGATTATTAATTTCTGTGATTTCTTGTCATAACTTAGCTCAGTTCTGGCGTTGGGCCGGAGACACTGACTATGAACTCAAATACCTTCAGCTGGCTTCAGAGAAAGTCTTAACACTCATCCCACAATGCCCAAATAAAGAATGTGCAAGCTTTATCGACTCAATAGGATGTTGCACTAAAGCATTAATAGACTTCATGAAACGTCACCCTAATCCGGCTATTGCCAAACAGGTTGAAAAAATCGATACCGCAACAAATTGCGAAGTCATTGCCAAATTCCGCTTAAACTAACATTCAAATTATACAGCCGGAATCACCGAAAGGTACTTAGCAAAATCCCATTAAAATATTATTAACAACGTCAGTAAATTAAAAACGCCGAAGCTTTCAGCTTCGGCGTTTTTATATTCGTTACACTTGGGTTCGCCCGAGTGATATTACGACTCGGCGGTTTTTGTCTTTTCCTATTGGCGAGCCATTATCTGCAATAGGACGACGCTTGCCGTACCCTTGCACTTGAATTCGATCTTCCGGTAGCCCTAGAGACTGAAAATAATCACGAAGTGACTCTGCACGTCGCTCAGATAAACTTTGGCTCGCACTTTTGCCATCGGTTGAATCGGTGTACGTCGCCACCAGCACGAGATCGATATCTTGATTATGTCGGATATAATCTGCAATTTGTGATAAACGCTTTTTGGAAGCCTTGGTTAACTGATCACCTTGTCTTTCGTAGTGCAAAATCGTAAAGGCAATGTCTTCAAAACTGTATTTCAATAAATTGGAAATACAGTCGCTAAACGCGTTGTACTTATTTTGAAACAGCACGGATGACAATGCGACTTCAATTCTCTGATCTCGGCTCTGCCAATCCTGATAACTAAAGGTCGGATAACGCCCTTTTTCCAGCTCAGACAAAATGCCCCATGCTGTTTGCCCTCCGACATAACCATCAAACTGTTTAAAAAACTTTAGGTTTGTAATTCGATCGGCGTGTTCACCTGGTCGCCAAGGTGGCGGCATAGAGATGAGACTGACGTTACGTGTTTCTCCCATCGGACGACGCATTTTTAACTCAAAGTCTAAATTGATTTTTTTATTCGCACGAGATGAAAATACCGCATCTCCAAAACTTGGAATAGGGTGAACAAGTTGGCATTCTAACGGTGTGTTGACCACCATTTCCCATTGAGATTGCTGTGGAGTGGCAACATAACGTTTGCCCATCACAGCAAAACTGCTTGTGCTAAACAACGAAAATACAACGCCACTAGTAATCAGCCATTTCTTCATCTAAGTACTGTCTCTTAAACGGCAGTCTGTTGCCGTCAATTTGAATCAATAGAACCACTTCACCTGGCATGCAAAAACCTCGCCAACGTGCGAAATGTCGTGATATTACGATTAACGTTAATCATGGTAACTCAATCACCCGAAATGCGATCGAGCGTATTGATGAGATGCAAAATAGAATTCCGTTTTTCTCCTAAATTGCGGTTTTTCTCGTCGGTATAATCTGCAATAATGCAGCCTTCGTCACACAAAAATAAGCCGACATGACAATAGAAAATGAAGCCCTGACCTTGAAAAAACGCTTTCGTGGTTATTTCCCTGTGGTAGTAGACGTTGAGACCGCAGGTTTCAATGCTCAAACTGATGCACTTTTAGAAATTTGCGCCGTTACGTTAAAAATGGACGACGATGGCGTGTTGCATCCGGCCTCCACCATTCATTTTCATGTTGAGCCATTTGAGGGCGCTAACTTAGAAAAAGAAGCGCTAGAATTCAATGGTATTCGTGACCCATATAGCCCTCTTCGTGGTGCAGTTTCTGAGCAAGAAGCGTTAAAAGAGATTTATAAGCTTATTCGCAAAGAACAAAAAGCCGCAGATTGCTCGCGCGCAATAATGGTTGCCCATAACGCAGCATTCGACTTAGGTTTTGTAAATGCAGCCAATGAGCGCTGTAAACTAAAAAGAGTCCCTTTTCATCCCTTTGCTACTTTTGACACGGCAACATTGAGTGGCCTTGCTTATGGTCAAACGGTTCTCGCGAAAGCATGCAAAACGGCCGGGATGGAATTCGATAATCGTGAAGCACACTCAGCGCTTTACGATACACAAAAAACAGCAGAATTATTCTGCGGCATTGTCAACAAATGGAAGGCCCTCGGCGGTTGGCCGCTTGTTGACGAAGAATAATAAGTAAACACAACATATTAGGAAAAGTATGAATCCTGTCGTTATATCAGTGTGCGTCATGCTCGTGTTAGCATTGATGCGCGTAAACGTGGTGGTTGCCCTCACGTTTAGTGCCATCGTTGGTGGCCTTGTCGCAGGCATGAGCCTTGGAGACACAGTTGCCGCGTTCGAAAGTGGTTTAGGTGGCGGTGCGACTATCGCTCTAAGCTACGCAATGTTAGGTACTTTCGCCGTTGCTATCTCTAAATCTGGCATCACGGACCTACTGGCAAAAAGTGTTATCAAGCGCTTAAATGGTAAAGAAAACTCGGCGTCAACTACCGGGTTAAAGTACGCGGTGTTAGTCGCGCTCGTTCTTGTCACTATGTCATCTCAGAACGTAATTCCGGTCCATATCGCCTTTATTCCAATTTTGATTCCACCTCTTTTGGGCGTATTCGCGAAACTTAAGCTCGATCGACGTTTGGTCGCGTGTGTTCTTACTTTTGGTTTGATCACACCTTACATGATCTTACCTGTTGGTTTCGGCGGTATTTTCTTAAACAACATTCTATTAAAGAACCTACATGACAACGGTTTGGAAAACGTGGTTGCAAGCCAAGTTCCAACTGCAATGTTACTGCCAGGTGCTGGTATGTTGTTTGGTCTATTGCTGGCAATCTTTGTTAGCTACCGTAAACCACGCATCTACGAAGAAACGGAGTTGACTGTCGTTCACGAGACAGATCATGCTATCAATAAAAAGCACATCTTGGTGGCCGCTCTTGGTATTGTCGCCGCATTGGGTGTTCAGCTTTACACTGGCTCAATGATTATTGGTGCTCTAGCTGGCTTTATGGTGTTTACTTTTGGCGGTGTGATTGCTTGGAAAGAAACGCACGATGTCTTCACAAAAGGCGTGCATATGATGGCTATGATTGGTTTCATCATGATCGCTGCCGCAGGTTTTGCTGCGGTAATGAAGCAAACAGGTGGCGTTGAGACATTAGTACAGTCTCTCTCTACCAGCATTGGTGATAATAAGCCGCTTGCAGCACTACTGATGCTGATCGTTGGCCTGCTAGTAACAATGGGCATTGGTTCATCGTTTTCAACCATTCCAATCTTGGCGACAATCTACGTTCCACTCGCGTTGGCATTTGGTTTTTCGCCAATGGCAACAATCGCGCTAGTTGGTACTGCTGCTGCTTTGGGTGATGCTGGTTCTCCAGCGTCCGACTCGACATTAGGCCCTACATCTGGTCTAAATGCCGACGGTCAGCATGAGCACATTTGGGAAACGGTTGTTCCAACCTTTATCCACTACAACATTCCATTGATCATCTTTGGTTGGATTGCTGCAATGGTGCTTTAGTACCGTTGTTTGATGGATATACTTAGTTACGAAAAAGCCGCTCATTGAGCGGCTTTTTGTTATTTGAAATCGCGATTATTGCGCTGGCATATTGTCAATAATACGTTCACGTATCAGTTTCAAGGTAGGCTCTGTTGACAGATAATCCACGGCAATCGGGAAATAAGCGTCGTTAATTTGAAGAACCAAGCTAGGGTAAGAATCCACGCCTAGGCTCTTTGCAAGACTCAGTTGATCTTGGAACACACCTTCTAAGAAAGAGCCGTCCATATCGTTCTTGAACTGCTGAACATTCAAACCAATTTCTTTAGCTAGCTGCAAGTGAGTTGCTTCTTCATGGGGAGGCATCGCACGTAAGTAATACGCATGTTGAATCGCTTCTAGCATCTGCTCATAAGAATCTTGAAAGCCCGCTGCGATAACTGCGCGACAAGATTGGTAAGTGCTTCTTACTGGCGTACAAAGCTTCCAGAAATCGTAGTTAAACTTGGTGCCCAACTGACACTCAATCTGCTTCCAAATACCTTCGAGTTTTTGTTGCATCTCTGGTGGCATCGGCAAACTAGTATCTGGCGCAAGACCACCCACCACATACTCAAACTGAATAACGCCTGGCAGTTGCTGTTTCAATTTATCAAGCGTCGGTTTGTAACCCCAACACCAACTGCACATTGGGTCATGCACGTAGTAAAGCTTTATATCCACTTAATTATTTAAACCTATAAATTCAATTAGTTACATCAAACAAAAATAACAAATGGCGATCAAGTGGCGACAGATATTATTTTATTCACTTAGTAATCTCCCGTTTGCTTAAGAGTTTTCCGGTACAGGTTCAGGCCTTGATATGTGCTTATCTAGCACAAAAACCTCTCCCTTATACTTTATCATTGGAAACGGTTTTGTAAGTTCTGTCTCATAGTCGCAGTGTGAGCATTTTTTGTTTCCAGGTCAATCTAGGATGATTACTCCCATCTACGCACAAAACAACTTCATCACACTTCGGACAAATAAATTCCACTAACTCGGCTTGTAAAGGTATGTATCTAGCGCCTTAGGTCGTTTAATTTGGCACCTCACGAAGACAAGAACTTCTTTACCCCTATTTCCAACGTTACCTAATAATTTCAGTCTAATTATACTGACTCATCGAATGAAAACCTATTTTTGTTCCTGTTCGTTTTTCAGTGCAATTTCTGTAGATTGCTAGGAGTACAGATTCCGTCACCTGACCACTAATATATTCGTCATTAAGTGGCAGCGATGCTTAAATTACTTTGTAAGTCTCACCAGTTACTTGTACTTGAGCGCTCTGGGTGCTTTCTTCTACCACAGCGTTTGCAATAGCTTCTGCCATTTCATGCATTTCGAGCGTGAGTTCCACTTGTTAGAAAGCCTGAGATTGCAATTCAGTCACAATCTTTTGTTTTAGAGATGCTCTGCTTAATGTCATTACTTACCTGCATTTAACAGCCTGCGCTCCAACATAACCCAAAAAACATTTTGAATAAAACCCTGTCAGTGGCTTTGCTAATGTTTATTCACACAACAGAGAGTTACGCCAAATTCACTTTAACCGCGCTTTTCTATCTGACTATTCTCATGCTTCAGTAAGCATGGTATTAGCAGTTCGATATAAGACGACCGACTTATATTTGTGATTTAAATCAACTTTGTGCCTACTTGTTCTCGGCAAGGGGATAAAAATCTATTGATTTATATGTAACAAGTTTACCATTCATGCGCCCATGTATGATTTAGTTTGAAAGGTAAAACAATGTTAAAAAGAAGACACGTATTGTCTCTCGTTATAAGTAGTGTCCTAGTTAGTGGCTGTGGCGGTGGCGGTGGCGGTAACAGTAGTGATGGAGGGAGCAATGATGTGACTCCTCCAATCATATTTGACGTATCAGGAGTAGTTCAAAAAGGGCCATTACAACCAGGGTCAGTTGTAACACTGCATGAACTTAATGATAAAATGGAACAAACTGGCAAGTCTTTCGATTCCCAAGTCCAAAACTATGATGGTTCATACGCTATTTCAGAGAATTTGAATTCTGACTTTGTAGAGGTTTTTTCAAAAGGCTACTTTTACAATGAATTATCAGATGACTCATCTAAAGAATTAACACTATCTTCATATTATGAATTAAAGCCAAAATCTACTCTTAGCATTAATATTGTAACTACCTTGATTAAAGGAAAGCTAAAAAAATTAATTTTAGAGCAGAAACTTCCATTCTCCGAAGCTTCAAAGCTTGCAACAAAAGAACTGTTAGAAATTTATGGGTATTCAGAGAGCAAAACTCCAGATTTCTACACTGTAAGCCTACAACAAGACTCCGATGCTGCCGCAATACTTTTAGCTATGTCATCCTTAACGCTATACCTTTCTGATATGAACGGTATTGAACCAACAACGCAAATTGCACTGCTAGCAAATTATCTAGAAGAGGATAACTTAGAAAAAATTGAGGAAACAAAAAGCAAACTATTACAAGCTCACAAAGAGATAGACACTTTTACAATTGAAAGTAATGTTACTTCCTATTTTCAGGATCACGGCCTCGACTTTGATGCGCCGTCTCTTTTATATTTCATTGATAATGATGGTGATGGCAAGCTACCTGATAAAACAACCCCTATTCTTCAAGGATACTCTGTAGCGGCAGCAATGCCTAATATTGGTGAAACTGTTGAAATAGAACTGCCAATAAAAGTTTATGATTATCAAGGGCGAAATTGGCAACAATGGCCAATAGACGTATCCTTAAAGCCTATGTTTGGCACGGTAGAAATCATGCCATCAGAGCAAGGCTGGACCGCAACATATACAACCACAATCAAAGAACAAATAGATAGAATAGATGACCACTTTACCACTGAAGTCATCACCCCTGATGGAGTGAGCAACTCTATAACATTGCACGTTGCTATGTTCTAATCACTGATTTTTGAGGATGTTATTTCTCAGAACGAACCCAGATCATAATGCTCTCTAACATTCGTTTGAGAGATTCCATAGCGAAGAAAGGCTTCTGTCTGGAAGCCTTTCTTTATCCCGTGCAACTTTATAACTAATTGAAGCCTAAACAAATCAACGAGGTATGGATTCAGCTTCGGAAAAAAAGGTCGAAACATAGCAAGTGTAGGAGAAGTGTTCATTTATCATCACCTAACTGCTGGTTAAAACTATTTGGTTTAAGTATATAGTGTGCGCTTGATGATACAGGGAATCCCTAGGTTATTTTGTAGGCTCCTGCAGAACTTCCCCCCGTTACCAGCACTTGTGCGTTCTGGGTGATTTCTTCTACCACAGCGTTTGCAATAGCTTCTGCCATTTCTGCATTTCGTGCGTGAGTTCCACTTGTTACAAAGCCTTGAGCTTGCAATTCAGTCACAATCTTTTGTTTTAATGATGCTTTGCTTAATGTCATTACTTACCTGCCTTAACTGTTGATGAGAGGTCGGAGTGAGGCTTCCCCGTGTAAGCACAAATACAATCGCCCTGGACCACCCCTTTACCACCATTCATCGTGATAAGGTTTGCCGTATAGCGCATGTTCTTGGCGGTCGCTGTTATGTCTTTTTCTACGTTGGTAACTTTATTCCCCAGCACCTTGAGCTTGTCGTCTAAACCAATCACTACGTCCCGCAGTTGGCCAATGATCTGCACCCAGTCACCACCGTTGGTTAAGTGTATATTCGCAAGTGAACCCAGGGTAATGTCATCACCTGCCATCACCTCAAACCTGCCCAGAACTTCAATGAGCTTTTGGCCGCCAATATTCTCTTTGCTATGCTGGTTTACCGTCACTTCATGTGACCCAAACTCTGCCAGATATTTATCTACCTGGTGTAACTCTTCATAGGCTTCGATAAGCCTTGTTTGGTCGGTTGCCTGAGTGTGGTTGCCTGCTGCATCAATGCGTTCAAAAACCTCATGCCTTTGCTGAGTCAGCAACTCTTCTGGCTCTAATTCGGGTAGTGACCAGCCATCACCCAGAATGGTTCGAATGAATGGGCGATCGCTTCTGCCATACGCAAAAGCGATTTCAACAATGGTGCCCTCTGTCGGTGTGGCGAACTGACCTTGCTCTGAGCCGCCGATAACCGTGGGTAGTGGCACCGCTTTGTATAGTGGCACTTCTTCATCTGGCAGGCCGTTTTCATCCAACAACTGCACATCTACCGCATAGCGTGGACGAAATGGGTTGTTTTCATGTCCGACCTGGCTTTGGTCGGTGACCGCTTTCACCCTGGCAAGTCTCGGCAAGTGATGCCCGGCAGCCAGCTCGGGGAACAGATAGTTGATTTTGCGCTTTTCTGCATTCATTTCACTTTCCCAATACAGGGTGATGTCAGTATTTTGAAAGTGCACCTGGGTAATGCGCTGACCATTGATAATTGCACCGGGACGAACGGAAGGGATCGCACCTAACTTCATGCTTTTACCCCCCATCTGCTGAGTGGTCAGGTTGGTCGGCAAATCGGTAGGACGGTTAGACCAGCGGCTATCCGCGAAACTGCCAACGAAAATATTGCCATCCGTTTGCTGGTACCAGCAAAAATCCTCTATCTGAAACGCTCGGCCCAGATTCTCCAGTAACTGATAACCGGTGCCCTGACTGGTGAAATTCGGAATGCGCGTGGTCATATAATCTTGCTGGGGCATCACGAAACTTAAGCCGCTATCAAAACTCAACTGCTCGAGTACTTCAGAGGCGGTTGGGTGCTGAATACTCACTGGCCACCTGGCCGCGAGTAACCCCGCACGCTCTCGGGCGATCACTTTGGTGTAACCATTTTGCGCCGGCTGAACCTTGGCGGCGAATCCGTCAAAGTAAGCTTTAAAATCATCCTGATAGCCGATATCAAATGTGATTAGCGATCCTTTTGCGATTTCCCCTTCTATGACGAAGGTGGCGCGGCCACCGGCACTAAGCTCAAGAATGACTTGTTCCTCGGCCAGTTTTTGCTCTTCGCCATTGACTCTGATTCGTTTGTTTAACTTCATGCCAGTTGAGACTCTTTCTGTAACAGTGCGGCTTCAAAGCTGGTTCGTTTCACCTGCTCGGTTTGGTTGGTTGTCGCTGCATGAGCTTTCGGCTCTGCTGTCGTTGTGTTCTCCGTACTTTGTGTGACGGCCTGTTGTGCTTTTGCTTGCTCTTTCTGCTGTTTTGCTTCCGTCACCGACATGTATTCACGCAAACGAAACGTCACTTTCCATGCCATCAGCTTTTCTTGTTCATCTGCGGCAAGCTGTCCCACAAACCTGACCTGGCGCACTGTAAGGGTCTTGGCCGTTTCATTACCAATTCGATAAATCTTGCGTTTGCCTGCTTCTGTTGCCCGGGATAACAACATGAGTCGCTTGAGTACATCTTTTCGTTTAAACGGGATAAGACCAGATACCGCCAGCACGATGCCTTTATCACCTTGTTCACTGCCGTCGGTACCGCTGGCTTGCCCCGTCATATCTTGCTCACGAATTTCTACTGAGGGGCTAATTCGTGTGGAGTTCATGTAGATGATTTCGCCGTCTAAAGCTAATTGAGTCATGCGAATAACTCCGAAACAAAAGTAATTGGTTTGGCACTGATAAACAGGCAAGCGAAGGTATAGCTGTTTTCCCGGCCGGGCGGCGTGGACTGGTTCAGTTTGGTTGCGATCATCTCTGCGGTTCCTGATGCTGCAAACTTATGTAACTCAACATTATCCTGCTTGAGGCTATTGATCGCCTGCGACCAGTCGTTGAGTTGTGCCGCGCGTTTTTCTGCAAGCGCTGCGAGCTTATCGACCGGAGTCTGTCTATCTGAGGCGAGTGACTCCAGCTGGGCGATTTGGGCACCTTGCCATTGTTCAACAGAGCGCAAAGGCTCTTGATTTAGCTGTGCTACCGGCTTAAGCCTTGGCTGTACGATTGTGGCCGGTTTGGTCATTTTCTCAGGCTGCAGGCTTTGCTCTTTGCTTACCCTTCGGCTGACCATGCCAAGCTCAGATATATTCACCACCTCATAAAGGGCTTTTGTTGCACTGGCAAAGTTGGCTAACGTGTTCTCTGCAAGCATCCAGCCGACAACATGTAAGTTGCCTTTTGGATGATGCCTATCATTGAAGTCTTTCAACTTATTGGCCAACACCGTGACTGCTTCATCCGGTGTTAAGTGATTCCCAGAATTCGTAACCGTACCAATAGCATGTTGATAAGGATGAACACAAAGCACCTGGCCGCTGGTTAAAAGTGCATCAAGCTCTGTCCGCAGGTTAAGTAAGGCCTCAGCATTGGTACTTAACGGATGGCGGGCAAATATCACCTGCCCTTTCAGCGCTTGAATGCGCTCAACTGTCTTATTGGAATGTCCCTCAACCTTGGTCAACACTGCCTCTGCAGAGGACTGAATGTTTTGGGTTGAGCCAGACCAGCAGAACGAAGCAGTTTTCCACGTCATACTGCTGCCTTACGAAGTACATCAACCCGGATCGGCGCGACTTTAAACATAGGCTCTGGCAAATCGTGGTTAGCCTCGGCATTGGTATAAACAAACTGGCCACTGGTCGGGAAGTTCAACACGACTTCAAACTGACCGTTGACAACTTGCGCCGGGAATAACGTCAAACGTCCATCATCGCGTTTTAGCGGCATTGAAAAGGTTTGGTCAGGGACAGCGACCGTACCCGTGACCACAATGTCCGTCAGTTCCAGGCAGGTAATGCGGGTGTAGTCACTACTGGTTTTAACTGCTCCGACCACCTTGTTGATGATTATTTTCATCAACATTGGCTCAACTCGCTCGCGATAAATGAACTCAGCCACATGACCAGACGAGTATATCTGCTTAACTTTGTCGCCCGGTAGCGGCTCCGCTACAATCCATGAGCCATCGCGAAAGACCTCTGTTTTGTCTTCTTTAATTGGATTAGATGGTAGTGCACCACTTGGTGGGAAATACTCATTTTTTTCAGGTTCGTCAGTAGTTACATAAGTCATAATTTTGCCTTCTCTACTCGGCTATAACGCGCTAAAACATGAACACCGTAATTCGCGACCGAAGGGACATATACCTGGCATACGAAAGACGATTTACAAAACTCACGCGCCCCATCCAACAACTGTGGCTTAGCAAGGGATGCACTTGCAGCTCCACTCGCACCAATGACTGGAGTGAGAACCTGAGTATCAATACTCCGTGGAACCATTTCTACGCCATCGATGAACCACTTAACCTTTACATGTTCAGATTGGCTCGCCGTATTTGTTCCGCCTACCGCTAAATTGTCAATAATATAAGAGCCAGTTAACTCGAGTACGGTTGTCCAAGTGTCATATTGAATATGCCCAGATTCTGGTTGAAGCCGAGTGCTGTCAAACCCAATCTGATCAAGCCGTTTTAAATAATTATTACCAGTCAAAAAGTCACTGACTTCCATAACGTCTCCTATTGGGTAACTGAGGAAATATAAAAATTACTTCCGGTGACTCTAAATGTTGCCTTGCATCGCCCTGTTATCGTAACGCTCGCATGTCCGGTATTGTCGGGGGCATAAATTTTTGCTCCTCGTGTTGTCTCTAAAACAACCGTAACTTTTCCGGCGTTTTCTATTTGGTTGCAGATAACAATTTCATCGTCATTCTTAAAACTATCCGCATCAATTCTTATCCTGGTTTCAGAATATTTCCGAACTAGCAAATATGCTTTGCTATAACCATTCCGCGTCAATGTGTGCTCTGTTTGGGAGCTCCATAAATGCAAAAACTGTTCGTGCTTATCCAAGCGAACCCAACCCTCCTCAAAACCATATTGATCTCGTGAGGAACGGTAATAAGCTCCACCGTTTTTATACCTAAAACGAAACTGCGCTGCAGACGTTGAGGTGCTCTTTGCTAGCATGTGAAGAACTAGCTCACCATGAGAGCCAGGCAAGGAGGCTTGATACACACCCGACTTCACATCCCAAGGTACAGCATCTAAACCTTCATATAGACTCGTTTTACCTTGTGCATAGAACGTGTCTTCCCTGATGTCAGCGTTTAGTGTGTCAACTTGGTGCTTTAGATAATAATCATCATTGTGGTTGTGACCTTTACCCGACTTGGTACTTACTAAATCCTGAACATAGTCTTTAGATGCGTAATCGGGCTTTAACGTACGATGATCAACGACCTGACCATCGGCTTCGATAGTCGCCAGTTTACTGACAAAATGTTCAACGCCGTCATCGTCGGTGTAGTGGTTAAGCTCGGTATTACTCACCGTCACAACTACGTGGCTTTGCCAACGGCTGGTTACTTGCCCTTGCCAACTCGTGTCGACATAAACGAACTGTTTACCGGCTGGCACAGACAGCGATTGTGTTTCCGCCAATTCACTACGTAGCCCTTCGACATAAGCAAGTCCCGCGTTAACCTTGTGGCCTTCAGCATCTTTGTAGACCAGGAACCCGTCAGCAAAGAACGATGCCGGGCCATAGTGGTCACGATTTGCCAAACGTTCTGCTTCATCAATACCGAAAAGCCGCGCGGTAAAATCGATTTGCCAGGTTGACGCATCCACGGTGATTCCCGTTGCAGATTTAGCGCCCACATAGCTCATCAGAATCGACCGGGTAATCGCATTGCCATTCTTCACCCCAGGCACCGATTTATATTTTGTAATGGTCGGCAAATGCGTAATTGCAGCCAAGGTGCCGGTTGCTTTGTTCCGCAGCCCTATCCAGTTGAAATCGAAATCGCCAATACGCGTATCCAGTGTGATGGAGTAAACCACGGCATTGGGGTTCACAAACCCATCCTGGTGCACATTCGTCACATACATGACATGTTCTGTTGGAATACCTTCTTCACGGTCAATCGGCAAAGTAGGGTCAAGGCCCGGCACATTCGCCAGTACAAACTCATCCAGTATTACCGGTTGTGATATTGCTTCTTGCTGCGCTTTGTATGACTCGAATGCTTTGGTGATTACGGTTTGTGACATTGTTATTCCTCTAACACAGCGACATTGCACTGATGCTCCCAATCTAACGGGGCTGTATTCAGCTCAAGTTCGGTCGGCGTGATAATTTGATATTCGTAGCGGCGACAGGTACGGCCATAGTGCTGCAGTAAGACTTCCAGTAACTTCGCGTTGTCAGACAACTGGCTGTCACTCAAACGCAAAGTGATGATGTCCCACTCGCGCCCCGGTACGCGTTCATCAATTTCAATCTGACCGATACCCAGACGCTGAAATATTCGAATGAAGCCGTTTTTTTCTCCCGCATCCCGGGCATTAACAAACGCGTACTTCACCCGCTTACGAAATAGCACGAGCGGCTCATCTTTAAAGCGCGCAATGTCTCTATCCCATGCCAGTAACCTGAGCAGTTTTTCATTGCAGATCAGCGGGTCGAGCTGTAGCAATGGAAACAACAACCAGACTCTCACCCGCTGCCAAAAGCTCATCACACCATTAGCAAGGAAATACGGCTCTTTCAGTTCTTCAGCGATGGTTTTGCCATCCATCCACCAAGGCGCCTGATGTTGGGGCAATTCTGGCGCTTGCTTATTGTGATCAACCATATTTCACCACCACATCGGTAAGCCGGGGTACTTCTAGCTGACTTTCAATATCAGCATTGTCAAAACGCAGGCTCAGTAAGTCTTCACTAAGCAGGTTGTGGATCTCGGTTGCCAGCTGAGAGAAAGAGAATCGGCTGACCGGATAGGTTCGTGTCACCGCTTTGTAGGAGTCAGACTCCCGAAAGGCAGCCCGGATCATATGCTCAATTTCCGCCTGCATTTGCGCTTTGCGCGTCTCCCCGACATTCGGCTTTGCCGCGATCGTTGCGGTTACGGTGTGATGGGTATCTGGTACCGAGAGCACCAACAAATCATCACCATGACCATGGTTTCCTTCGCTCATGACGTAGCTGTTAAGCTGATCCAACAGATGTGACGGGGTTAAACCGACATCCATCAGAATGTAAGCATTTGCGGTTCCCGGGCCACGCGGCGCATCATGCTCAAAATAGATTTGGTCACTTCGAATGCCTGCGACACTGGCCAGCATCGAGCGGTAAATTGCATCAATGTGGTAGCGGCCTACCACGCTAAATTGATTGCGGGTGCGTAAGGCCAGATCCTCATCTTCCTCAACATCGCTGCCATAGGTGGTGATCCAGTCCGCCTGGTTGACCGCGTGGGTAATACCAGAGACACCAACGGGCAAAATGGAGTAGTACCCTGCAGGCAGGTTGTAACCCTCGCCAGGTTCCTCGGCTTCACAAACGACATAACCGCTTGGTTCGTTCTCCGCAATTAGCACATCACTCTCCACCATCAACCGATAGATTTTTCCATCTATCTGTGTGGTCTCAATGACCGTCCCTGATGGGATGAGCACTGGGTTCGCCGGTGCTTCTTTGAAGAACTCGACCACTCCACGTGTCTTGGTGGCTTTTTTACGTTCTAAATCAACCTCCCAGGCTTTGAGGTCAACATAGATACCTTTAGCCGTTGCAGCAAAAGCATTCGGCAGGACATGCTTTGCTAAGAGTGAATCAATCAGCCATAAGGTCGGCGTGATCACAATGGCCTTGACCAGGCGCCAGAACGGCGACATACGGCTGTCGTTAGACACCTTGCTTCCCGCTGCGACCACTTCTTTTTCCAGCTCTACCGCAATAGCTTCTTCGGTGGTCGGTATGCCCTCATCAGCGATGAGCTGCTTAAAGTCAATGTTTGGTCGGTTACTCATATTGCGACTCCATAATTGATTGGGCCGTAGTCTTCGGTTTCAGCGAATATCCAGATTTTCTCTGCCGTTTGTTCGGTGACTTCTGCGGTACCTGGCACTATGCGTTCATCGTCTTCAACCAGCATCTCAATCTGGGTTAATACATCGGCTCTTAATGCCCGGTTGCGTTCTGCCTGCATCTCTCGCAACAACCCGCTTTCTAATATGGCGTGCTTAATATCTTGGGCGATGCTGTTGCGGTTATTGGTGTAGAAGGGTTGCTGACCGGCATCAAAATCAATACCGCCCTCAGACACCAACAAATCGATGTATTGCTCACTCATGGTGTCGCTAACTCCTGCCATTCAGCCAGTTGTTCCGGAGTAAATGGCTGTTCTTGTTTGATCACAATGTCACCGGTGTGCATGTTTTTGCTGTTATCGGTGTAGCCGTTGCTACCCGATTGGGTGATGTAGTTCGCCACCGATTGACGTTGTTTGATGTCGCCGTTTAAGTAGTCGGAGATTGGGCGTGTGATTTGTTCACTGCGCTCCTGGAAGTCAATCACATCCGGGTCAATGCTCGGCATGTTGGCCGCATAATTGACCGACCCGTCCAGCACTGGCGCTGTTGCCGCTGCAAACTCTGCTTTGTATTGAGCTGCTGACTGGTACTCCGGCAAACTTGAGAGCGTTTGCAGTTGTGCCTTGTACTCAATAGGGCTTGGCTGCCCCACTTCTGGCAATACGGTTTTAGGCAGTTGAGCGTTGTAATTGATGCTGCCATCTAATGGTGTGACTGCGGGCTGCTCTGCATACGCTTGATACTGCACCGTACTTTGATAAGTCGGTAGCTGCTTAAGTTGCTCTATCTGGGTTTGATACTCGATCGCGCTTTGTTGGCCTGGCTGAGTATTGTAGCTGTACGTTGATAGCGACTGTCGGTAGTTACCCAACAGGTAATCCGCTTTTTGCGCTGAGACTTCCGGCACAATTGGCTGCTCAACTTCACTGCCAATATTAATACCCGGGATCAGGTTAATTTTATCAATCAACCAATCAATGCCATCACCGACTAGGTTGAACGGGCTTTTCAGGACATCAAGTACGGAGGTGATAAACAGCGCAATGCCGTCATAGACCATACCGAAGCCAGCAGTGACACTTTGCCAGATAGCAGTAAAGTGGTCAGGTACCGTGCCCCATACCTGCATCGCTGCGGCCGGGCCATCTTTTAACAAAGTGAAGAAGCCCTTAAATGCCGTCCATGTTACCGTTAGCGGTGTCAGCAGCCACTGAACGCTGGCACTTAGTATTTTCCATGCTCCTTGGCCAGCTAAGGCAATACCCTGGAATACACTCGAAGCCCGGGCAAACATCCACTCAAACTCAGAAGATAGGTATTGAACAAACGGGTTGCTTAAGATGTTATCTACTGCGCTGTTCCACATGCCAACGATAAAATCAAAACCTTTGCCAATTTGTTCGAACAACCACCAATCACTGAGTGCTGTGACCATCGCATCCCAATTAGAGATCAGCGCATAGGTAGCCACTCCAACCGCGGCGATCGCCGCTGGTATCCAGAAAATCGGGTTAGCCATCATCAATATGGCACTTTTAAGTGCAGCAAGCCCAAAAGCCTTGAACCCTCCAGATGCAGCCATCAGTGCTTTATCAACCAGGAACGTGGATACGGCATAGGCTTTAGAGGCGAGAGAAGCATTTTTCGCGTAAACGCCTTGCTTTAACATTGAATAGTTAAATGCCCACATGGACCATTTTGCTTTGGTGTACGCTCCGTTTAGGCTAAGAACGCTGACTTTGGTGAAGAGCATTGGAGCCCTCAGAGCGTTCATGGCCAGCTTGCTTGCTCCCAGAGTCAGGTTGTACACCCCGATCACACCCGCACCGCCAGCGATGGCTAATGCCAGATAACCCGCGTAACTGGTTAAGGTTGGGTACTCTTGTGTGTATCCAAGTAGCGTTGTCAGGCCGTCAGCCATGGCACCGGCCACGCTATTAATGGCAGGTAAAATAAGGCCAAATGCCCCGGCGCGGATGGCATACCAACTGGATTCCAGTCGTTCCCATTGGTCGGTCATGGCTCCTGCCATGTTTTTGGCCACATCCAGATTCGCTGCGCCAGACAAGTCGGTGATATTTGCTTTCAGGGCATTCGTTTTACCGATAAGGTCTGTCACCACCATAACCGCTTCATCAGAGCCAAATGCCGTTTTTAGCTGACTGATTTCTGTCGAATCCAGATCACCAAACTCTCCCTTGATAGCCGACAGAATGTCATACATCGGGAGCAGCTTGCCGTTGGTATCAGTAAAGCTCAGGCCAAGTTTATCCTGCGCTTTAACCGCTCCGTTGAGGAAAGCTTTGTATTTGGTACCCGCCTCAGAGCCAGACATTGAACCTTGCAGCATTCCCAATATCGCCATTTGGTTTTGCATCTCAATGCCGTGAGTTTTCGCCAGTGAACCGACACCTCTGAAAGCATCCGACATGCCTTGGCCGGTGGTTTTAAACTTCTCAACAGATTTGGCCGTCATGCCAGCAACACGTTCGGCCCAATTATCTTTGCCCATCGCGTCCGCGTTCTCCTGGTATACGGAGTACAAGGTGCCCATGTAGCTGGTGATGGTGGCGGTATCGGCTTTGGTGGCGGCAGCAAGAATGGCCGAGCTTTCGGTTACTCCAGCCAAATCAGCGCCAGACATATCGCCCATGGCGGATTTTATGTCATAAGCGGCGCCGACAACTTCAGTGGCTGATTTGCCGTAAGCAGAAGAGAATGCTAAAGCGGTTTGTTGAAGGGTGTTAAGGTCGGCATCAATCACGCCAAGCGATTTTACTTCACCGAGTACCCGGTCCATTTCGATGGCCGGCATCAAGGCTTGTTTGATAGCAAACCCAGAACCAAGAGCACTGGCCGCACCGCCAGCCATCTGTTCCCATGACTGGCGGCTGACATCTGCCGTTTGAGTCACGGTTTTCTGGATGCCCTTAAGGGGCTTGGTTGCGTAGTCCTGCAACCCGATTTGCATCATCAATTTATCTACGGAAGTCATTAATGATCAATCTCCAGATGAAAAGGCTTTTGCAATGCCGTTTGCCACGGTTTGCGCTTGGTGCTTTGCGAGCCACAAGGCCCGGGCATAGTTCTCTGTGGTATTGGGTTCGTGAGGCAGGTAATGCGCTTTAAGGGCGAATACCTGCTCTAGTTCATTGTCTTCAATCGCTTTGGCGTGACGGATTAGTTTTTTACTTCGATCTCAAGATCACCTTGGAACTCGTTATTCACGGCACCGGCAAGCTGCATGACGGCCCCCGGTTTAGACAGCACTTCATCCAGCGCTGGCTTGTCATCTTTATGCACGATGCGGCGCAGATAGTTGGTTGCCGGAGCAACTTTGTCGAACGGGGTAGTTTCATTAGTAAGTTTGTTGAATGCTTCAAGCGTTGGCGCAAAACGAATTTCTGTGCCATTAGCCACTAAGGTGATAACTTGTTTAGTCATTTTGACTTTCCTTTGGTTGTTCGTGCTTTGCACGCCAATTTAAATAATCGATAGCCTGTTGGGCACACGGTTTAAGTGCCGCTTTCAGCTTGGGTATGTCTTCTGTCACGACCTCTGGCCACGTCCCTTCAACCTTGGGTTTGTCACACGGAACGATAAGTCCGGGTGGCGGCAGTTTTATGATCAGCTCGGTTCGAACCGGCTCAATAGGGCTCGCGCAAGCTGTCAGTAACATCAGAAGGAATATGACATTCAATGTTTGCCATTTTCTGGGTAAGTTCTGCCACTTGCTCATTGAGTTGCCTTTGTGTTTGTTGCTCTGTTTGAACCCGCTGCACGAGTAGCTGGTTCATGTGTACCTGGTCACTCTGCAGAGTCTGAATGGTTAACTGGCTGGTTTGATTCGCTTGCTTTACCGCTTCTAACCGAGCTCTCAGCGCAACTTGCTCAGCTTTGCTGGCTTTAAGCATTAACCACGTCGACATCATTGCTACCCCCACAACAGCAACCAGTAACCACTTAATCCACTTCCATGCACCGTTCACGCTCAATCCCCCGACGAGTTACCAAGCCTTCCAACACCACGCCCTGGCTCTTCACCCACTCGGTGATATGTCCACAGGCTTGCGTGTAACGACCTTGTTTTATCGCCCGGTAGATACGCGTATCGGAACCATCTCTATTTTTGCGAAATTTGCTGCAGCCAAAGTTAAAAACGAAGGACGTAAACGCATCAAACTGCCCGGCAGACATGGATTTGCCAGAGATGCTTTCTGCCGCCATCACACATCGCTCGGCTTCCTGGATGTTCTTAACCCAGTCAATGGCAACTTGCTCAAGGGTGACCGGGGTACCGGGTACGCCATGAGTATTACCAATGCCGTTGGTTAACACGCCTCCGGGGCAGGTATAAGGGTTCTGCCGACAACCTTCTGCATTGCCGATAATTTCTAGCCCTTTGGGGCTGATTCTCAGCTGACCTAATGGTTGATCGGCGATCACCACCTGACCAACGGGTTGAGTCAGGTTCGAGCCATGCAACGTCGCTCCGCCAGTCACCAGACCGATCACCGCAGCGACTGAACATATAATTCGCTTACTCAATTTCATTGATGGCGACTCCTTTTGCTGCGGCGATTCGTTGCATCGCCCGTTTGTGCCAGTAGTTCAGGCCCAACGCCGCTAGGCCAATCAACAACGACAAGATGAAGTACCACTGCTCAAACGTCAGTTTGCTGATTGTCATTCCTGCTAACGACATGAAGTAAGCAATGCCACTGGTTATTTTGTCGAACCAGTCTTTCATTCTGCTATTCCTTCTTCGCCTGACAGTTGACGCATAACTGACAACCCTTTATCGCCTGGCGTCTTCCCTCGGGAATAGCCGCGTCACATTCAATGCACTCTTTGGCACTCTCCTGGTCCACCCCTTTGGTCTTTTGTGCCATATGGTTGGCCAGTGCCATTTGGGTCTGTTTGGCTTCGAGCGCACTGGCGCGATCAAACACATCCATCGCGCCTCCCTATTAACCGATTAGATCGCGGGTGTCTTCCGCACTGAGGTACGGCACACCATCGATATGGATAAAGTCCGGACTGGTCACAACACCTTTGATTTTGTGCTTAGACTTATCCGACGAACTTGGGTCGATATCCAGCAAGCTATCAATCATCAACTTGACGCCATGCACTTTGATTTCTAACTCTTCACCACCGGTATTGGCGTAAAACAGGCAATCATGCGGCTCTATGCCACGCCAGCTACCCGCCGCTTTTGCCGCTTCGACCAACAACTTGAAGTTTTTGGTATCCAGTTCGTATTCAACGTCTGCACTGACCGCACCATCGGTGAAGTCGTCCGGCACGCCACGTGTTTGCGCAGCCTGGCTATCATCGGTAATTGAGACTGTGGCTTTTTCTACGTGAATTAAGCTGCCGTGAATATCGACATCAAAGCTCATACCTGAAATTCGTTTTCCCATTTACGCGGCCTCCGGACTGCTCAGATCTAACATAAGACCTGCTGTGATGGATTTCGGACAGTCGAGCGGCGTAGCCGTCATATAAATCTCGACTGTGTTTTTCGTTTTCCAGGTGATGGCAATGGCACCTTCTTTCGGGCTTTCGATTTCACCCGGAATAACGACTTGTCCAATCGTTGTACTCTTCGCCATTTCACGCATTGGCCTTGTGTAGCGCATTTTGGCGCGAGCAGTGCTTGCTGGCGTACTATTGAACGAACGGTCACCGATGTCAGCAATTGCGATCAAACGAACCCGGCGGGCAATTTTGTCAATCACTCGACGGTTCTCGACCACCTGGAAGTCACCGCCCTCGACATCGAGCATGCGACCATCAGCCCAATAGATGCCGTCGAAGTCCGGGAACCAGGCAGGAACCGAAAGACGGTTTTGCTCCAGAGTTTGTAGTGTTGCGGTAGAGAGCTCGACACCATTCATGTCAACTGGCTTGGTCACATCCCCAACCAATGCACCGGTTTTCACCCGCATTGGGGTATCAGCCACCGATGCTGCCCGGTTACACAGACGACCCGCCAACTTGCCAATCGCTTGTGGTAGCACTTCGGGAACCAGCATGACGCCATCTGCAGCCAAGGTATCTTGAACCGCGACCATTGATGCCTCATAGTCCGACCATGTTTCGGTCTGCTTATCAATACCAGGCAGAGCCAACATCATGAATGTCCAGCGACCATACTTAGCAATCAGTTCATGGTAGAGTTCCTGCGCTGCAGTCACCGCCGCTTTGTCAGTGGTAGGAACGGTATGCACCACAGCTTCAAAGCTTTGTGTTTGTTGCGCATCTTTTACCGCCTGGGTCCAGTCTTCCGGCGCCGTAAGAACGTAAACCCCTGCTGACCAGTTCTGCCCGGCGTTCACCATGGCGGCCTGCAAATTGTCTTTAAGCACACCATCGTCTAACAGTTCGCCAAAGTCAGTTTGCGTATTCACAGACAACAACTTGCCTGCATTCTTGGTGCCCGTACCGAGAAAGAGGAAGTGACGCTCAACTTCAGTCACTGGCCCCTGTAATTGGTTAAGAGCTTTTACGTTGATAATTGGCCATGCCATTGGTTATCTTCCTCTTTTAAGTTCTTTGCGAAGTGCCGCTCGCGCTTTCTTTTTGTCTACCTGAGTAAACGGCCGAGCAGGTAACACGGTTTCCCAGGACTCTTTCGGTGCGCCGCGCATCTGGCGAAGAATTAGCCCGGCTTGTTCTTGGCTGAGGTTATTCTGTATCCACCTCATGCTTGGTTTGCGAAGCTTGCCAATTGGGGCATTCGGGTTGATACGCCTGGCAAAGACACGAAAACCCTCATCTTTTAAAGCCTTGGCTTGAGCCCTGGTTGCGCCACCGTGCCCACCGCCAATTTCCTTTAAAGCCTGTTGCAACCGGCTTTTATTTTTTGCCATGTCGCAGTGCCTTTATTGCTGCGGCTCTGGTATGCCGCTGACGATGGCCATAGTGTTGCTTTGCTGCCACTCTCGCAGTGGCACTTTTGCGCCAGCCGATCACAGCGGTATTGCCATCATTACCAGTGACAGTTAACAGCCTGGCTAAGCGAACTTGCATTTTCTTGCGGCTGGTACCCGATCGCTTTCTCCAGTTTCTGCCCAGGGGTGTTTTTTGGCTCCGCTGGTTTTGTCGCGAAGTCTGCACAGAGCCTTTTGCCGCTGCTTGCAATAATCGCTTTCTGCGCTTTGGCGGCAATGTCATGGCTTTCAACGAATCAAGTACGCCCAGCTCTGACTGCTTATCCACGCTAATTTTGATCATCGACCGTTACCGGACTGGCTGGGTTATTGGCGTTAATCACATCAATATGCTCAGCACACCAAATCTCATAAGGAGCGTTCTTCCAGCGCTTGCCATCCCAGTAAATATCACCGTCTGGGTCTTCGACGAGCATCAGCGGCTCAGTCATATCGACCTCAAGAGTCATAACCACTGTGCTGTCGCTTTCTGGTTCGATGTCAAAGCTTGGATCCGCCAGGTCAAATTTCTCTCTAAATTCGTCGTTGTCATCCAACCACGCCAAAGTGTTTGCCATTACCGCGGCAGGGTTTTGCTTCTTAAATGGAAACCGCTCAAAACTGAATACAGCGGTGTATTCCATCCAGCCGATGTCACGGCCCAACCCTTGGTTTTTGGGAGCAAACTTAAGCTGAATGTCTTCCATCCAACATTCAAAATGCTTGTGCAAACGTTCATCAATAGTGCTACTTAAGTGCTGGTTAAGCCCTTGTAGCATAAAGCCCGCCTGGTACTGGTTGAGTGGTTCTGTCATAACAGTTCTACTCCACAACGCGTATTACCACTGATGGCCCGGATATGCTGCTGGCTCTCTGCAAGTAAGCGCTCTGTGATATCCCGCTCACTTTCTGCCACTCGATCACCGGCTTCTTTGGTCGATACAGTGGCGAACTCTGAAACCATGTCTGCTTTGGCTCTGGCAAATACCGCTTTTTCATACAGTACGATGATGTTGTTTTTGCCCAATACCTTTGGCAATCCCGGTATCTCTTCAGCTTTGGTAATACCTTCGGCCTCGTAGCCTGCTTTCATCGAGGCCAGCTCAATGTTGATTTGACTTACTGCGGCGGCCAGCGCCAATGCCACAGCTTCCGAATCAAAATTTGATGGGATGCCACGACGCTTTTCAAAGTCACCTACGTTGAGGTTTGGCCAAAATCCATCGTTCTCGATCTCGGTGCTTTGGTAACTTTGTGACGATTTGCCATCAAACATTGAACTAGTCCTTAATTGGTGGACTTCTGCCCACTGGGTCGACGGTTAGAAATCGACACTAAGTGTTATTTCAACCTCGCCAGCCGAAGTCCGGTGGGTGTAGGAGCCTTTACAGGTTCTTACCTGTGGTCAAAGCGCTGATGCGTGCTCTAACTCGGTTTATCTTGTCGCCAACGCCAATTTTGTCGTATTGGTTGTTGGCCTCGATCAGTAGTGCCAATGACTGGTTAAGCGTTTCGAGATCACCGACGGCCGCTGGGCGTGGTACGCCATTGCTGTTGCGCAGCAGGTGAAGGCCCGCAAACTTAAACCACTTGGCCGTTGGTTTTTCTTTCAATCGCCACTTGGTGCGCACTTTTTCAAACACCTGGCTGAAATAGGGCTCGATGGAGTGACCATTTGCCGCCATTTTCTCTGCCCAGGCTAAGGTGCTGTCTGCGCAGAAATGGGCGAAGTCTCTTTTAAAGCCCGTTTCTAGCCCTTGCTCAATCGCTTTATCACACCAGGCAATGGCGGTTTCCAGGTCTTCGGTATCGAATAGCCAGATCACCATTTTGCCGAGAAGTGGATTGCGGTAGTTTTCCCCTTTAGCTAAATACTCTTCCACATGGGGTTTGTATTTGGGGATAAGTACCGAACGTTTGTGTTCCACTTTTTCATCAATACGAGCAAGGCCTTTGAGCGCTCGTTCATCGTTCTCTAGTTCAGCAAGCAACACATGTAGACTCTGACTGGCAACCGCCACCACCGAATGGGTAGCCGTTGCGCGTTGTTGCTTGGCTTGCTGGCGTTGTCGTGCAAGGGGACTAAGCATGGTTATCTACTACGCTTGGGGTTCTGTAGTATCGACTGTTTCAGGTGCTGCAGCATCGACAATTTCAACATTCTCAATGGCTGCGAACTTATGAAGATTACCGACCGCGTACCCTTCCATACGCAAGTAGGAGGTTTCAAAGCGTTTACGATCTTCTTCATTGCGAGACTTACGCCATTGCGTACCTTTTTGGGTCAGGATCTGCAGGTTCTTCAGGTTTGTTACCCACACCATGTTTGATGGGAAAAATGGTGGGATATACGCTTTTTTACCGGCAATGGTCTTCGCTAATTGCTGCGCTGCTTTGTGCTCCGTTGGTACCTCTGCCGCTTCCAACAAACGGTGCTGCTCTGCTGCGACAAGGTTACGGCCAACCAATACGACAAGGTCAGGATCATCGACATGAACTTCATGAATGGTGGTGTTCACCAAATCATTAACCAATGAATCCAGATTTTTATATGCGCCCTTAGTGGCTCCGGCGGCATCCAGTTGTGCCGCTGGATTAACTTGATCTGGCGCTTTCTCTTTAACGATTTGTAGCCAGCCCTTGTTGACATCCTGCCCCATGGGTTTCGTACTTGGGTCTGTTGTTACTGCTGATGCGTCAATGCCGTGGAAACCGATGCGAAGCTTATCCAGAGCGAAGCTGCGCGTGATCGCGTTGTTCATTAACTTAACCCATTCCCCTTTTGAGCCAGAGTTCGCCCAAATGGTTAAGGTAATCCAGTTAATGTGTGCACCTGAGTCTGTTTCTACCAGCTCATAGGTGTTGCCGCCTTGGTCCAGCGATGCGCTAAAGCGACCATCTTTAACACGACCAGTCGTTAGGCCACTGTCACCGACATCGATCACCTGGCCTTTAATTTGGTCAACGAGGATATTGGAGATTTTGCCAAGAAATGCATCCGATTCGACGATCGCTTGCTGCAGTTTGGTTTCCATTACCGGTGTAATGCTGAACTGCTTTGAGGCATCGTCGACGCCAGCACTCGATGCAATGGCCGCGTTATATTCTTGTAGGTACTGGGTTGAAATAGCATTCAGCATTTACACAGCCTCCATTAGCGATTCACCCGTGTCACCTTGGCCAAGTTCTTGGTTCGGCGCTTCCTGCTTCAGTGCTTTGAACTGAGCATCTAGCGAATTTTGTTGAGTTACGATGTTGTCAATCTTGCCGATTAGCTGACTAAATTGTTCAGCCGAAAGACCTGACTCTGGTACAACAGTTTGGCTTTGCTGTACTGGCGGTGTTTGCTCTTCGCCACTGCCATCTTGACCTTGGTTAAGCTGTTCAGAGAATTGCTTCTGTTGCTGCTCAAGTTCAGTCTGTTTGGATTCGATGCCATCTAGTTTTGACATCATTTGAGTGAACTGCTCTTGGTTCATGGGTTCATCATCCTCAATGAGAGTTGATTCAATTGGTTGAGAGCCGGTTGTAAGCTCTCCATGCAAGGCGAGGTTTGCCAATGCAGAAAAGAAGTTGCTGAGAGGGTTGGCTTTAGGCTGACACTCTGAAAAATCCAGCTCTTCTAGCTGTGACACTTCACGTTCAACCTCTTTGCCGGATTGGTCTGAGAATTTAAGACGAGTGGTTCCTGTACTAGCCGGTTTATCCGTGACACCAATACCACGCAGGTAGCAACGACCATTACCGCAGTAATCCGGGTCCGGCTCTATAGAGGTGAAAAGCTTCTGACCGTCTTTGTTCGCAGCCAATAGGTAATGATTCGGCGTTAATCGCGCAAATAGGCGCAATTTACCTGCCCGTTTCTCTGCTTTTAGCTCTTCAACCACACCCCAGTTTTTGCCTTCATATGGTCCCCAGGGGGTATCGCCTTTGTAATGCTCTGGCCAAATCAGCGCAGTGGTTAAGTCATGGGAATAGGTTTCCGCCATGTCTTTAATCCATGTAGCAGTAATGGTGCGGCCATCAACGGTTGCTCCCTCAGTTGCTACAATTTTCCAGTCACTGGTTTTCGCCATTTACGTATCTACCTAGTCAAAAATGTCAGTCAATGTCTTGGTTACGGCAAACGATACGCCTTTGACTAAGTCCTTTCAGCCACTTCATTTCCTAACAATTCGGATTTAGCCCATATCCGAATTTATCCGAATTTATGTTAGTCATTTGCAAGTTTTCAGGGCGTATGATTCGCTTATGGCTTATTCCCCTGAAACCCGACATGCTGCCCGGGCGCTTTATCTAAAGGCCTGGACACCTCAAGAAATCGCTGACGAACTTGGCATCAACAGTAATCGAATAATCTATTACTGGGCTGACAAGTATGGTTGGCGGGATATGCTGCGCGAGCAAACTATTGATGAATCGATGGCGCGCAGAATTGAAGTTCTAATGGAAAAGGAGGAACCGACACCTGCCCAGCTCAAAATGCTGGACATGCTCATCAACCATCACACCAAACTCAAAAAGCTTCGCGCAGCCGGTAATTCTGGCGAGCCTGCAAGTGATACTCAGCCAGATGGCAAAGAAAAACCTAAAGCAGTTGAAAGCTCACGCAAGCCAGGTAAGAAGAAAACCAAGTCTGAAAGTAAGAAAGCAGCGGCGTTTGAAGCCATAACAGAGAAAAGCTTTAAGCTGTGGCATGAATCGTTGTTTGGCTACCAGCATGTGATGCGCGATAACCTGCATCAGCGAACACGCAATATTCTCAAATCCCGCCAGATTGGCGCTACATATTACTTTAGTGGCGAAGCCCTGGAGAATGCGGTACTGACTGGCGACAATCAGATTTTCCTTTCAGCATCCCGGGCCCAGTCTGAAGTATTCCGCCGCTACATCATCGCTATTGCCCGTGAGTTCTTAGACATCGAGCTCAAAGGTAATCCAATGATGTTGCCAAATGGCGCAGAGCTGCATTTCTTGTCTACCAACTCGAATACCGCTCAGAGTTATCATGGCCACGTTTATATTGATGAGTATTTCTGGATACGTGATTTTGCCAAGTTAAACAAGCTGGCCTCGGCAATGGCCACGCATAAAAAGTGGCGTAAAACGTACTTCTCAACACCATCATCAAAAACGCATCAAGCTTACCCATTTTGGACGGGGGAACTTTGGAAAGGTAACGACAGCAACCGTTCAAAGATTGAGTTTCCTCGTTTTGACGAATACCGTGACGGTGGGCGGTTATGCCCCGATAAACAATGGCGTTACGTTGTTACGATTGAGGATGCCGCCGCCGGTGGCTGTGACCTTTTCGATATTGATGAACTCCGCGACGAATACAGCAAAGACGACTTCGACAACTTGTTTATGTGCGTGTTTGTTGATGGCGCCAATGCGGTGTTTAAGTTCTCTGATCTTGAAAAAGCGATGGTTGATGCTTCAACCTGGCAAGACTTTACGCGAGACAGCGACTCACCATTTGGTCGCCGTGAAGTATGGGGCGGCTATGACCCATCCCGGACGCGAGACAACGGCTGCTTTGTGGTCGTCGCGCCTCCTATCGTAGCAGTTGAGAAATTCCGTATTTTAGAAAAGCACTATTGGCGCGGTCTCAACTTCCAGTACCAGGTTCAGCAGATAGAGAAAATCGCCAAGCGCTACAACATGACTTATATCGGCATTGATACCACCGGTATTGGTGCCGGTGTGTGGGATTTACTGCACAAGAAATTTCCACGAGAAGCAGTGGCCATCCACTACAGCAACGAGAATAAAACCCGCCTGGTGATGAAAATGATTGATGTCGTGGAGGCCAAACGCATTCAGTTTGATGCAGACGAGAAAGATGTCGCAATGGCGTTCATGGCCATCAAACGAGCTCCGACTAAAAGTGGCGGCAACATGACATTTAAAGCCGAGCGGAGTGAACTAACCGGCCACGCCGATGCTTTCTGGGCGATCAGCCACGCCGTGATTAATGAACCTTTAGATTACAGTGACCCAACCAAATCAACCTGGGATTTAGCAGCATGACCGAAACACTCATTGACAACTCAGAAACAAAAAAAGAATCCTCATACAGCTTAGACCCGGTTGCTGAACCCGTAGATCCAAACCGATGGCTTACCGATTACACCGCGCTTTTTTACAATGAGTTTGAAGATTATTGGGAGCCCCCTATCTCACGCCGTGGACTCGCCAAAATATCAAGAGCAAATGCTTACCATGGCTCACTACTTCGGGCGCGAGCCAATTATGTGACCGCACGCTTTGTGCAGGGTGGCGGCATGCGACGACGTCAGTTCCAAGGTAACTGCCATGACTACTTTACCTTCGGTGACTGTGCCTGGCTCAAGGTTCGTAACTACTTTGGTAAGGTGATTCGCTTAGAGCAGATTCCTACCATGTTTCTTCGCAAGCGCAAGAACGGCAATTTTGCTTTCTTACAACGTGGCAACAATGACCAAATTGAACAAAAGACATTGAAGAAAGAGGATGTCATCTTTTTGCCTCAGTACGACCCAGAGCAACAGATTTATGGTGGTGCAGACTATGTGGGAAGTATTCAAAGTTCGCTACTCAACAAAGAAGCAACCCTGTTTCGCCGTAAGTACTACCTGAATGGTGCACACATGGGCTTCATTTTCTATGCGACCGACCCGAACTTAGGCGAGAAAGACGAGAAAAAACTCAAAGAGGCAATTCGTAGCTCTAAGGGTGTGGGTAATTTCCAGAGTATGTTTGTGAACATTCCTAACGGGGCAGAGAAAGGGATTCAACTTATCCCTGTCGGTGATATTGCCACCAAAGATGAGTTCGAACGAATCAAGAACATTACCGCGCAGGATATTCTGGTAGGCCACCGCTTCCCGGGTGGTAAAGGCGGCATGATGCCAGAACCTGGTGCAACCTTACCTGACCCAATCAAAGTCGGCATTGAATACGCCAAGGATGAGATTATCCCAGTGTGCAAACTGATGATGGATGAGATCAACTCCGACCCGGAGATTCCTAAGCATTTGCACTTTGATTTTGACTTAAGTACTGGTCAAGAGGTGGCTTAAACCTCTGCAATAAATTGAAATTCTGTATGGGGCTGAAATTGGTGTTCAGCCCTTGTCACATAAGAGATCAGAGATCTTTTTCAGATCATCACCTGATCGCTCAGATCACCTAGAACCGTGACGTAAAATATAAAAAGACTTTAAAATTAGCCACTTAATCATCCTCCATAATTAGTGCGCCATCTCTGCTTTTTCAATTTCTTTCAAAAAATTTCAATCGTTGAAATTTTATCAGACCCAATATAAGCCATTCTCAGCGGTGTTTAAGTAACCTTGAATCCTTTACTACAAAAGGGTTTAGCGTTTGTTTGTGGGCAGCCCTACCCCCTAGCTTTTTGCATTCAGAGGAATTTCAAAATTTTCTAGATCGAAAACGTCGCAGGTGGGGAGGAGGAGTGCATTTTACGCCACGCGCTCGCTCCTTTACGTGGCAGATTTTCACAAGCGAACTGCCCTTTGATAAGAGAATAGTATAGGTAGTCTAAGAGGTTGAACTTGGGTTAGAAGAGCCGTAAAACTGTATAAAAACACAGCCTTTTGACGTATGATTATTAAGTCAGTCAATAAGCTAGGTATTTTATATGAGAGTGTTGTGTCCGGAGTGTGGCAGCAAAAGTCGAATCCAAAAATCGAACCGCTTAACTAACAGTCATTCAGATTTGTATTGCAGCTGCAGTGACCCTGAATGTGGGCACACCTTTGTGATGAATTTGTCTTATAGCCATACGTTGAGCCCATCGGCGAAAACGACAAGCCAACTGGCATTCAATTTGTGTAAGGCGTTGCCGCCAGAGGCACGGCAACAGCTCAAACATCAATTATCTATGTTGTAAATTACTACGACATAAACGCAGTACTCTCCGTTTCGCAAGCCATCTCGATAATACTCAAGATGGCTTGTTGTTTTTTGGTGTCTAATTGCCCCTTTGCATCCGCAAGTATTAAGCCTGCGATATACGCACCAGCTGCTCGAGTTCTCTCTGTCGCCTCACTATTAGCCACACCATCAATGACGATTTCTAAAGCAGACAACAAGATATCGTTTTGATTTTTGTTCGACATATCAACACCCTTATCAGTCACCAGTAAAATATACTGTATATCTATACAGCTTTCTAGTGTTGATTGGTGCTTATCATCATTCTGCTATGTCGATAAAGCTCTTTACTTTCACTTAGCAGAAAGTAAAGAGCTTTATACCTTTCGCGTAAAATCTAACCAAATGGATTCGTCAAACTTGAAGAAAACCTTATGCTATCAAACTGATGTTTTTCGCAAAGAGACTTGAACTTATCGGTGCAATAAAGAGTACCCGCTTTTTCCATCTTAGATTTGAAAATTAACTTATCTTCTAAATCTTGCTCATCAAAGACCAAGACTTCCAAACCTGCGGGATAGCCATATTCAATCTTTTCAATACACTTTTGCTTGTCTTCTAAGCCAAACTGAAAAGTCGTGTAGAAATACCACTGAGAGCCATTGCACCGAACAGGTAAAAACTCTCCACCTTTTTTGAGTTCCTGATAAAGAACATCAAAAGCTTTGGGAGATAGAACAAGATATGTTCTCATCCAGAGGCTGACATCAGGTACAAGAGAGTTTTTGTTCAGAACATCAGTAAACTGCACTTCGACGTCCTGCCAAATATCTGATAATGAATCGTTTTCTGCTGCCTGTAACAAAATTCGTTCAAACAGTTCAAAATCACCTAACTGAACAGCGACATCATCGGGAAACGTACTAATCGCCTGATACTCATCCAACTTATCTGCAATCCTATAAACCGTCATACACCTTTCCAATTCTTATCAATACTTTGTAATATTTCAGGTGGGTGGGTTCCATTTTTTAAATTCATTTTCACCTGAAGCAAGTTTGCTTTAAATACGTGCATCTTTGTCTCAAAAGCTGCAAAGCGAGTGCTAATCCATGTTTCATAATTAGATGTATGAATCGACCTATGTGCCGGCGAATTGGGTGACTCCCAGTTCAAGTCAATATTCTTGGCAAAGTTCATGAGCCATACACCATTCTCAGCAGCATTTATGCCTATTTTATGCATATGAAGATTCAGACGAATTCTTCTCATATCAGTTAACTTGTATTGACCTTTCCCTGGAATAATATGATGAGGCTCATGCCTTCTGGTCGGTTTTGGTTCACCTGCAGCCGTCAAATTATTCGCTAACATTCTTGTTGGATGATGCTTCTCTGCGGCTAATTCATTGGCTGTTTTAGTATTATTACTAGCAGTATACGCTGCTAGCTTTAATTGTAGCTCCTCCGCTTTGGCATGCGCTATGAGCTGTATTCTTTTTTTCTTTAAGAAAGCTAGATCTTCAGCCTCTGCTTGTAAAAGCCTTTCCTTTTGCTCTTTTGATTGCACCACTGACGGCTTCTTGCGATATTTTTCGTAGAAATCAGTAACCAATGTTTCAAACCTATCGAGTGCTAGCTCTGCTGCTGTAGGTTCACTAGGCCTATTCGATTTATATCCCGCGGTGCTTAAATTAGTTTTCATCATTCACTCCACTTACTACTAGAGTGCTGTTTAGCATTTGACAGTTCGACGAGTAAACACTCAATAGTTCATATGGAATATAAGCAACCGTACTAGCAGCTCTTTTTCGATATAAGTCTCAAATTTAATTTTTTTCAACCCGACGACACACAGGCAAAAGCCGCCCCTCGAGATAATCTGCCGTAATGCTATACCAATAAGAAAGCTCACTTTCATCAACTTCCATGTGTGGTATAGATTCATGTAATAGTGATTGCCAATAGGACTGATTCTCCTTAAATCGCTGATATTCAGATTGATAGAAGTGACTCGCGTCTTGTTTTATATCGCTCAGGTCCAAATCCCTGCAGTTCAATGACCACCCTCTTGCACCAGCAGCCCAAACCATAAACTTGTCTACTTTATCCTTCGCCAGTTCTCCTTCAAACGTAATGCAGAAACGATTGCTCGTATTCACGTGCACGCCTCTGTTATGCAAGTTCTGACTCAGCTTTTCGGCCTGCTTTTCCAAACGGATGATTCTCTGATAAAGCTTGTTCTGATACTCCTCAGATTTCTGCTGCTTTTTGGCAATGGCTTTAGCTTTGATGGTTTGCTCTTTGGCATTTCGTAGCTTGCGGATTTGCCGCTTAATTGGCTTTTTCCATTGCTCAAGTTTATAGCCCAACTCCTTAATTATTGCGGTCATATTGCCAGCTTCAAACGAAGCAAGAGTTTCCCAGGCAGGAGCTCTTGAGCACTTCGCGATATTGTATCGATTTCCCTTGATTAGCCCTTGGTCAGCATTTTCACCTTTAGCGGCATAACCGACTGCTTTGATGATGTAAGAACCGGCGGCTTTTGGCTTTTTGATTCGCTCTAATTTCGCAAATCCATGCCCCCATATTTTTTCAAGTCGCTTAGCCCAAGGACTAAAGAGATGCTCTGGTACCGTCCAACGTAGCAAAATATGAACGTGCGGATTAGGCTCTCCATCTTCATTGGCTGGACACTCGGCTACCCATATGTAATGGAAATCAGCAGGCAAATTAGTCGGGCCAACATCGCCAGACTGAACATGTTTAGCAACTTTCTCCTGAGATAAGTCGCAGTACTTTCGTCCACTATCTTTATCAACTTGGATGGTATGGTCCGCAACCCAGCCGCGTTGATACATTTTCTTTGCACCATCAAGAAAACGAGAGACTTCTTTACCTATTGTTGTCTCTAAAGTTTTTTCCATCGAGAACTCTTGCTTGGGCTTTTGCTTAAGATCGCAATATGGGCCGACTATGACATTGCCCTGGTTCATAGCTTTAACACGCTTACTATCTGAGGTTGGAAACAGCCAGTATTCTCCACCAATATCCGTTATTGGTTGGTCAACTTTCTTTTCGCCACGCTTGGGATGTATTGTCACCATGTTGCGCTTATAGATTATTGGGTGATGCGATCCCATACTGACACACTCACTTCCATCCAACATTCCACCGAATATGGCCATCCGTTGTGCCTTGGTGAAAGTCAGCGTCAGAAAAGTAGAGAAACCACCATGGCAAGCTGCAGTGTAAGCCCCTGCCTCAAAGATTTTAGAAACTGAACGGGACGTCAGCTTTTCCGAGAACCTCTCACCATTGTTTTCCGCAGGCGCAGCACTAGATGGCGTTTCGGTTACTGCCTGAAACTTATAAGTTTCATTCCAAGACCGGTGCATTAGCTGCATTGAAATAGGAATCTTTTTAGGTTCGCCTTGTCCTCGTTTTCCATTCTGATTGAGAATGGCAGGTTTGGAGCGCTCGTTCGTTTCATACAAAGCATCATGGCTAAAGTTGGCGTCGGCATTGCTGATGATACTTTTAGGGCGTAGAGACTTGCTCAGACTCATCAATTGCTTAATTTGCTTGTCTTTTCTGTGGCGAAATTTCTCTGTCGGACTTTTGCGCCCTTTGACTAGCCTATACTCTTCGGCGATTCTCGCCGCCGCTTCGCGGTCGTGTTCCGAGAGATAATTTACTGATTTATAGAAGTCAGTTCGCTCTTGAAGATCTCGCTCGCGCTTAGACTTTCGATTGGGAACGCGGTCATATATCGCTATTTTTTTGACCATTCCACTATCTAGAAGTGCTTGTTCTTGGTCTGAGTAAATTTTGGAACCTAAAAAACCAGCTTTATAGCTGGCGTCATTATTTTTGATTCGGTCAAGGGGCATCACTGCCCCGCCGATATAGAGAAGGTCAGACTGGTTCATACTCTATCCCTAATTTTTCTTTCGAAAACTTAACAAATAGTCTCTGTGTATCAGGAGACTTCAGAAAACCTTCGACCTCTTCAAGTCGAATAGTCATGGTTATGCCCCATCCTTCCGGCCCAGCAAAATATGCAATAGCACACTTTTCATATGTCTTTGTTCGTCCTTCCAAAATTTGAATGACATCATCACCGACACTAACTGAAGTGATCCTTTTATTTTTCATACCGCCTCCAGTTCTTGGGTCGTTACCAACAAAAAGCCGCCTTTCCCATTGCCTTTGCTCAAAACGCCTTTGGTTAAATGAGTGCAACTGAGGGATACACACGCTTGTTCGATCGCTTGGTCTAACGAGTCAAAGTCGCCAACCATTACATTGGCGACTTCTTTCGTGTCTTCATGGCGGATGATGCCGCCATCTGGGCAAAGCATTATTGCGGCGTATTGCATGACGCACGCTCCTGTTCTTCTAAGAAGCTACTCGCCTCATCAATAAAAGAGCGCCCGCCTTCCACCGTTAACTCGGCATCAATAGTCGTGTATCCGGCAGAACGCGTAATCTCATAGCCAGCTTCGATGCAGTCACAACACTCTTCCAATCGGTCTTTCAACATTTCGATTAACTGGTTGGCTTCACTCGAACTATTACTCATGCTGCATCCTCCGATTCAATTTGATCACGGCGAACAGCAATGCGTTCAATCAGGTAATCTTCAATGTTCAGTAGCTCTTCAAGCGCACGCTCTTTATCAACCAACACAACGTTGTGAGCGTGATTCGTTGTGTTTTCGTCGAACACAATCACGTTGAGAAGGCTCATTTTTGATGAGTACTCGATACGAATACTGATGACGTCTGAGCTATCCAACGCCAAAGCGAACAGACTATTGATGGTTGTTTGGATAGCGAGTTTGTTTGCAACTTCATTTAGATTCATCTTTTATGCTCCTACGCTAAGACGAAAAAAGCCCCCTGTTACAGGGGCAAAGGCTTGGAGAATTAATGCGTACTACTGAGTTGGTAATGCTTGAGGCGTCGAACGTCACCAAGATTGCGATCGAACAACGTCGCGATTTCTTTAATCTGTTGCATGCCGTTACGGATTTTTTGAAGCTCCAAATCATTAAAGCTTTCAAACTCTCGCACATGCTCCGATGCTTTCAGATCACCGGCGATTAAAACCATACCGCGAAAACGTGGTGGCATACCGTTCCACAACTGCTTCAACTTGCCGCGTGTAGCGGAACCATTGAACAACGCTTTACAGGCAGCAATGCTCTCGCTGGCGTTGGGGATTTGCTTTTGTTGTTCTTGTTGAATAGCTAACTGACTCATAGGTTCTCCTTAGGCTAAGCCTGGAAGTGGCGCACCGTTGGCTAGGAAATCTGTGCCCATTTGCATGAGTGGCTGAAAGCCGGTGGTGCGGTTTTCTAAATCGTTGACGAACAAAACCAAGTTGCCGATGGCCGCTTGAACCTTGGCAATGGTTTTGCGCTTTTGACTGCGAGGTAAACGGTCTGCACTGCACATGTGCATTGCATCGCTAGACAGCTCACCTGAATATTGGTTGTTAAGTAACGTGCGCTCTAAAAGGTTCTTATCTTCCCCGTCTTGAGGTAACTGAACCGTCACGACACCTAGGTCAGCAAAGAGTGTGTTCACAATGGTGTAATCGCCGGATTCTTTGCTCAGCAATGCCAAATCCACTGGATCTAGTTTGTGAGGCTGTTCTGGGTTTAGCTTGTTACGCAGCATTCTCCCAGTTAGGCCGATGCATGGAGCCAGCTTTTCCATATTATGATTAATAGCGAAGTCGCAGCATGCAGCGTTAAAAGATTGCTGTTTGCGTTCGCGGAATCCGCACATAGCGATATTTGCGTCCATGATCCACACTCTTACATGAAAGGCGGTACGAGAATGACAACCAACGCGAACACATCTAGCCACATTGGACTGTGCGTTTGAGTTGGAACATGAGAGGTAAAAACCATGACTTACCCTAGCGCAGCAATGGCTTCACGTGCCGCCATTTCGTGCATAGCAACCATGTTAATCAATGGCTTATCGCGGCGTTTGTCTTTTGGTTTGATGATAACGCGACCTTCAGTCACGTATTGCTTGATGGTGCCCATAGGTAAACCAGTCAGGCGAGAGTATTCTTCGTAAGTCACATATGGACTTAGTGGAGGTATCTTGTACGTTAACATGGTGATATCCTTGTACTTATGTCTATCTTCTTCGGTTGTCTCTTGCTTTGGTCGGCGTGACTTCCGAAACACATAAGAATTATTGATCGTCATTCTCGAACTTTCAACAAAAAATGACAAATTAATTCGAAAACGAGAACTTTAAGCCATGAGCATTCGTAAAATAGAACCTTTCGATTATTTGAAAGGCACTGATTTCACAGAAAATTTGAAGAATTTGACAGGATGTAAGAACTTTCAAGAAATGGCGTTCGTATATGGCGTACCCAAAAGCACTTTCAGCACTTGGAATACTCATAATCGAACTTCCCATGAACTCATGGTTAGAGCTCATTTAGCTTTGGGAATCCCAATGGTGGATTTAGCGTTAAAGCCAGAAGACCGGTTTAAGGCTCACTCAGCGACAAAATGTACTGCCGAAGAAGCAAACGCTACAGCTTCACCTCAACACAACTCAGTACAGATCAAAAGCTATTGCTTAACCAATGGAGAGCTTTTAGATACTGGTGAACTGCCCTACGCTATCCGCAGATTTAACAGCTTCAACCTAAATGCTGACGCGACGATTGAAGTTGAAACAAATGAAGCTTTATATCTTGTTGATAAAGGCTCTACGAATCCTGCCTCGGGCAAATATTTAATAGATATTGACGGTACTTTGTCGATCAACCATATCCAGCGCTTACCAGGCAAAAAACTGGCTGTTGTGTTTGGTGAAAGCACCGTTGAAGTTTCAGAAAAAGATATAAAAGTAATTGGCCGCGTGGCGGTGGCGTTGAGGAAAGAGTGATGGCTGGCACTAAGAAAACAAAATGGCTAGCTTATACCGTAGGGGTTGGGATATTACCTATCGGAGCTCGCTTGTTAGCTAATCTCCTCTTCAATGTAGAAATCGAGTGGTTTTCAGCAACCGACTTCATTGCTTTTGGGTTTGTCATGCATATCTCGATCTTAAATGAGCTCGAGCACATGTCAGCAAATAAAGACTGGAAGACAAAGATGAATTTCACCTCCATAGGTTTTGTTTTTGTCTTTGGCTTGCTAACTCTAGCCCAGCTAACAACAGAAGCTGAATCTACATTACTTAATGCGAACACGCTCAAATATTGCTCAATGATTATTGCGGTTGTTTCTTTTATACTGGCTCATAGCGTCTTTAAACGCCTCTCAGTCAAAATAGAAGCCCCTACCTCAGGAGAGCAGCCAGCATGCTAAACATCATCGTAGTTGCACTAACAGTTATTAGTACTATCGCAGGCCTTATTGTTGCTGCTTGGTCTTACATAGACACGCAACGTGTTCGCTCTCGTCAAGAATTCATATCCGAAAGAGCGGAAAAACATAAAGAAGCTAGAGAACGCTTCAAGGAACGTAGTAGGTTAACAAAAAGACATGATTAAAAACTTCCTTTATTTGAATGAGCCCAAATTATATTCATTTTCATCACAACTATTTGAAGGCATAACAGAGTACGTTCTAAACGAACAAAATTATTCCATTAGCGATGAAGAAAAGCAGCAAGGTAAGCTGTTTTCAGGCCGTGTTATCGCTGACGTAATCAAAGAAACCTCCTCATCTACTACTAAGAAGTTCCTTCATGATCATTCGTTCAATTTGTTTGAAAGTGAACTTGAGCAATCTAAACGCTTGCTAGACGTAGGTATCGAAACACTCACTTTTGATGACATTTGTACAACAGATAAGTCTTTTATTCGCATTCGTGCAAAAGGCAAATTCGTTGACATGGCTGAAATTCAAACTTTATTCAGCAACTATGCAAAAATTGGTGAAGCGATCGCTGTACTTCCCCTAACTGAGCAGTTGCAAACACTAGAAATACTTAAAGCTCAAAACAACAAAAGTAAAGAAACTAGAGAACTGCAATCTAAATTAGACAAGTTGATAAAAGAACGAATAGTGGAGATGACATCAGGCCTCCCTCCACGTGCAATAGCAGGATTCGAAACTATCATAGGCAATTTTGGCGATGATATCGTTCGTTTCCAGCAACAAGTTAACGATGTCATTTTTTCCACTTGTCTAACACATGATTATTTAAGAGAACCTCTAAAAAACATTTATCGAAAGTACTCAAGGAAGACTGCAAAAGAATTCACTGTTTTGGGGTTTATCAGTCACGCAGATGGGACGCAAGACCCAGATGTTAAGGAAATTCCTGAAGGTGAAAACATGTTACGCCATATGATCGGAATGGCTGAGAATATGTATGAACTTGAGCAAACTTTCGGACAAAAAGGAGATAACGAGATAATCATTGAACCAATTGCTATTTACACTGAACTGTAAACAACACCTACTTCAATGGTATCGTTCTATTTCCGTAGTCAGGAGGCGGCTATCAATCCTATAGATAAAGTTACAGACCCATCATTTACTGAGTCAGCAAAAGGCCTAATGGTTCTCTTTTGTATTGGTGCGATACACTTGGTAATTGGTGTAGAGCTAACTAATACGAAAATCGCTATCCCTTGGTTTCCTACCGTAAACTTTAAGCACCCTGAGTATTTGGTTTATCTATATTGGGCGTTGAGTTTTTATGCGATGTATCGATACTCTTTGCACAACGCTACTCTTATCCGCGAGCAATGGTTTAAGTCTTTGTACGAGGGATTAAGAGGACCAACAGGGAAGAAATTTATAAAGGAAGCTATATTTCTTCAAGACGCTTCTTATGAAGTAAAAATTGTCAATTCACCTCAACGAAAAATAGACATTGTTGGCTACAATTTCGAACCAGGCAAACGTCCCGGTGAATATCTAAAAGTAGGCGTTTTCTATTTCTCTCTTATACATACTACAGACTATCAGTTTGAAGAAATAATCAGCTCATCAGACCCCGATGTTGAAGTTGAAGGGGCATGTTTCAACAATGAAAATACTCGTAATAAATGGGGGTTCGATCGATTTTTTGATGAGGAAGATCGAGAAGAGTACAAAGCAAGTTTCATCAAAAGTAAGATGTATAAGTTTAAACTTACACACCTTAGGCTCAAGCCACTCATTGGTGCATTACTGACCCAAAAGTCAATATTTGACCTTTGTGTTCCATTGATTTTAAACATCTCTTTATTTATCGCTTGGGTATTAGAAATAAGCCTTACTTAGGCTAGCGTTTGGAAATGAATAGTAACTCGCGAACAATATTGGCTACAGAGATTCGGTAAGAAAAAGATTAATTGGGAAGTTCTATGAGTATCGTTGTACCTAAAGAAGAAACATTCGAAAAGTATGAACTGATTGATAGAAAGCCGTTTGCAAACTACCTTACTGCTTTCCTGAACACCAAAGCTGAAGAAGGCTACGTAATTAACCTAAATGCTGAATGGGGGGCTGGTAAAACGACTTTCTTACGATGCTGGTACAACGAACTATCCAAAGATCACCCAACAATTTATTTTGATGCCTGGCGTTCGGACTTTTCCAAAGATGCGATGCTGGCGCTAATTGACTGCTTTCATGCCCAATTAGCTAACCCAATAGCTGGCAATGAAGAGTTAATAAAATCGTTATTTGATAAAGGTAGCTATTTTATTCGAAAGTCCGTCCCTTCCCTCCTCGTTGGGTACTTGAAACACAAAACAGGAACTCCTGAAGATGAGTCCCTAATCGAAGATATCAATAAGCAGTTTGGTATAGAAATAGCTGAGAAAGAGTGTGGCGACGCATTAAAAGACATCTTAAAAGATATTCTAGAACAAAGACAAAGAGTTGAAGGAATCGAAGCCTTCCAAGAAGTACTTGTAAAACTGGCGAAAGCTTTCGTAGATACATACGAAAAAGCTCCAAACCCAAAACAGTATCCTGTCTACGTACTTATAGATGAGCTCGATCGCTGCAGACCAAGCTACGCCATCGAGATAATCGAGAGTGTTAAGCACTTCTTTAATACTAAAAACTTCGTATTTGTCATCGCTACAGATACCGAACAGCTCCAACATTCTGTTAAGGCAGTTTACGGTGAAGGCTTCGATGCGTACTCATATCTAAGCCGATTTTTTCATAAGACCGTAACGTTACCGGCTCCAAGCATGGCAGAATACTTGGTCTCTCGACTGTCACCAATAGTCGAGTCTGACTTTGAATTTGATGCACCTTTCTTACTTGATTTCCTCGTGGGGATATTCGAGTGGCACAATATGACGTCACTTCGTGAAATCGACAAAGTGATACAAGATATAGAGGTAGCAAAATCAACCGGAAACAAAAGCTTTAAAATCATCCCATTAGTTTTACTCTCAGTTCTAAAGAGACTGCATCCACAAAGCTTCAACAAGTTTATAAAAAGTGCCGTTTTACCTTATCGACATGAAAATCAAAATAGTGCTGAGGATAAAGACTATCTGTTACCGAAAAATAATAACGTTAAACCTTTGAAAATCAATACAACGTTAATAATACAATTTGAAAATGCGTTACGATACATGTTGCTATCTCTAAACCAGAACGCAGATAAGTTTAGTATAGACAACCTTTCTACTTTACCGTCTCACAATCAAAGCAACGGTATTTACATCGTTTGTGATGCATACCGCCTCAACCCAATGGGAACTCCCGCAAATAAAGACGGTTACAGTAAAATACTAAATTTGGCTGGGCATTTTGAATAAAAACAAAAGCCCCATTAACGAGGGGCTCATTTATTCAGAATGGAGAGATACTTCGACCTAAGAAGTGCCTGAATTGCTATGCTCTTCTTTTACGGCCTCATCTTCAGCTACCACATTCATTTTACGGAATGATAGATACTTGGTGAAACCAGTGGAAATGATAGCTTTATTATTGGGAGAGATTCCAACATGGCCAACGACTATCACATCTGAACCATCGAGCTCACCAACATCTTTAATCTTAAAGTTTCTAAGGAGCTGGTCTTTTAACTCTGGTCTAAGTCTTATGCTAGGTTCAGTCCTATAGTCACCATAATTCAGCCAAAGGACTCCATTATTATCAACGTTCAAGTTGTTTATGGGACCCCAGAATATGTATTCTTTTCCTGTGTGCTTGTCATTTGCTTCTGATATGGGAACTAAGAAGTCTGCAAGTTGACCTTTAATGATCTCTCTTCCACCGTCCGTCACAATGTTAATCGTCTGCCCCTTATCCGCATAATTGGGGTTACGACATAGGTTTGTTAACAGCGCCCTCAAAGATTTATTTAGTGGGAAGCCTGAGCCAGAACCAACACCAGATGCCGGCCTTGCCGTTACTCGTGTTGATTCCTCTTCACCGTGCTTGCCGTTATCTTGAGATACATACAATGAGTTGTTGTTGGCTTTATCTAGATCAACACGAATATCAGAAGATAAATCTCCTTCTCCCGCTGATTCATCTTCCCCATCAGGTTTCATCAATACCGTCGAAGCGTCGCAATTAGGTTTATGGCGAGCACCAAAACATGCCATACGGTCGATTTTTTCTGTCTTATATCCCTTAACAAACCAAGCTTTTTCTCCACAAGCTTTGCAGTCAATTAATCCTCGAAATTTACCCGGATCATCTTCATACATTTCCGTTGTACAATCCGACTCATCTTCCCTATAGGTGCAAACAAGCATACTCACCTCAACACATACACTACCGTACTAATCCCGATTTATCAGCAATTTGTGTATCGGTCAAACCGTAGTCTTCTCTTTGCGATATAGAGCATACTCATTCTTGTTCGTTCATTTTCAACTTAAACATTGCAAAAAATACCACATAGAAATACTGTATATAAAAACAGTTAAATTTATCTCATTATGACAATTCGAAACCTCAAAGACAGCAGCAAAAAACCTTGGCTTTGTGAATGCTACCCACAAGGTCGAGCTGGTAAACGTGTCCGTAAGCGCTTCACAACCAAAGGCGAAGCTACCGCTTTTGAGTTGCATCTAATGAAAGAGGTAGATGACAAACCATGGTTAGGGAGTAAACCCGATCACCGTCGATTATCTACCTTGGTGGAACTTTGGTACATGCTCCACGGAAAGAACTTAAAATCTGGCGAGCATACTCGTCTACGCTTAGAGAATATGGTTGAAGACTTAAGCGACCCGCTCGCTGCTCAACTAAATTCGAAACATCTCGCGACTTACCGAGCAACCCGCATGAACAAGGGGCGTGGCCAAGAGCACAAAGATCTTTCTATTGCATCCAACAATGTGGACTTTGGATTGCTAAAAGCGATGTTCAACAAGTTAATAAAGCTTGGTGAGTGGAAGCTACCAAATCCGGTTAGCGGTATTGAGGCAATCAAAAAGCCTGAGTCCGAACTTGCGTTCCTGACCGAACAGGAAATTCGCTACTTGTTTGAAATGGCTCAACAAAGCCCAGTTGGTGATGAACTAACGAAGATATATAAAATATGCCTAGCGACAGGAGCGCGAATCAGAGAGGCGATTTATCTGAAAGGCACTAACCTGACGAAATACCGCATTACCTACAACAACACCAAAGGCAAACGGAACAGAACGGTACCGATTTCTGAAGAGTTGTATACCCAAATTTATAAGCCAACCAATGACCGCCTTTTTACTTGCGGTTACGGCGTAGCATACAAGTGGTTAACTAAAGCCCTCCCCCATTTACCAGAAGGACAAGCGACTCACGTTTTACGTCATACCTTCGCAAGTCACTTCATGACGAATGGCGGCAACATTCTTGTACTGAAGGAAATCCTAGGCCATCAGCATATCGACCACACGATGATTTACGCCCACTTTTCACCAAACCATTTGAGCGATGCGGTGAGGTTTAATCCGCTTACGGCTCTCAGTATTTAGCCGAAATAGATGGCGACAAAGTGGCGGCAGAGGTCAGTTTTTGTCGTTATTTATACGTCATCACCAGATTGAAGCGATTGCATAAGTCTTTATATAACAAGGAATAGCAAGGGTTGGAGGGGTTTCTAAGGATTGTGAGACATAATAAAGCTTTATGTTCATTCCACTAACCTAAAAAGAAAAAGGAGCCAGTACGGCTCCTTCGTATTCTATCGCTAAATGTGAGTATTTACGAATTACTCAGCTTGATCTTCAGCGCGCGCTGCAGCTTCTTTGATTAGAGGCTGAAGTTCACCTTTTTGGAACATTTCTAGAATGATGTCGCAACCGCCGATAAGCTCGCCTTCAACCCATAGTTGAGGGAATGTTGGCCATTGTGCGTACTTTGGTAGCTCAGCACGGATATCTGGGTTTTGCAGAATGTCTACGTAAGCGAACTTCTCACCACATGCCATTAGAGCCTGTGACGCTTGAGAAGAGAAACCACAGCTTGGCAGTTTCGGTGATCCTTTCATGTACAGCAGGATTGAGTTTTCAGAGATCTGCTGTTTGATTTTGTCGATAGTTTCCATCGCTTCCTCATTCATGGGTTTGAACTTTGTTTATTTGCCACATTCTACTCAATAACGACAGAATAAAAACCATATAATTAATAAGGCTTAAATTCAGGTTGCTTGATGGCGAACAATTCCGCACTTCACAGCCGCTAACCCCTTAAAATATTTTCATATCGGGGTTTTAATAAAGTAAAAACTTGCTAAAATACTTAGCAAGTCAGCCTTAAAGGCTACATAGCTATAAAAAACACTGGAAGCAATCGAAAGGTCATCCTTTCAAATCAATGGAGAATCGAGTAATGGCATTTGAACTACCAGCTCTTCCTTACGCGAAAGACGCACTAGAACCACACATCTCAGCAGAGACTCTAGACTACCACCACGGTAAGCACCACAACACTTACGTTGTTAAGCTAAATGGTCTTATCCCTGGCACTGAGTTCGAAGGCAAAACTCTAGAAGAGATCATCAAGACTTCTACTGGTGGCGTATTCAACAACGCAGCGCAAATCTGGAACCACACGTTCTACTGGCACTGTCTTGCTCCAAACGCAGGCGGCGAGCCAACTGGCGCAGTTGCTGACGCAATCAACGCAGCGTTCGGTTCTTTCGAAGAATTCAAAGCGAAGTTTACTGATTCAGCAATCAACAACTTCGGTTCTTCATGGACTTGGCTTGTTAAGAAAGCTGACGGCTCTCTAGAGATCGTTAACACTTCTAACGCTGCTACTCCTCTAACAGAAGAAGGTACAACACCACTTCTAACTGTTGACCTATGGGAACACGCATACTACATCGATTACCGCAACGTACGTCCTGATTACATGAACGGCTTCTGGGCACTTGTAAACTGGGACTTCGTAGCTGAGAACCTAGCGAAGTAATTTTACTTCCCCCTAAGTTCAATTTAGTCTTATTTTAAAAGCTCGCTAAACCAGCGAGCTTTTTATTTTTCGCTTAAAAACTCCAATTTAATCTCTTCTTTTTCCTAAAGTTCTTCTCAGACACGCCGTTAAAATGGCATCGAGCGAGGAACATCATGCAAATTCATACTTTAGACAAAGCGGCAATTATTAACGAGCTTCAGTTCGGCAATGGTATCAACCATGCTGTCCACGAAGGACGTCGTGCCGATTTTGCACTGATTTTGTCGATGTTTTCTAACGATGTACGCGACGTTGTACCTGTGGAGGAAATCAAAGAAGTAGCCACTAGCGAAGATATACTCCGTCAACAACTTGAATTGTCAACGCCTCAAGCTCTTCGTTCTGATAGCAGCAGCTATGAGCTAGCAGCACAGCAAGCAAAACAATTCCACGGTGCAGGTCTATCCTCAGCGAAACTGAGTCACTACTTGAAACCAGACGCCCTGACCTACTTGCCGGAAGATACGTTTAACCTTCCTGAAGACGTTTATCACAACCTATCCGGTCATGAGCGACGCAAATTGGGCGAGCGCAACAAAAACCTCATCCCAGATGCAGGGCTATACAATCAACTAGTGACGGCTCAACGTCAGTATCAAATTCAACTGCAAGTATAGAGATCATTGTTCAACCAACAGCTTGCAGTATCCACAGTCAGAAATGTGACGCCTTACAAATTACCGCACAATAGTCCTCATCCAAAAGCGTTAGTTTGAAGTCTTTCACACTGAGCCTTTCTAATTTCAACCATGCTAATAGCACAAACCACTGGTGTATTTTTTTTCACACAGGGATACAGTGAAGGTGTTATGGATATTAAAGAATCAATTATTCTCGTCACGTCTGCAGGTTCTGTTATAGGAAGGACTTGTGCTAGTCACTTTGCTCACCTTGGAGCGACGTTGATTCTTTGTGACCAAAACTCTAGCGCTCTAAAATCGAGCTATGAGCAGATTAGTGCCTTCACAGATAAAGTCTATGCGATGAATGTGTGCAGTGATAACACAACGTCCATTAACTTACTGTTTGATCAGATAGAATCGCAGCTGCGTGCGACACCAGACGTGATAGTCAATTGCTGGACGAGCTCTCCCATGCCAGGCTTGATGGCTCCCGAACCTATGAGTACTTACATTGATCACTTGTCTTCTGCAGCACGTTTCCTCTACACCTATGGCCAGGTGGGAGCCGAACGATTTCGCGCTAGAAATAAGAAAGGGGTAATTGTTAACGTCATTTCCCATGACAGCCATGAAGATTTAACGGGAGTCGAAAGCATGGCTGCTTTGGTGTCAGGTTTTACTCACAGTTGGGCAAAGGAGCTCACTCCATTTAATATTCGGGTGGGTGGCGTCATTCCTTCGGTAAACCATACAAGAGAAGAACTTAACGAAAGGCACTGGGCAGAGATCCAAGATGAACTGGTTCGCAATACCGCATATATCGTATCAAATGAGTATTTTAGTGGCAGAGTGGTTGCTACTGAAGTATGAATGGGCAACACGTTTGTTGCGTCAAGGGATCGCTATTACTCAACTCTTTCAACAAAAAAAGCCCCAGTCAAATGACTGGGGCTTTTACTTTTTCCCGGTTAAGGTTTCGTGCTAGCGAAAACCTTACTCACACGACTCTTGATTACGCGTCAGCTTTTTCTTTCTTTGCTTTAGGCGCCGCTTTCGCTGCTTCTTGGTCTGCTTTCTTCTTGATAACTGTTGTACCTTCGAAAGTTTCACCTTCAACGAATGCTTTACCGTAGTAAGAAGCCATTAACACATCTTTAAGTTCGCTAATTAGTGGGTAGCGAGGGTTCGCACCAGTACATTGGTCATCGAACGCTTCAACTGCTAGCTCATCAAGTTTCGCGATAAAGTCTGCTTCAGCTACGCCTGCCGCTTGGATAGACATTGGGATGTCTAGGTTCACTTTTAGCTCATCCAACCATGCTAGTAGACGTTCAATTTTCTGAGCAGTACGGTCACCAGCTTGGCTTAGACCTAAGTGGTCAGCAACTTCAGCGTAACGACGACGTGCTTGTGGGCGGTCGTATTGAGAGAACGCTGTTTGTTTAGTTGGGTTATCGTTCGCGTTGTAACGTACAACGTTAGAGATAAGTAGTGCGTTTGCTAGGCCATGTGGAATGTGGAACTCAGCACCTAGTTTGTGCGCCATTGAGTGACAAACACCTAGGAATGCGTTAGCAAATGCCACACCAGCGATAGTTGCTGCGTTGTGTACTTTCTCACGAGCGATTGGGTCGTTAGCGCCGTTCGCGTAGCTTGAAGGTAGGTATTCTTTTAGCATCTTAAGTGCTTGTAGAGCCTGACCGTCAGAGTATTCATTCGCAAGAACAGATACGTAAGCTTCTAGAGCGTGAGTTACTGCATCGTAACCACCAAATGCTGTTAGAGACTTAGGCATGTTCATCACTAGGTTCGCATCAACGATAGCCATGTTTGGCGTGATTTCGTAGTCAGCTAGTGGGTATTTAGCGCCAGTCTTGTCGTCAGTAACAACCGCAAATGGCGTAACTTCTGAACCAGTACCTGAAGTTGTAGTGATACATACAAGCTCAGCTTTTTGACCCATTTTAGGGAACTTGTAAATACGTTTACGGATGTCCATAAAGCGCATTGCTAGTTCTTCGAAGTGAGTTTCTGGGTGCTCGTACATTACCCACATGATCTTCGCAGCATCCATTGGTGAACCACCACCTAGCGCTAAGATAACGTCTGGTTGGTAGCTAGCCATTTGAGCCGCACCTTTCTCTACTACAGAAAGCGTTGGGTCAGCTTCAACATCGAAGAATGTTTGAACTTCCATGCCTTGAGCTTTCAGTAGGCTTACTACGTCATCTGCGTAACCGTTGTTGAATAGGAAACGGTCAGTTACTAAGAATGCGCGTTTCTTACCTTCTAGGTCGCCTAGAGCAATTGGAAGGCTACCACGACGGAAGTAGATTGACTTAGGTAGTTTATGCCACAACATGTTTTCAGCTCGCTTCGCTACAGTTTTCTTGTTGATTAGGTGTTTAGGACCTACGTTCTCAGAGATAGAGTTACCACCCCATGAACCACAACCTAGAGTTAGAGAAGGCGCAACGTTGAAGTTGTACAAGTCACCGATACCACCGTGAGTAGTCGGGATGTTGATTAGGATACGAGCTGTCTTCATCTTGTCACCGAAGTAACGGATACGGTCAGCGTTAGTATCTTGGTTAGTGTAAAGACCAGATGTGTGGCCGATACCACCAATCTCAACCATAGTTACCGCTTGAGCAACCGCGTCTTCGAAGTTGTCAGCACGGAATAGACCTAGAGTTGGAGATAGTTTCTCGTGAGCGAATGCGTCATCGTGAGACACTTTACCTAGACCTTCACCAACAAGGACTTTCGTGTCTGCTGGAACTTTAACGCCTGCCATTTCAGCGATTGCCGCTGCTGGCTGACCTACGATTTTCGCGTTTAGCGCGCCATCGATAAGAAGAACTTTACGAACTTTTTCAGCTTCTGCTTTGCTTAGTACGTAAGCTTTGTGAGAAGCAAAACGCTCTTTCACTTCATCGTAAACTTCATCAACGACGATTGCAGCCTGCTCAGAAGCACATACTACGCCGTTGTCGAAAGTCTTAGACATCAGGATAGAAGCTACTGCACGTTTGATGTCAGCAGTTTCGTCGATAACAACAGGAACGTTACCTGCACCTACACCGATTGCTGGTTTACCAGAAGAGTAAGCTGCTTTAACCATGCCTGGGCCACCAGTTGCAAGGATAAGAGCAATGTCATCGTGTTTCATAAGAGCGTTAGAAAGCTCAACAGAAGGTTGGTCGATCCAACCGATGATGTCTTTTGGTGCACCCGCTGCTACTGCTGCGTCTAGAACCAGTTTCGCTGCGTCGTTAGTCGAGTTTTTCGCACGTGGGTGTGGTGAGAAGATGATACCGTTACGAGTCTTCAGAGAGATTAGAGATTTGAAGATCGCTGTAGATGTAGGGTTAGTCGTTGGTACGATACCGCAGATGATACCTACAGGTTCAGCGATAGTCATAGTACCTAGGTTGTCATCCTCTTCTAGGATGCCACACGTTTGTTCGTCTTTGTATTTGTTGTAGATAAACTCAGAAGCGAAGTGGTTCTTGATTACTTTATCTTCAACAATACCCATACCAGATTCTTCAACCGCTTGTTGAGCTAGCGGGATACGGGCTTGGTTAGCTGCAAGCGATGCTGCACGGAAGATTTTGTCTACTTGCTCTTGAGAGTAAGTAGCGAACTCTTCTTGCGCTTTCTTAACGCGAGCAATCATTGCATCTAGTTCAGCCATATTAGTTACAGGCATAGGGAATCTCCTAAAATTAACAAATATTAAAAACTTTTTACTAAGGCTATTACTTATCGTTTTTACTGTTTATCAGTCACTTAGAAAATAAACGTCTTAGTAAATTGCTTTCAGGACTGAGTATAATATTTCAGAGTGTGAAAAAAATTGACTTGGATCAGTTCTCACGACCTAAATACCACCAAAGTGGTGCCCCACCACACTAAAACGACATAACTCATTGATAAACAAATAAATTAATCTTCACTTTTTATTGAACAAAAAAGAAGCAAATAGACAAATAAATAAAAGAAACTACAACAACCTGTAAAAAAGTTTCATTTTTAGCCAACAAAATTACATGTAGGCCCAATTCCTTGTGCTACTGAGAGTATATCGAACCGAATACATCTCTCTACAAACCACCTTAGTTTTTATCAAAAGTGTGCGAATGTTAACGTTTATGTAAAACAGCACGCTTTGACAGCAACTTTATACGCAACAATTCTTTTCCAGATTAGATACAGTTTATTAAAGAATTAGTTTTTCTCACTAAAACAGTAGGAAATGCGTTAGTTTTTTTCATTTCTTCCAACCCAACTTTTGCCTTACATTACGCCCAAATTACCCCTTCGCCTTTTCACTAATGTGAACTTTAATGAGTACGCAACATGCAAACTTTTGAACTTGCTATCTTCTTGCAGTTTTTTCTTGGTTTGGTCGCCGCAGTAAACCCTGTTGGTATCATGCCTGTGTTTGTGTCACTAACCGGACATATGACACCAGACGAAAAGCGCAATACGGCAACCACAGCGAACGTGGCTGTTGCGATCATCCTGATCATTTCGCTCTTTGCTGGCCAGTTACTATTAGATATGTTCAGCATTTCTCTGGATTCGTTTCGTGTTGCAGGTGGGCTACTGCTGCTTAGCATCGCGTTCTCGATGATGAGCGGTAAACTGGGGGAAGATAAACAAAACAAACAGGAAAAATCAGAATACGTGAGTCGCGAGCAGATCGGTGTTGTTCCTCTTGCGATGCCGCTAATGGCAGGACCAGGCGCAATCAGTTCGACTATTGTTTACGGTGCACGCTACCCAAGCATGTTTGATACGGTAGGCATCAGCATTACAATTGGCTTGTTCTGTCTATGCTCGTGGCTGTTGTTCCGCTCTGCCCCACTGATCGTGCGATTTTTGGGCCAAACTGGTATCAACGTCATTACCCGTATCATGGGTTTGATATTAGGCGCATTGGGTATTGAGTTTATCGCCAATGGTTTACGCAACTTATTTCCAGGATTAGCCTGAGTTTCTATAAAATTGTATGATAGAGCGATTCAACAATGGATCGCTTTGTCATGACGACTGACTCTCTCAAACATACTCTTTATGTCACCATTTTTGGTACTCATACCAAAGCTGGTCGAACCTTCGATATTGCACTCATTATCGCGATTATCAGTTCTCTAATCGTGCTGGTATTAGACTCAATACCATCCGTACGCGCCGAGTGGGCAAAAGAGCTGAAATACTTGGAGTACACTTTTACCGGTTTATTCACTATTGAGTATTTTCTCCGGCTTTATTGCTCTCCAAAACCAGCCGCCTATGCGAAAAGCTTTTATGGCGTCGTTGATTTACTCGCGATTTTACCTACTTACTTAGCACTGTTTTTCCCTTCTGCCTCCTTTATGGGCGTAATAAGAGCACTACGAGTCATGCGAATATTCCGCATACTCAAGTTGGTCCGCTATCTTCAAGAGTCCAACATCCTCTTACGCTCTCTACTGATGGCGCGCAGAAAGATTTTTATCTTCTTTAGCTCTGTCGCCATTATGGTCACGATCTTTGGGTCACTGATTTTTGTCATTGAGGGGCCTGAAAACGGATTTACTAGCATTCCGAAAAGTATTTATTGGGCTATTGTGACCATCACAACGGTTGGATATGGTGACTTGGTACCTCAAACAGATCTCGGAAAAGGACTTGCCTCACTCACCATGTTGTTGGGTTATTCAATTTTGGCGGTCCCTACTGGTATTTTCACAGCAGAGCTTCACCAAGAAATGCAATCGCACAAAGTATTAGTGAAGTGTCCTAACTGTTCTCACGCCGGGCACGACTCTGATGCGACTTACTGTAAACACTGTGGTAGTGAACTGGCCGATCCTGACAAACGCGTTGTTCGTGGAGAAGACGAAGCATAAAAAAGAGCTCCCTAGGGAGCTCTTTTATTTTGTCATCAAACAAAGATTGATGTGATTATGCTTTCTCAGAAAGAATAATGCGTAACGTACGACGCAATGGTTCTGCTGCGCCCCATAGTAGTTGGTCACCAACAGTGAAAGCATTTAGGAAGTCATCACCCATTGCCATCTTACGTAGACGACCTACTGGTACTGACATAGTGCCTGTTACTTTTGCAGGTGTAAGTTCTTGCGCAGTAATGTCACGATCGTTAGGAATCACTTTAACCCAGTCGTTATGAGTGGCGATGATTTCTTCGATTTCGTCCATTGGGACATTTTGCTTAAGCTTGATAGTGAGTGCTTGAGAGTGACAGCGCATCGCACCAATACGGACACAAGTACCATCAATTGGTACAGGCGAGCTTTGTGAGCCCAAAATTTTGTTTGCCTCTGCGCCCGCTTTCCACTCTTCTTTACTCTGACCGTTATCACGTTTCACATCGATCCACGGAATAAGCGAGCCAGCTAGTGGTACACCGAATTTATCGGTAGGGAAAGAACCGCTGCGCATTGTGTCTGCAACTTTTTTATCAATATCTAGGATAGAGCTTGATGGGTTTGCAAGTTCGGAACTTACAGAGTCATTGATAACGCCCATTTGCGAGATCAGTTCACGCATGTTTTGCGCGCCAGCACCAGAAGCGGCTTGGTATGTCATTGCGCTTGTCCACTCAACAAGGCCTTTTTCGAATAAGCCACCTAGACCCATTAGCATTAAACTAACCGTACAGTTACCACCAACAAATGTGTTCGTGCCACCGTGGATGCCTTGTTGGATTTGCTTTAAGTTCACAGGATCAAGCGTGATGATGGAATCTTCCGCCATACGTAACGTAGATGCTGCGTCAATCCAGTAGCCTTTCCAACCGGCTTGTCGAAGTGCTGGGTAAACTTTTTCTGTGTAGCTACCACCTTGACATGTAATTACCGCATCAAGCTGTTTTAAGCTTTCAATATCATACGCGTCTTGCAGTAAGCCTGCGTCTTTTCCTAAGTTAGGAGCAGGAATACCAACTTGAGAAGTACTGTAGAATACTGGTTCGATTAGGTCGAAGTCTTTCTCTTCAACCATACGCTGCATAAGGACTGAACCAACCATACCGCGCCAACCAACTAAACCAACTCTCATCGTATTAACTCTCCATGTATTAAAAAACCTACCCCATAGTTAATTTTTCGCGTCAAAATCTCAACCCCTATTTTGTAAATAAGCCTATTTTTTAACCTTTCCCTATAAAAATTCGTGTTAAACGAGATTTTTTAGTGTTTGATTTGCGATTTCGGCCATTTTTCAAGTAGGGAAAGCCCTGTCACTCCAAATTGGTCTTACCACTCAGTAATAAAATAACACATGAAGCACAATAATTTCACATTACACAACATTTAAAACCAAAAAAGTTAAAACAAACTAACAGTTAATTTCACAAGCAAACGTTTTAGCCGACGAACATCAAGATAAAACACCAAATATTCGAAATATAATTTTTGTTAATGTATGTTATGCGCGATTACAACAAGGAGCGCCTTCCTCTATTGCTCCAAGATTGACAGAGGCACATATGAAGCAAGTTACACCACGCCTACCAAGCTTGATACAGGTATTTATCTCGCTCGGTTTATTTCTACTGCTGGCATTTTCGTTCACTGCCAAGCTAGACCTACCGATCCAGCTAGCGCTGTACATCGGTTGGTTCATTATCATGATATTAGGCATTAAGCTTGGTCATCAGTACAAAGATCTGGAAAAAGCTGCACTAAATGGCATTTCCAATGGACTAGGAGCCGTCTTAATTCTTCTTGCCGTTGGCGCGCTTGTTGGTACGTGGATCTCTGGTGGTATTGTTCCAACCATTATTTACTACGGCCTTAAAGCAATTCACCCTTCTATCTTTTTGCTCGCAACCATGATCATCTGTTCATTGACTGCGCTAGCGACTGGCACCTCTTGGGGCGCTGCTGGTACTGCTGGTATTGCGATGATGGGTATTGGCCAAGGCCTTGGCGTTCCTGCACCAATTACTGCTGGCGCGGTGCTTTCAGGTTGTTACTTTGGTGACAAAATGTCGCCTCTATCGGACTCCGTCATCCTTGCTTCATCTATGTCTAACGTTGAAGTAATGGAACATATTAAAGGCATGCTGCCGATCGCACTCATTAGCTACATTATTACAGGCATTATGTTTACTGCATTTGGTTTCCACTACGCAGGTCAAGTTGACATGAGCCAGGTAGACTCTGTAATTAAAGCGATGGAGCAGCAATTCTACATCACGCCTTACTCATTTGTTCCTGTGATCATCGTATTGTCACTTCTAGCAATGCGTATGCCTTCATTCCCAGTGATCAGTTTTGGTTCTCTGCTCGGTATTATTTGGGCAGTAATGATTCAAGATGTGGACTTCCTAACCGCGTTCAACACCGCTTGGGCTCCGTTTGCGATTTCTTCAGGCGTAGATTTCATCGACTCGATTCTTAACCGTGGCGGCATGTCTTCAATGCTTGGTTCGGTAGCGGTTATCGTGTTCGGCCTTGGTTTTGGTGGCCTGCTAGACAAAGTGGGCGTACTTGAAACTATCGCGAAACTGTTTGAAAAACGCGTTCAAAGTGCAGGTTCACTGGCAACAAGCACAATTGGTACGGCCTTTATGGGTAACGTGTTTGGTTCGGCAATGTACGTTTCACTTATCCTGACACCAAAAATCTGTGCGAAGAATTACGACCGTCTAGGCTACAAACGTAAGAACTTATCTCGTAACGCAGAATTTGGCGGCACGCTAACATCAGGCATGGTTCCTTGGAGTGACAACGGTATCTACATGGCAAGTATTTTGGGTGTTGCTACGCTGTCTTACGCCCCATTCATGTGGCTAAGCTTTGTATGTATTATTGTGACTATCTTCACGTCTTACATGGGTTGGTTTGTTGATAAATGCGAACCAACAGCAGAAGCAGTTGAACAAGCTGAAGGCGAATTAAAGCAGCAAACGGCTTAACTTCGCAGAGTTAGGAAGAACCTCACTTCCGAATGAAAGACAAAAAAAGAGCGCATTAGCGCTCTTTTTTGTATCTAAACTACACGTTAGCTTTGTTTAACTTTTGTTTTCACCGCCGCTCGCTTGCCAAGCACATAACCTAAACCAAGCGGAGCGAAGAATATCGCAGCAATGAACAGAATGAAGTAGACAATTGTGCTCTTCACTAATTCTATCAACTTGGTCATGGCGAGATTCACAACCTCTTGAGACACTCTATCCATATCCTGAGCAAACTTCTCACGTTCATGAGTGATGATCAGAGCGATCTCTTGGCGCTCTCTGGCTACCATCAACTCTAAAGCTTGGCGCTCCTCACCCAATTGAGATAAACGCGCTTGCGTTTTTTGGTCAATATCGTCAACCAAAGGTTGTAACTCTACCGCCATTTGCTCTGCCAAATAGCGCATGTACTCTGGATTGTTATCAATAAAGTCCTTCATCGAATCTGCCGTAACTTGTAAGCTATTTAGCGCAGCATTAACTTTTTCGATGCTGGCAGAGCTATTTAATGCTAATAACTGCGCCTTCCAAGTCATAATTTTTGGGGTCTGTTCTGATACAAGGCTTAGACGATCCGAGACATCACCTAATGCTTCTGGCATTGTACCTAGCGTAGTCACTGCCTCTTCCTCGCTAATTTGATTCGCATCTAACCACCCACGGTAAGCTGGCGTCCTGATCATACTTAAGTCCGCGAATGGATGTTGCTTAACGAACTCTGCAACAAACGCTTGTGTCTTGATGTACGCTTCTTGTTTCAACAGAGATTGAGCCAGTTTATCCACCTCTTTCGCTAAGTGAGCAGAAACTAACTTTGCCTCATCTGTCGCAAATAGTTCATTACCAGGGCCAGTCGTAAAGAATTGATCCATCTGTAGCGTAAAAGTCCAAGTATCAATCAGTGCTGCCATTGGCGAGACTTGGTATGCTGCGGCTTGAAGACCTTCTTCAGCATTTATCTTCCAAAGCAAAATATAAGATTGATAGACTTTATCATGCGGCTCATATTGATCGTGCAATGCATCAGCAGCTTGCTCTACCTGAGCAAAAAACTGTTGCGCATACTCACGAGTCAGGAGACGCATATTAAGCTCTTGTTTGGTAAGAGGGACGGTTTGACTCTCGATTTTCACTTCTAACAGGGAGCACCCTGAAAGCATCACAACCAACCCTATCAACATCATTGAAGACAATCGACGAACGGACATGAAAGTACCTTTAACAAATTGTATGGAACAGGAATAAAGCGAACTAAGTCATATAGTTCGGGCCTTTAATACCCCAACTCTGATGATTGTAAGTCAGAGCAATATCAATCTGTTAGCGCTTCTTGTATCTTTTCACTATTGAGAACGTGGTTAGCGAAAAGTATGGTTTGCTTTAGGACATCATCTAAACGTGTCAGTTTCTCTTCCGGCACTTTTTGCCCTTGTTTAATCAACAGTTCAATATCACCCGAAATGCAGTGCAATGGCATTGCCCCTAAACTTCCCGAGACCCCTTTAAGACTATGAGCCGCTCTTTGCGCTTGCTCTTTATCCTCTTCTAATAGCCGATGCATTTTTGAACCATCGCCAGAGTGATCCTGAATAAAGACTTCAAGTAACATTCGCACCGCGCTTTCATCTCCCGATAGCGAGTCCAGCATCTTATTGATATCTATATACGGCTCACGTTCCACGACTTCCACTTGCGATATGTTCGGCTCATTAGGGCTCTGTTCGTTAACTTGGCTGCTTTGAGAGATTTCGGACTGAGCAGAAAAAACAACGTAAGACCCACCAACTTGCTCAGACTCTTTATCCTCTGCTCTTGATGGTATTAGCGGCTGAACGGTTCTTTGGGAGAAAAGCCCCCATGAAATAAGAGAAAGAAATAAACCACTGATTACTGACAACCAAGTAACAAAGGTCATCAACTTTTGTTCCAACTGGTCATTTATCGAAGTTAACTGGTTCGGGAAATCAGGATTAAGCAGTTGATTAACTAGATAGCTGCCTTGCGCCTTGGCAGATAGCGCGCTTGAAGTCTGGGCTAGTTGACGCTGAAAAGCACTTCGCTCTTGAGGAGAAAGCGTGTCCGACTCGATAAAGAGTCGGTCTAAATCACGATAAGTATCGCTATTCGTTGCTGAGTCACTAAAAATAGACTCCAAAACAAGTGCGCCTAAGCGATAGTACATTGATTGAATTTGCTCAGAGTTTTCATCTCGGGCGCGGCTTCTTCGCAACTGTTCAGCCAATGATACAAGCTCACTGTCACTCCCTACAAAGGCTCGAGCACTTTCTAAAAATCGATCGGTCGCATAAAGCAATTGAGTAATATCTGGTGTGATTTTTCCTTCAGAAAACTCACTTTCAAGCTGTAAGCGAACTGCATAGGCTAACTGAAGTTTTAGTGAAACTTGGTCGACGTGCTTAACACGATAAGGCAGATCAAAGTTAAAAAAATGTCTGACTTCTTCAACTTTGCTTCCTAGCTCATTCACCGTTGAAATGGTTTGAATCGTTTGTTTGGCTTGCAACCAAATCCCTAGCGCTAAAACACACCATAAAACGAACCAGAACCAAACAAACCGCCTAATTCCTTCTTTTAGCTTCAGCAACACTCGCCCCTCGCATATCTCCATTAATTACAAGCATATACTATGGATGTTTCTTATTCACATAAAAAAAGAGAGCCATTGGCTCTCTTAATTTGACGATACGGTTTTAGTTGCGACTCAGCTGATCTTTTAGATTTGGAGGCGTACCTTTAATCGTTAAGGTATCCGTCTCTGGGTCATAAAAAATACGCTCACCAAGCAATAGGCTATCAAAGCTAATATTCAAACCACCGCCAGCACCAACAAATTTAGTCAGTTTGCGAACCGTCGCACGGTCACCAGGGAAAGATTCTTCAAGCTCGTACCCTTGCTCTTTGGTGAAATCCATAAAGCTTGTGCCATCTTGGCTTGGAGGAAGCTCTCCAGAAAGCTCTGAGATTTGAACCTCATCACCGGATTTAATTTGCTCATTGCAGTAATCGTAAACTTGTTTCTTGTACTCGTTCACTTCTTGCTTTTCTAGCTTCGAGTCAGCACAAAAATCATCCACTGCCTGCATCAACACTAAGTTTTGTTGTTTCGTATCTAAGCCGATGTCCGCTTGCAGGAAATCTAGGAAGAAATCCGCCACTTTACGGCCAACGCGTCCCTTGATGTATTGCAAGTAACGATTAGATTCCTTGTCAGTGTCGTAGCTCGACAAGTCAATGCGTGCCGCAATATCCATTTTGGTGATATCTAGGTAATCCGTCGCACTGATGTCCAAACCTTCGGTCACTTTTAAACTTTGGTTCATTGGTAAGATACCGATGAACAAGTAGTCCGTTGCTAAACTCTGATACTCAGCGAAAACCAAAATACCTTCATCCGCAAATGGGTACTTAATCAACTCTTCTTTCAAGCGATTTGCACTAATTTGTGAGAAGTCGTAAAAATCTCGCTCTCCTTTGCGCATTTCTTGAAGCCAAAATTGAAATTCGCTGTCTGACTGGAAAGAGCCAAAACCCTTACCAGCTTTAGAATGGAATACTCGGTGAAGTTCAGCGACTAAGTTTTCAGTAGATGCATCGTTCTCTAATGATGCTGGACGAAAGTTTACAACTAGCTCGTCCTGATCGTTTTTGCACAGTTGATGCAGAATAACGTTTGAAAGATGAAGGCTCATAGTGATTTTATCTTGCTACAAGGTTTTAGTTGATGGGCATTGTAGGTTATCATAAGCCGCTTTTACTATCATTATTAGAGTCTTTATGCCGATTACATCTAAATATACTGACGAGCAAGTAGAGAAAATTCTTGCTGAAGTAGCAACAGTTCTTGAAAAACACGCTGCTTCTCCTGAGTTGACGCTAATGATTGCCGGAAATATCGCAACCAATGTCTTAAATCAACGTGTTGCTGCTTCACAACGCAAAGCGATTGCTGAAAAATTTGCTCAGGCGCTGATGTCTTCTTTAGAAACACCAAAAACACACTAATAACGGACAATAGAACACATACATGGTAGACAGCGGAAACTCATACGGCGAACGTGTATCTCGACTGGTTGGTTGGGGTCACTGGTTTGCATTCTTCAATATCGTTGCATCGATGTTGATAGGCACACGCTACATTGTTCAGTCTCCTTGGCCCGAGACGTTACTTGGTCAGTTTTATCTGGCGGTTTCTTGGGTTGGTCACTTTGGCTTTCTAGTTTTCGCGCTTTACTTGCTCGTTCTATTCCCGTTAACGTTTATCCTGCCATCGCGGAAATTGTTCCGTTTGGTGGCAGTGATTTTCGCGACCGTTGGGCAAACCATATTATTGATTGATACCCAAGCGTATCAGTCGATCAATTTGCACTTAACTCCTGTCGTTTGGGAGTTACTATTCAGCGAAGATAAAAGTGCACTCAGCACTGATCTACAACATCTGTTTGTTGTAATGCCGCTGATCTTCCTTATTCAGCTCGCTCTATCCGAATGGGTATGGCGAAAACAGCGCAAACTATCTCATAAGCACGTAGGACGTCCTCTAGCAGCTGTATTTTTCCTCAGCTTTATGACCAGCCATTTGGTTTATATTTGGGCAGATGCATACTTCTACAATCCAATTACCAGTCAGCGTTCAAACTTCCCATTGTCTTATCCGATGACGGCGAAGAGTTTTATGGAAAAACATGGTCTACTTGACCGTGAGGAATACCTAAAACGCTTAGCGGAAAATGAAGGCAACGTAGAGTTAGTCAATTACCCTCTGGAAAAGCTAGAGTTTAACCGTCGAGTCAATAAGCTCAACGTGTTGATGATCAGCGTAAACAACCTGCGTGCAGACGCGCTGAATCCAGAAGAGATGCCTAACCTCTATGAGTTTGCCGAAAACAATCAGAACTTCCGTAATCATTATAGTTCAAGTAATGATACTTACGGGGCTTTTGGTTTGTTCTACGGCTTACCAACCAGTTACGCCTCAAGCATCAAGGCGCAAGGTGCTTCGCCAGTGTTACTCGATGTACTGAAAGATCAGGGTTACAACTTCGGCCTATTCAGTGGCAGCGGGTTTGAAGATGATCTCTACTCAGAGATTATTTTCCGCGACTTAAAACTAGCGGAAGACCTCGATGGCACACAAGCTCATACCGATAAGCAATCTATCGCGAACTGGAATACATGGTTAACAGAGAAAGCGAGTCAACCATGGTTTAGTTACATCGAAGTCACCACCGTTGATAATTTTGAATCGATCCCTTCCAATAATGACGAAGAAATGTCCGCAAGTGATCGCTTCAAAAAAGCTTATGAATATGCGGTGAAATCAGCGGATAAAACCGTCGCTAGCATTATTGATGAGCTTGAAAAAAATGGACTATTGACAAACACCATCGTGATTATCACTTCTAATCACGGTAGTGAGTTTAACGAAACCAATACGAACAGCTGGGGCGCAAACAGCAACTACAGCCGTTATCAGTTACAAGTTCCTATGGTAATCCAATGGCCAGGAATGTTGGCTGGTGAATTTAATCACAGCACAAGCCACTTGGACCTTTCGGTCACGTTGTTGCAGGATATGCTCGGCGTATCTTCCAACCCATATGATTACAGTAGTGGTCGTAACCTATTTGACGAAAGTCGTCGCCGTTGGATCCTAGCGGGCGACACTCGTGAGCTTGCCTTAATTACTAGCTCACAAACCACAGTGATCGATAAGTTTGGCAACTACAAGTTGTATGACAAAAATTACAAACGACTTCGAGATGATGCACCGAAGTTGCCAGTTTTGATGCAAGGTTTAACTGAGTTACAGCGTTTTTATTCTAAAAATGATTAATACCTAGCAACCCATATACTATTCAAACTCCCCTTTTTGGGGAGTTTTTGTTTATTTAAACAACACAAACCACAAATTTGCGCAGTAAACATCCAATCAGTTCAACTAGGGGTTTACAACATTTTCAAAGCCTTATATTATGCGCCTCAACAACGGAGAGATGGCTGAGTGGTTGAAAGCACCGGTCTTGAAAACCGGCATACGTTAATAGCGTATCTAGGGTTCAAATCCCTATCTCTCCGCCACATTTAGAAAAAGCCCGCTAAGAAATTAGCGGGCTTTTTCGTATATCCAGAATTGAAAAGATTAGTACAAATCCCTTCTTTGAACACAACTAAGCACTCCGCAACATTCAGAAAGAGCACGCTTAGAAATTAACGACCTTTTCGTTTCAGTGTCCCGTTTTTAATCAGGTTGATACTCACGTCTAGTTGTATTTACTTACCAACAAAGATTTCTCTAGCGGCATTAATGAGCTGTAAATGAATTGGGACAAGGTCTGCATGATTCGTTCGATATCCACCTCCGACGACAGCTGCGACAGGGAGACCTCGCGATTTCATTGTTTGCATTAAAAATCTATCACGTTCTAAAATCCCTTGCGTCGAAACATCAAAATATCCCAACTCATCGTCTTGATGTATATCAACACCAGCATCGTAGATAACCAAGTCAGGACGATGAAGATTAAGCGCCATATCGACTACTTCCTTAAACGCCATTAAAAAATCCTCATCACCTGTTCCTCGCACCAAAGGCACATCTAGGTCAGACTGAGGCTTTCTAGCCGGGAAGTTTTTGTCACAGTGGAAAGAAAGCGTGATGATATCTGGCTCATCGTGACACAAAGTTGCTGTTCCATCCCCATGGTGAACATCACTATCAATGATCAATACTTTATCGACATGCTCGACTTCGAGCGCTTGCCTAGCCGCGATCACTAAGTCATTAAATAAACAAAAACCACTGCCAAACTCTTTGTGTGCGTGGTGATACCCGCCACTCAAATGAATGGCAACACCATACTCAAGTGCTTTATTTGCGGTCAAAGCCGTGCCCGCTGCTGAAGTTAGCGTTCTGGTAATGAGAGACTCACTCCAAGGAAAACCTATTCTGCGCATTTTCGCAGCTGGCATGTTTCCATTCACTAGCAAGTCGACGTATTCCTGATCATGAACACGTTTTACTTCCTCAACAGTTAATGCTTCTGGCTGGAAAAACTGCACGTGTTCTTTCCAGTTATCTTTCTCCATGTGTACCAATAGCGATTCATAGAGGTACTGGTACTTCATAATTGGGTAACGATGCCCCTCTGGCAACTCAAGTTGAGAATAAATCGGGTGGTAGATAAATGGCAGCATGAGAAATTCTTAATAACAATCGTAGCGAAATAGTATCAACTTCAAGGGTTGAATAAAACGCAATTTAATTGATAATGATTTTCAATATCAATTAAATTTAATATACATATGAATTCTACTTTCTTTGCTATTCTCGGCGCACTGTTTGGCTCTCTTTGTGCTCTGTCCCTATTTTCATCTCTCGTTGTTGGTGCGTGGTCGCTGGTTGATTTTATTGCGCTTAGCTAACACAATGACTTTCAACTGAAATCAAAAAATATAGGTGTTTGTATGAGTCAAACCGTCTTTATTACCGGAGCAAATCGCGGCATTGGCCTTAGCTTAACTGAGCTGTACCTGAAGCAAGGCCACCAAGTACATGCTACCAGTCGTTCCTTGGAGAACAGTTCAGAACTACAAACTCTAGCCTCACAATTCAGCAATCTGGTTTTGCACGAACTGGATGTCACTCACTACGAACAAGTCGCTAAGCTTGCCGATAAACTCCCTGCCATCGACTTACTCATCAATAATGCAGGATATTACGGCCCCAAGGGATATGGCTTTGGAAACACTGACGTAGAAGAATGGCGTAAAGTCTTCGAAGTAAACACCATTGCACCGTTAAAACTGGTTGAGCACTGTTACCCTCGCTTACAACAAGGCAAGATGAAAAAGATTGCTTGTATCTCATCAAAAGTGGGGAGCATGACCGAAAATACGTCCGGTGGCGGTTATATTTATCGTTCATCGAAAGCGGCGCTAAACTCGGTTGTTAAAAGCTTGAGCAATGATTTAACACCTGAAGGATTTACCGTTTTAGCGCTTCATCCTGGTTGGGTAAAAACGGCAATGGGCGGGCCAAATGCATTGATAGATACGCAAGCCTCCGCGCAGGGCCTAGCGAACGTGATAGAGCTGAGTACACCGCAACTTTCAGGTCGATTTATTAACTACGATGGTACTGAGCTACCTTGGTAGCGGCGTTAAGAAACAACCATCAATAAACCAAATAACACCTAAGCTAGGCTTCATAATCGTGACTTGGTTGGCAAACATAATGTTCATCGGCGATCTACCAGCATAATTCGCGCAATCTAACTTGAATTTATCTATATCCAATCCAGACTTATGAAAAAGTAGAACAATTAAGGAGAAGGCACGATGGCAGCAGATAGGGATTTGGTTAATTTTAGCGAAGAGCACGAGCTAAACTACTGCTTGAGAAGTGCTGGTAAACGCCAAACTCAAGCGAATCGAGATACATTAGTTGACTTGGGCAACCAGGTGAAAGAGGTACTGGACAAACGCGTGTTAACTCAAGGTGAAGTAAGAGGCGCGATCCAAAACCACGGCGACCTGTTCGAGTAATCTATTTTCAAGCATGCGCGGTGTTTAATTACGCCGCGCTTGTCCTATGCCCGCTTACCTTTGGTTGCACGGGATTTAGTCGCACTACCACTCTTTGAATAACTACGCTTTTTACGTTTAAACGCAGGACGTTCCACCTTGGGTAGATGACGCAATGAATCAGGGATCGGCCCTGCTTTTACTTGTGCCATCAAGCCATCAATGCGTTGCTCTAGTGCTTGCATAAACGGCTGATATGCCTGATTTCTCTCTGCCATACCTTGTAACTGGTGCTCCCAATGAGCCGTCATATCTGGGTACGTTGAATCCTGTGGCAAGGCATGAATGAGACCTCTTCCCGCAGGAGAGCTGAGAATTGATTTACCTTGACGCGTGAGCAGTTGGCGTTTGAACAACGTGTCCAAAATACCAGCGCGAGTCGCTTCCGTACCTAGCCCATCAGTATCACGAAGGATTTTTTTCAGTTCTTTATCCGCAACGTAACGGGCGATCCCGGTCATCGCTTGCAACAGCGATGCTTCGGTAAAGTGCTTTGGTGGCTCGGTTTTTCGGTCTTTTATTTCCCCTTCACGACAAGTTAACACGGTGCCTTCTGGTAACGGTGGTACGGCATCAATACCTTCATCTTCCTTGTCGGTTTTGCCCATTAGCGCTTTCCAACCCGGCGCAACTAACTGACGACCTTTCGCGATAAACGTACCACCAGCGATATCAAAAACCAATTTCGCTTCTGCGTAAACTGCCGCCGGATAAAACTGCATCAGATACTGGCGCGCAATCAATTGATACACTTTCATCTCATTGCCCGAAAGCGCATTCACATTAGCTTGTTTTGGTGTAGGGATAATCGCATGGTGCGCATCCACTTTTTTATCATTCCAAGCTTTGGACTTTAATGTTAAGTCTGCTCCCTGAACGGCACCTTGCAGCTCTTTTGCGTTATTCGCAATAGCTGTTGTCACCGTCCCTGCTTGTGAGTAGTGTTCCATCGGTAAATAGCGACAATCTGAACGTGGATAAGTGATCAGCTTGTGCTTTTCATACAATGCCTGACAAGTATCTAACACTTGTTGCGCACTCATGCCATAGCGCTTTGCTGCATCGATCTGTAAAGCAGATAATGAATAAGGTAGTGGTGCGGATTGCTTGGTTTGCTTCTGTTCCGACTCCGTCACTTTCGCGGGTTGATTTGCAATGCGGTTTGCAACGTTTTCCACTAACTTACGGTTTAACACTCGCCCTTCTTCATCCTGCCAAGGCTTGCATGCCTCACTTGGCTTCCAACGAGCACGAATATCAAAAGTGCCATTGGCATCTTGATACGGAATCAGAGCATGTAGGGTAAAATAGTCCTTCGGGACAAAGTTTTCGATTTCCTCATCACGACGCACCACTAAGCCAAGAACTGGCGTTTGCACTCGCCCTACCGAGAGAACACCTTGATACCCTGCTTTTTGACCAAGTAAGGTATAAGCACGAGACATGTTCATACCATACAGCCAATCAGCCCGAGAGCGGGCCAATGCAGAAACTGAAAGTGGGATAAACTCGCGATTACTGCGCATAGAACTGAGTGCGCGTTTAACCGCAGGTAAGTTCAAGTCGGAAATCAGCAAACGCTGTGTGGATTCCTTCTTGGTTTTAGATAACTTGCAATAGTCGAGAACTTCATCAACTAACAGCTGACCCTCTCGGTCTGGGTCTCCTGCATGAATGACTTCGTTAGCTTCTTTGAGCAATTTACGAATCACTGTTAATTGCTTACTTGCGCTTTTCCTCGGTCTGAGCTGCCATTGCTGCGGAACAATTGGTAAATCTGCCATATTCCACTTTTTATAACGCTCATCGTAAGCGTCAGGTTCGACTTGTTCGAGCAAATGGCCGATACACCAAGTAACGATATCCCCGTTCCCACAGCGGATGAATCCTTGATCTTTCTTTTGAGGGTTTGGCAGAGCAGCGGCAATCGCACGGCCTAAGCTTGGTTTTTCAGCAATAAACAGACGAGACATAACGTTTTGGAAATAAATATAATTAGGGCCACATTAACGAATGTAGCCCTAATAAATCAAGAAAAACTGTATAAATAAACAGTCAAGTTTGTTTAAGTTTTCAGTTATAGAAATTCAACAAACTGAGAGAGGTCACGCTCAGGAACTTTCATCGGTGTACAACCAGGCGTACCTAGGTACAAGAAACCAACAATCTCATCGTCGCCTTCTAAACCAAACGCTTGATGAACTTCTGGATGGAACATCCACTTACCTGAGCGCCAAAAACCTTGAAAGCCTTGTGCTACGGCTGCCATTTGCATCGCTTGTACAGCGCATCCCGCAGATAAGTGTTGCTCTAGTGCTGGCACTTTCTCATGTTCCGTTACTTTAGCAATCACCGTGATCACCATTGGTGCGCGAAATGGTGCATTCTTTACCTTTTCGACCACCGCTTCATCACTCTTTTCAGCTTCTGCCGCTTTTACCAAGATATCTGACAGTTTTTTCAAACCATCGCCCTGTGCGATAACGAAACGCCAAGGGGTTAATCCCGCATGGTCAGGCGCACGAAGGCCTGCACGAATGATGTTCTCAAGAGCTTTACCTTCTGGTGCAGGCGCAGATAACTTCGCGATAGATCGGCGATTGAGCAAAAGATCGAGAGCGTCCATGAAAGAGTCCTTATCGAATATCGTTGTTATTTTGTTTACGCTACTTTAGCACAATCTGCTCCTGCGAATAACAACCGGTTTTCTGTGGGCTTGATAACGTGCTTCACTTAACATCAAGCTGGATTTAATGTTAATTTATTCGCGAAATGAATAAGTTGAACATAGGCAGGTTGATGAACAAGGATAAACAAAACAGCATTTACGAAAAGATCGTTAATGACGAAGATGCCCGTGCCTGTAAGGCGATTCCTGAATCAGCTTGTCATCAAGTTCCCGGCAACTTTCTTAAAATCATTCTTGCTCAGTTTTTAACGAAGGTCGGCGATGCGTTAATCAATCCCAAAGTCACGTTGCCGTGGATACTACAAAGCCTCGGGGCACCGGTTTACTTAATTGGTTGGCTCGTTCCTATTCGTGAATCAGGTTCCCTTATCCCACAACTTAGTATCGCGCACTACATCCGACGCATTCCAGTAAGAAAATGGGTCTGGGTAATTGGCAGCATCTTGCAGGCTCTTTCCATATTTGCAATCGGAGTGGTCGCATTAACTCTAACAGGAGCAGCTGCGGGTTATGGTGTAATTGCATGTCTTGTGATCTTCAGCCTCTCACGCGGTTTAAATTCCGTCGCATCAAAAGATGTGTTGGGAAAAACCATCCCTAAAAACCAACGAGGTCAAGTCAACGGCTGGTCTTCAAGCGCTGCTGGCCTGGTTACGCTGCTTTTCGCGAGCCTTCTGGCACTAGCCTGGTTATGGGACGTAGAGCCGACAGAGCGCTTTTACAGTCTGAGTTTAGGGTTAGCGGGCGCCATATGGCTTATTGCGGCATTAGTTTATGCACGAATTAATGAGTATGCCGGTGAGGTAGACGGTGGTCGAAATGGCGTCCTTGAGGCATTTAAACAACTCGCGTTACTTAAAACAGACGTGACCTTTCGTCGATTCGTTATCACGCGGACACTATTTTTATGTTCTGCGCTGAGTGCACCGTACTACGTTGTGCTGGCACAGCAATCTCTCGGTGGACAGCTCTGGGTTCTAGCTCTCTTTATGTTTGCGAGTGGCTTGGCTTCCTTTGTGTCAGGTCCTTTCTGGGGAAGAATGTCCGATCGCTCTAGCCGCAGTGTTATGGTTATCGGCGCAACGATGAGCGCGCTACTTGGCGTTGTTTTATTTGTTTACGATACGTGGGTCACCGCTAGCCAAAGCTTGCTATTCGTGATTCCTCTGCTCTACTTTTGTGTGTGTATTGCCCACGACGGAATACGAGTCGGACGAAAAACCTACTTAGTTGATATCGCAGAAGGTGACAAGCGGATAAGCTATGTAGCCGTGAGTAACACGGTGGTTGGAATAATGCTGCTTCTAATGAGTTCTCTTGGTGTTATGTCGAACTTTTTGAGCCTTTCAGCAGTGGTGTTAGTGTTCTCTTTTATTACTCTTGCTGGCGTAGTAATGGCCAAACAACTGCCAGATATCAGTGACTAGTTCTATACAAAAAAAGCTGCGCTCAAAGCGCAGCTTTCATGGTAAACACACATTAAAAAGCTAGAGTTTTACCGCCAATTTAACACCTTGACGAATCGCACGCACAGCATCAAGTTCACCCGCATGGTCAGCTCCGCCAATGATATGAATCTTCTCTCCGAGTTCAGACCATTTATCTTCAAATGGACGAACAGACTCTTGCCCCGCACAAATGACGACTTTGTCCGCGTTCAATAATTGTTCTTTTCCATCTACATGAATGTGCAAACCTTGATCATCAATTTTATCGTAAGACACGCCACCGACTAAATGTACGCCCCTTTTTTCAAGGGTACGTTTATGGATCCAACCTGTTGTTTTACCCGGACCTTTACCTACGCGACCTTTACGACGCTGAAGCACCCAGACTTCTTTATCGCTGACCGCATCAGGGTAAGGGTATAAACCACCCGGTTGAGACATCTCTTTGTCGATTCCCCATTCATGCAACCAGTCATCCAACGTTTGTCCAACTGGCTCTGTGAGCATGGTCGCGACATCTACGCCAATACCACCTGCACCAACGATAGCCACTTTCTCACCGACTGGCGTTTTGTCTCGAATGAGTGTTTGATAGTCGACGACTTTTTCTGGGTTCTCAATTCCATCAATATTGACTTTACGTGGCTCGACACCCGACGCCATCACGATCTCATCGTATTCTGTTAGTAGGTCATAGTTCGCTTCCGTCGATAAGTGCAGATTCACGCCTGTTTCATCAATACGATTAGCGAAATATCGTATCGTCTCTCGAAACTCTTCCTTACCAGGGATCTGCATAGCAAGACGGAACTGACCGCCGATGCGGTCGTTCTTTTCGAACAAATCAACCTTATGGCCACGTTCAGCCAGTGTAGTCGCACAAGCCAAGCCCGCCGGACCTGCTCCGACAACGGCAATGTTTTTCTTCTTAAAGGCTGGTTCAACAACAATTTCGGTTTCATAGCACGCAAGTGGATTCACTAAGCAACTGGCGCGCTTACCTTTAAACACGTTATCTAGACACGCCTGATTACAACCAATACACGTATTGATAAGCTGCGCTTTTTCCTGTTCGGCTTTAGCAACAAAGTAAGGATCAGCCAAGAATGGGCGCGCCATCGAAACCATATCGGCATGCCCAGAAGATAGAATACGTTCTGCTTCGTCTGGCGTATTTATTCGGTTACAAGTGATGATAGGAACCGAAACGTGAGGTTTAACTTTTTCCGTAACCCACGTAAACGCACCGCGTGGTACTTGAGTCGCAATGGTCGGAATTCGAGCCTCGTGCCAACCAATGCCAGTGTTAATAATCGTGACGCCAGCCTCTTCAAGCGCTTTCGCCAATTCGATAACGTCTTCAAATGTGCTGCCCTGCTCGACAAGATCCAGCATAGAGAGACGGAAAATGATGATGAACTTGTCGCCCACCGCCTTACGAACCGCTTTGACAATTTCTAGCGGAAAACGCATACGTTTTTTGTAACTGCCACCCCATTCGTCGTAACGCATGTTCGTGCGCTTACATAAGAATTGGTTTATCAGGTAACCTTCCGAGCCCATTAACTCGACGCCATCATAACCAGCAAGCTGGGCTAACTCAGCGCTGTTCGCAAAGGCATCAATGGTTTTCTTAATCTGGCGGTCGCTCATTTCACTCGGAGCAAACTTTGCAATTGGCGCTTTAATGCCAGACGCACTTTGCGAGAATGGATGCATGGCATAACGCCCAGCATGAAGAATTTGTAGGGCAATTTTGCCACCGTGCTTGTGCACCGCTTCTGTCACAACTTTGTGGGCCTTGGCATGCTTTGGCTTGCTGAACTCAGCACTCAATGGGTGCAAACGACCGCGTAAGTTCGGAGAAAAACCTCCGGTTACAATCAGTCCAACACCGCCTTTCACGCGTTCTTCATAGAAAGCCGCGAGCTTCTGTAATCCTTCTTTGTGCTCTTCTAAGCCCGTGTGCATTGATCCCATCAGGACTCGGTTTCGTAATTGTGTAAAACCGAGATCCAGTGGCTTTAATAGGTTTGGGTACATGGCAGACATCACTTAACATCCATTGTTATTATCATGGTCTGACCAGATTAAGCCCGCTCAACCAAAAAATCAAACAAGCGTTTACATTTTTGTAACACCGATCAATCTCGCGTGAAAATATGCCAATTGTTGAGTGGTCGTGATAAGCTAAAAAAATGTTATCTTTTGAGATCTTAGAGATAAGAACCCATACTTTGTTAGACTCGGCGTAACTATCTCGTTATGGAGACAAGATGAAAAAACTCTTCAAATTTATTGGTTTGATATTTAAAGGGATATGGAAGAGCATCACCTTTATCAGACTCGCACTGGCAAACCTGATCTTCTTGCTGATGATTGCCGTTTTCTACTTTGCTTTTACTTATACCGGAGACGGTCAACCCGTCGTCGAAAAAGAGTCGGCATTGGTGATGAATCTTTCAGGTCCGATTGTCGAACAAAGACGCTATGTAAATCCAATGGACTCTTTTGCTGGTTCCCTTTTGGGCAATGAGTTACCGAAAGAAAACGTCCTTTTCGATATCGTTGATACTATTCGCTACGCGAAAGACGATCCTAAAGTGTCTGGATTAGTGCTAGCACTGCGAGACATGCCAGAAACAAATCTCACGAAATTACGTTACATCGCGAAAGCGTTGAACGAATTTAAAGCGTCAGGTAAACCAGTTTACGCTGTAGGTGATTTCTACAACCAAAGCCAATATTACTTGGCAAGTTACGCTGATAAAGTTTACCTGGCACCGGATGGCGGCGTATTGATTAAAGGTTACAGTGCCTATTCAATGTACTACAAAACGTTATTGGAAAAGCTTGATGTTTCTACTCATGTTTTTCGCGTAGGTACTTATAAATCCGCTATCGAACCGTTTATTCGTGATGACATGTCCGATGCTGCGAAAGAGTCTGCAACACGTTGGGTTACTCAATTGTGGAGTGCTTTTGTTGATGACGTAACGACAAACCGAAATATTGATGCGAAAGTGCTTAACCCAACCATGGATGAGCTGATTGACGAAATGAAGTCAGTGGACGGTGATCTTGCTCAGCTCGCGGTTAAACTGGGTTTGGTTGATGAACTCGCGACACGCCAAGACATTCGCACTCTATTTGCAAAGCAGTTTGGTAGTGACGGCAAAGACAGCTACAACGCGATTGGTTACTACGACTACCTTGCAACGATTCGCCCTGATTACACACTACCTCAGCACGATATCGCCGTTGTTCTAGCCAGTGGCGCGATTATGGATGGTCAACAACCTCGTGGTACTGTCGGAGGTGACACCGTCGCAAGCTTGTTGCGTCAAGCACGCAATGATGAAAAGGTGAAAGCGGTCGTGTTGCGAGTAGATAGCCCTGGGGGTAGTGCCTTTGCCTCTGAAGTGATTCGCAACGAAGTAGAAGCACTGAAACAAGCAGGCAAGCCAGTTGTTGTATCCATGTCGAGTTTAGCCGCTTCTGGTGGTTATTGGATTTCAATGAGCGCAGACAAGATCGTTGCTCAGCCAACAACACTGACGGGTTCCATTGGTATTTTTAGTGTCATCACCACGTTTGAAAAAGGCTTTAGCAAGTTAGGCATTAATACTGATGGCGTTGGCACATCGCCGTTCTCTGGTGACGGTATTACCACTGGCCTTTCTGACGGCGCGTCTCAAGTATTCCAATTAGGTATCGAGCACGGTTATAAGCGCTTTATTTCTTTGGTTGGCGAGAATCGCGATATGTCTCTAGAGGAAGTCGACAACGTCGCTCAAGGTCGAGTTTGGACAGGACAAGACGCCCTATCCTTTGGTCTTGTTGACCAAATGGGTGACTTTGATGATGCCGTAGAACTAGCGGCGAAACTGGCGAATGTGACCGATTACGGCATTTACTGGGTAGAAGAACCGCTTTCTCCCACTGAACTATTTTTACAAGAGTTCATGAAACAGGTGAAAGTCTCTCTAGGTATTGATGCAACCAGCTTGCTACCAAAAAGTCTTCAACCCGTAGCTCAACAGTTTGAACAAGACGCAAGCTTGCTACAAAGCTTTAACGATCCTAAAGGTCAATACGCATTTTGTTTGAACTGCCAAGTGCAGTAGCTTTTTCATTAATATTACAAAGGGTACCTCTACTTGAGGTGCCCTTTTTATTACGCTCAACATCTCCTCAGATGACTTTCTGATGCTGTGCGCATAGCCTCGCATCTCAAGGTTATTTAGGTATATAATCCCCGCCTCTGTTCCCCTACATGAAAGAAAAAACGATGACTAGAAAACACATCTACATCGCTTACACCGGTGGCACCATCGGAATGCAAAAATCGGATCACGGCTATGTGCCTGTTGCTGGCTTTATGGAAAAGCAACTAGCAAGCATGCCAGAGTTTCACCGTCCTGAAATGCCGGATTACACTATCCACGAATACGACCCTCTGATTGACTCATCAGATATGACGCCTGCCGACTGGCAGCAGATTGCGGATGATATTCGTGACAACTATGACAAATACGATGGTTTCGTCATCCTACATGGTACTGACACCATGGCATATACAGCATCTGCATTGTCTTTCATGCTTGAAAATCTTGGCAAGCCAGTGATTGTTACAGGTTCACAGATCCCTCTTGCGGAGCTGCGTTCTGACGGTCAAGCAAACCTATTGAATGCTCTGCATATTGCCGCAAACTACCCGATCAACGAAGTGACTTTGTTCTTCAATAATCAGTTGATGCGTGGTAACCGCAGCACAAAATCTCATGCGGACGGTTTTAATGCCTTTACTTCACCAAACCTTCCTCCACTACTGGAAGCTGGGATCAATATTCAAGTAAGCAACAGCGTAACCGTTGGTGCACAACCAGAAGGTGAGTTTAAGGTTCACAACATCACGCCACAACCAATCGGTGTGATCACCATGTATCCTGGTATATCACATGAAGTTATTCGTAATACGCTTCGTCAGCCTGTAAATGCGATGATTCTTCTGACTTTTGGTGTCGGCAACGCGCCTCAAAACCCTGAGCTACTGGGCCACCTAAAAGAAGCCTCTGAGCGCGGCGTTATTGTCGTGAACCTAACTCAATGTTTGGCAGGCAAAGTGAATATGGGCGGCTACGCCACGGGTTGTGCATTGGCAGACTCTGGAGTTATCAGCGGCTTTGACATGACGCCAGAAGCGGCACTAGCAAAACTGCATTACCTTCTAAGCCAAAACCTTTCTTACGAAGAAGTGAAAGAGAGAATGCAGCAAGTACTGCGTGGTGAGATGAGCCTATAAATTCAAGCTTACTACGATCTAAAAAGCCCAATAGAGATTGGGCTTTTTTCTTTTAAAGTCAAAGTAGTAAACGACACTCTGTAAAATCAAAGGTTACACTTAATCAATGTTCGGATTGACACGAACAATGTCGCTCTCTTCTCCGCTAAATTGTTTTTTAAGTTCTTGCTTCGATTTAAAGCTGATTTCACCACCTGCCGCAACCGTCATATGCTGCGCATCAGTATTATGTTTTGATTGATACAACATCACAGCTTGCATACACGAATCTCGCTGCTCTTTAGAAAGTGTTGTACCCTCTGGCCATCTTCCCGTTTCTACTGCATAGACTAAGCGATCATAAACTTCTGGAGTCATCGCTTGTAATAGTTGTTCTGCGTCCATAATGTACCTTCTTATTACATTCTATTTACAGAACATAACGGGTTAAGAAACTGAGTCAAGAATACGAAAATGAATTGGTGTAACGGATCACAAGCAAAGCCATGAAAAGAACACACTGGTTACTTCTCAGCCTCACAAGTCTCGCACTAACGGGCTGTTTCGAAGGTAACGTGACAACCGAAGAGTTGTGCCAAAAAACACCAGAGCTGCGCTGCAAACAGCTCAATATGGATGACGGGCAATGTCGAGTTCCCAGAACAAATTTAGTATGGCATCGGTTTGAGCAATTGAAAAAACCATCAGAAGCCAACCAAATCATCGAATACGGTCTGGTCGCTGAATATAGAAAATGCTTAGAACTCGCCTCTCAGATCACACCTATTGATCAAAGTGCTCTCAAGAGACAGCGTTTTAACGCTTTGGTACACAGTATTGATGAGCTAGAACGCATCGTAAACGAGTTAAAAGGCTCAGAAGACCCGGCTACTTTGTATTTTTTGTGGTCTCAAACGGGTGACATCCAAGCTCGTCGCGCATTTTTACAAATGGAAGGCTCACCCAAGTTAAATACTGCTGAGATGCAATATGCATTAGCTACTTTCTATACTAATCGAGATGCCAAGAAAACGTTAATACTGCTGAATAAAGCGTTGTCTTTATCGGATGAAGACAACCTTAATCCGATCATTCTCAAATCAATGGCAAGCATTCATCAAGGGCTTGGAGAAAAAGAGCGCGCGTATCTGTGGGCAATGGTTGCAAAAAGATTCGACGTCCCGCTTGCTGATGAAAAGCAGCTCAAGCGTATGTTTAATTTTAGTCATGCAGAGCAATATCAGCAGCTAGATGAATTAGCTGAATCGGTGGCAAAAGCCATAGAGAGAGGAAACTACTCTCCAGCAATGATACCCAAAGAGATATAAACGAAAAAACTCCCGCAATTGGCGGGAGTTTTTCTTTGGGCAAACTACACTCTATTTTCTACTTACAACAAATCGTATTGAAAGGATAAAACACTATCGAGCACAATTTTGTCGTTATTGTTCTGATTTGTTGAAAATTAACGACACTGAATTAACACAAAAACGCTCACCCGTGGTCTGTGGGCCATCTTCAAAAACGTGCCCTAGATGGCTATCACATGTGGCACAACGAATCTCTGTACGTACCATTCCGTGACTCAGATCTTCTAAATAGCGCACCGCTTGATCATTGATGGGCGCATCAAAACTTGGCCAACCACAGCCAGAGTCATACTTGTTATCAGAGACAAAGAGAGGGGCATTGCAACAGGTACAAGCATAAACACCCGTCTCTTTATTATGCAGTAGTTTACCGCTGAAAGGCGGTTCTGTACCTTGCTCTCGGCAGACACGAAACTCTTCTTCAGAAAGTTGCTCACGCCACTGCTCATCTGACTTCGCCACTTTTTTCCCGTTTTGTTCCACGACTTTCTGCTCCTTCTTTACTGTTTTTGGTATTGACTTTTTTAGCAAAAAACTTGCTTCTCTTAACAGTTGTAGCACATACTTTCTCACTAGGACACCATGCGTAATTAATTTGATAAGAGCACTTATCTCACCAGTTATATTACGCCAACTGGACTACAGAAGAATCAGTTAAAAGTTTAAAAAACGAACATTTGCGAAGAATTGTTAAAAAAAGCGTCGCTTTTTTTTGACTTTAAACAAGTTAAGTCCGATTATCACTTGCAGATGTTTACTGGATTCTGTAATTTTACTACCAGTTATCTTTAATCAGAAATTAAGTTGTGGAGCAACTATAATGACTATCAAAGTAGGTATTAACGGTTTTGGCCGTATCGGTCGTTTCGTATTCCGTGCAGCGCAAGAGCGTGCTGACATCGAAGTTGTAGGTATCAACGACCTTATCGACGTAGATTACATGGCATACATGCTTAAGTACGACTCAACTCACGGCCGTTTCAACGGTACTGTTGAAGTTGAAGGCGGTAACCTAATCGTTAACGGTAAAACTGTACGTGTTACTGCAGAGCGCAACCCAGCGGACCTTAAGTGGGACGAAATCGGTGTTGACGTTGTTGCAGAAGCAACTGGTCTTTTCCTAACTGACGAGACTGCACGTAAGCACATCGAAGCTGGCGCGAAGAAAGTTGTTCTAACTGGTCCTTCAAAAGACGCTACTCCAATGTTCGTAATGGGCGTTAACCACGCTACTTACGCTGGTCAAGACATCGTTTCTAACGCTTCTTGTACTACTAACTGTCTAGCGCCTATCGCTAAAGTTCTTAACGACAAGTTCGGTATCGAATCTGGTCTTATGACTACAGTTCACGCTACTACAGCAACTCAAAAAACTGTAGACGGTCCTTCTGCTAAAGACTGGCGCGGTGGTCGTGGTGCTTCTCAAAACATTATCCCATCTTCAACTGGTGCTGCTAAAGCTGTAGGCGTTGTTCTTCCAGAACTAAACGGCAAACTAACTGGTATGGCTTTCCGCGTACCAACAGCTAACGTTTCTGTAGTTGACCTAACAGTTAACCTAAAAGAAGGCGCATCTTACGAAGCTATCTGTGCAGCAATGAAAGAAGCTTCTGAAGGCGAACTAAAAGGTGTTCTAGGTTACACTGAAGATGCAGTAGTATCTCAAGACTTCATCGGTGAAGTTCAAACTTCTGTATTCGATGCTAAAGCTGGTATCGCTCTAACTGATAACTTCGTTAAAGTTGTATCTTGGTACGACAACGAAATCGGTTACTCAAACAAAGTTCTAGACCTAATCGCTCACATCTCTAAGTAATTAGATAGTTAGCAATTAGCGAATAACTTCGTTAAAGAAAAGGCGGCTCTAGAGTCGCCTTTTTTGTATCTGGAATTTGAGAGAATACCTCGGCGCTGTTGCATTGTATTTGCGACGGATGTCGAAACCCTACTTTCCCCAATGATAGGAAACAGCACATGGATTTAAAAACTCTCCCAGCTCTAACCGTGTTATCTGATAACGTTACTGTCGTTGAAATTGATCAGGTCAAAGTAGTACGTGTTATTCATGAGAAAGCGACAGCAGGCATATCCTTACATGGTGGTCACGTTGTTTCGTTCACTCCTGCTGGTCATGAAGATTTGATTTGGATGAGCGAGAAGGCGATTTTCGACGGGAAAAAAGCCCTGCGAGGCGGCATTCCCGTTTGCTGGCCATGGTTTGGCCGTATTGCAGCACCGGCTCATGGTTTCGCACGTACTGCTGAATGGGAGCTGGTTGAACATCGCGAGAACGATAACGGCGTGATTGTTGAACTTGCTCTGTTCCCGACAGAAGAAATCCACGATATTTGGCCACATATGTTTGACGCTCGTTTAGTGGTTGAAGTTGGCGATGAGCTAAAAGTGACACTCAAAGTCATGAACATCGATGACGAAGCTTGGACCTTCTCTGGCGCGTTACATACTTACCTAAACGTTGGAGACATTAAGCAAGCACAAACAACAGGCATGGGTGCCGAGTACATTGATAGCTTGAAAGCTGATGCGGTATGCCAAGGTGGTGATGTTCTGCAACTCACAGACACCATTGATCGCGTTTACACGCAACCAGAAGCGAAAATTTTGGTAAAAGATCCGGAACTGAATCGTACATTAAGCGTGGAAAACCATGGTCATAACTCCGCGGTACTTTGGAACCCTTGGGCAGAAGGTGCACAAGGTATGCCAGATATGGCTGACGATGGTTACCAAACCATGCTGTGTGTTGAATCTACTGTTCACGCTCCAAGTATCGAGCAAGGTAAAACGCTCCAGCCAGGTGAGACTCATGAACTTGTCACTGTAATTTCAGTGCAGTAGTTGTAACCAGCTCAAAGGTCGGGGATACCCGGCCTTTTTTGTAATAAAAGCCCCACTTAGATGGTCCTCTCTCAACTAACTTATTGGTTATCAGTCACTTTTGACTATTTCATTAATAAATATCAAAAAATTCGATCATATAAACCGATAGCATGCCGATACAAAACTCATAAATAATAAAAATATCAGGAATTGATCTATGTTAGAGAGATACCGAAATCAAAGTGTCGGATTCCAGTTAAAGCTGGTTATCACTTTGTGTCTATTCATTGCTTTCAGCAGTATTGCTGCGCTTGTTTACCGTAACGCTTCCGATGTTCTATTGGAAAGCACCCTTAAAGAGCACCAATCTAAAGTAGAGTCGATGGCTAAAACCATTGCTGGCCAATTCGATGCTTATCTGCATACCGCTAAAGTGCTCGAGTCCACTTTTCGTAATGGTTACCTTGCCGGTGTTTATGTCGAAAACTATACCGTTGATTTCATGGGTCATGAAATACCAAACATCACTCAATACAGTGAAAGCTTAATTAACGACACAAAGCTGGTCGATAGCTTCACACGTGATACTGGTGCTATCGCGACTTTATTCGCGCCTTTAGGAGATGACTTTATCCGTGTATCTACCTCACTAAAAGATCCTCAAGATCAACGAGCAGTGGGAACCACACTAGGTCTCGACCACCCAGGTTATCAGCAACTAAAAGCTGGTCAGCCATATTACGCTCAAATAAAGTTGTACGGCGAACGCTACATTACCTATTACTCTCCAATTAAAGATGCAACAGGAAAAGTTGCAGGGTTATCGTTTATTGGTTTACCCGTAGATCAAGCAACACAAACGCTATTCGATGCGCTAGAAGAGATTAAATGGGGCGATACTGGCTATACCATCATTGTCGACAACGACGACAACAATCTTGGTAAGTACCTACTCCATCCGACTAAAAGTGCAACCGACCCTTCAATCACAGAAGTTCGTGACTACGAGGGTAATAAGCCTTTCCATAAAATTTTTGAACAAAAGAGCGGATTAATTCTCTACCCTTACCAATTCGGCTCAACAGTCGGCGAAAAGTACTTAGTGTTTACCGAAGTACCAGGCTGGAACTGGAAACTACTGGGTGGTACGTTCATCAAAGAAGTGACCAAAGGCAGTGATACACTACTCAAACTTATCGCCATCATTTCTTCGGTAGCGGCAATCATTACTTTTGTTGTACTGACACTTTTCTTGAATCGCAGCTTAAAACCTCTGACCGTTCTAAACTCCTATATGACTCGCTTGGCGGGCGGCGAGGTCAGCTTGAACGTCCCATCGTCTCGTAAGGCATCAAAAAATGAAATTACGAACCTGAATAGAGGTGTCGCCAGTATGGCAAGTCAACTCAATGGACTTGTTGGTAAGATCCGTTCCACAAGCGACTTAGTAGAGAGCAACTCCAACAGCGTTGCCAATGATGCCCATAGCAATTTAACCCAAGCTGACCGCCAACAAGAAGAAGTCGAACAAGTGGTAACGGCGATCGAAGAGATGGCCTCTTCTGCTCAATCGGTTGCCCAACAAGTCGAAAGTATTGCGGAAAATGTACGCTCAGCGAATACCGATAGTCAATCTGGTCTCGCGATTGTTGAAGGCGTATGTATCGATGTTGCTCAACTTAACGATCAGTTGGATCAATCAGCAGCGGCTATCGAGCAAGTCAATCGCGATAGTGAGAGTATTCAAACCGTCACTAAGATGATTGATGAGATTGCAGAGCAAACCAACCTACTCGCGTTGAATGCAGCCATTGAAGCCGCACGAGCAGGTGAGCAAGGTCGTGGCTTCGCAGTTGTAGCAGATGAAGTGCGTACACTTGCGCACCGTACACAAAGCTCAGTTCAGGATGTAGTTGAAATTATTGAGAAGCTAAAAGGCTCTACTCACAATGCAGTTAATATGATGACCGACAGCCAACGCAGTGCCAATCAAGTCTTAGACAAAGCACAAGACGCAGGTACAGCATTAGAGGCCATCGCAGTACAAGTCCAGTCGATAGCGTCTCAAGCCGACGCCATTGCTGCGACCTCAGAAGAGCAAGCGCAAGTATCCCAAGAAATTGCTGCAAATGCCCATTCTATCAGTGAGCTAAACCGAGAAAGCCGCGACACCAGCGCGAAAACCTCGCAAAGTGCCATTGAACTGCAACAACAAGCTCGGAACTTGAAAGAGCAAGTCGACTTCTTCCACTAATACTTAATAAGAGCCGATTCCATCGGCTCTTTTTGTTTCACTTGAGACCACGCTTTTTGATAGAATTTGCCGCCCTACTTTCTGTTCGAGATCGTCATGAACTATCAATGCCCTTTATGCCACCAAGCTCTAGCGTTAAATGAAAAAACGTTTAAGTGCGAAAACAATCATCAGTTTGACTTAGCAAAAGAAGGCTACGTTAACTTGATGCCAGCGCACCACAAACGTTCTAAAGATCCTGGTGACAATAAAGAGATGATGCAAGCTCGTCGTCGATTCCTTGAGGGGAATTACTACAACCCAATGCGCCAAGAGGTTGCGCAGCTGTGTGCGAAATACACAGAGGGAACCGATCATCAATTATTAGATATTGGTTGCGGCGAGGGTTACTACACGGATCAAGTGCAGAAAACGATACAAACGCAAACGGACGATGCGACGATATATGGACTGGACATTTCAAAAGTTGCGATTCGTTATGCGGCGAAGCGCTACACACAGTGTCACTTTAGCGTCGCTTCTAGCCATCGGCTTCCTTTCGCGAATGAATCCTTAGATGCTATTTTGCGCATTTATGCCCCTTGCAAGGCAGAAGAGCTTCAGCGCGTTGTAAAAGAGAACGGTGTGGTCATCACGGTGACACCTGCAAGCCGTCACTTATACCAACTACGTGAACGCATTTATCAAGATGTTCGTCTTCACAGTGAAGAGCCAGAACACATTGAAGGATATGAATTAGAGCATCAACAACATCTTAACTATGTTATGAATTTGAAGAACGGGGCCGCATTCGATTTATTGCAAATGACGCCATTCGCATGGAAAGCAACCGATGCACTTCGTGAAAAGTTGAAGTCCGCTACACTCTATCAGTGTGAGGCTGATTTTATGCTGCGCGTATATCGCAAAAAGTCCACTCAGTAATAATAGTGGCAGTCAACAAACGCAAATAGTTATCATTTATATTGATTCATTGCTCAGCCTCCATTAATATCATCCGGACATTTTTGGAGGCTTTTCAATGCGCTTTTCTATTTTAAGCTTGCTCTTTGCTGGCTTACTTACTGGTTGTTCTTCTGTTCCATCAACCAACTCTCACCCTACCTCTGCGGAAGTCACTACTTTTTACGACTACCAACTTTACACCCCTTCTGGCGAGCACATCGCTCTAAGCAAACTACCAAAAGAGCTGCGACAAGCAGATGTTATTCTTATTGGTGAATGGCACACACATGCCGGCGTTCATCGCTTTCAAACCGATATGCTCAAACAACTTTCATCTTATGACCGCCCACTCGCGTTATCAATGGAACAATTTACCCGCGACAAACAACCTGTTGTTGACGCTTACCTGCGTGGGGAAATCGGTGAACAGTACTTGATGAAACAAGCCAATGCTTGGCCCAATTATGAGAGCGACTATCGCCCTCTCGTTGAGTTTGCTAAGCAGAAAAATCTCCCGGTGATTGCAGCGAATGCACCAAAGGGCATTGTCCGATGTATTGGTCGTCAGGGGATAGACTACGTTAACAAGCTCGATGATGAGCAGCGAACGTTTATTGCAGAATCCATCAACACGGCCAGTAGTCCATACAAAGAGAAGTTTATGGCATCCATGCATCATGGGAAACCAGAACAAACCGAGAAACAGTTTGCAGCTCAAGTAACTTGGGATGAAACCATGGCAGAGTCTATTGTTAACTACCTAACCGCCAAACCAGGTGCTCAGGTTGTTCATGTCGCGGGCAAGTTTCATACCGAGCAAGGGTTAGGTACGGCTGCATCCATCTTAAGCCGCAACCCGAGCTTAAGAGTGGTTGTAATTAGCCCAACAGATAATGTGCTTGCTGATAATACTGATTATCAGTTAGAGGTTCTTGCACCACCAGTACGGTATGTACAAGATGCTCACCGCATGGCTGCATATCAACACCTCACTAAGCGCAATAGCGATCTTCAATGTAAGTAGCTGGTCTCCAATTTAAGTTACTACCTTGTCGTTGCGTTGCATCATCACAGTGCTCCGAGTTCATAGAGTGACAACGGTCTGCTTCCTGCTGGTCTATTTTTTGCTAATGATCACGAATAGAAACCAGAAGCGGCAAAAGCAGACCTGTTTTTATCCAAATAGCTTCAGAAATAGACTTTGCCGCCGATAGTAATATAACTGCTTTTTACCCGCACTCAGTGACCGAGTGTCGATGTTCCAAGGAGTATTCGATGAATCCAGTAGGAAGCACTTCTGTTAATAGCTATGCCAAACAATCTGTCGCCTCTAAGCAAACAAGTATTGCACAAGAGGAAGGCAACGCTTCACCGCTAAAAGTCGAACACAATAAGGTGACACTGTCTACGGAGGGCAAAGCACTCCTCGCCGCTCTGCAGCAAATCGAACACGACAGTAAGAGAGTAGAAGCAGAAGATAAATCTGTTGGTGAAAAAGTGGAGTCCTTTACACATGGCGCACTTGGCATGGATCACCCTGACAAAATCGAGGAAGAAGAAGACGGCTCATACTCTGCGGGTCAATACCTTTCTGCGGCCCTCACTGTCGGTGGCATCATATTAGCGTTGGTCTAATAATCGTTACGACAATAAATCCTATTTGAATAAATCACTAACTGCAGCCCATAATTTGATACGTCAAAGAACGATATGTCGTAAACGTAGGTTATATACTCCTCAATTCGACCGCTCTTATGACCTTAGAACGCATACTCGTTTATTGCTCCCTAAACTAGGTTTCTTGTGAAGGCACTGAATGGATAACTTTAGTCCATGCTTTCAACTCCTAAGCGCAATCCAAGCCCACGTTTGTGGGCTTTCTTCTTTCTAAATTCACAAACGTTAGAGGTTGATTCACTTTTTCTACAAACCCAAGCAAAGACGACATTTTAGTTAAACTTTTATTACCGACACAAAATCGTCATAAATCATTGTTTTAATGCCAGCGCTTTCAATAAACAAGGAAAATATAATGAAGCGCTTAGTATCTCCAATCGTTACCGCAGTGGCAGCATCAACCCTCTCTTTTAATGCACTCTCGGCCGAAATCAAAAACGTTATTTTGATGATCGGCGATGGCATGGGGCCTCAACAAGTTGGTCTACTAGAGACCTACGCCAAACACGCACCTAACTCGATTTACAAAGGCGAAACTACCGCTTTGTATAAACTCGCTCAAGAAGGTGTGATTGGATCATCACTGACTAATCCAGAAGACGCGATTGTCGTCGACTCTGCGTGCTCCGCAACGATGCTAGCAACAGGAATACCTACCGCTTCTGAAGTCATTGGCATTGATAGCCAAGGCAACCACGTTGAAACCATTTTGGAAAAAGCCAAAAGCAAAGGTAAGGCTACGGGTCTCGTCTCTGATACACGTATGACTCATGCAACGCCAGCCGCATTTGCCGCTCATCAACCACACCGTTCTCTAGAAAACAGTATTGCGGCGGACATGCTAGAAACTGGCGTTGACGTGATGATGTCTGGCGGACTTCGTCATTGGATTCCAAAGTCGACAAACGACAAGGGAGAGACATACGAGCAACTTGAAAAGCTCACTGAAGGTAATGTCTACCTAAAGTCGAAACGTAAAGATGAGCGCAACTTGCTTACTGAGGCGCAAGACCAAGGTTACAACCTGGCTTTCAGCCGCGATATGCTCACACAAGCTAAAGGTGACAAATTACTTGGACTTTTTGCTTACTCTGGCATGAACGATGGTATTGCCTACAGTCAAAGCAAAAACGATCCAAAACGTACGCAGCCATCACTGGAAGAAATGACCACCAAAGCAATCGACATTCTTTCAAAAGACAAAGACGGCTTTTTCTTGATGGTTGAAGGCGGTCAAATTGACTGGGCTGGCCACAGTAACGATGCGGGTACGATGCTGCATGAAATGCTTAAGTTCGACGAAGCGGTAGACTCGGTTTATGAGTGGGCAAAAGGCCGTGATGACACACTGATCATTGTTACCGCAGATCACGAGACTGGTTCTTTCGGCTTTAGTTACTCATCAGCAAACTTGCCTAAACCGCAAAAACGCGACGGCGAAGCATTCAAAAATCAAGATTACGCGCCAAACTTCAACTTTGGTCAGTTCGAAATCCTCGATGGTTTATACAACCAGAAGAAAAGCTACTACGGTATGATCAGCGAATTCCAAGCGCTTGATAAGAAAGCTCAAACACCAGAGAAGTTTGCAGAAATTGTGAATGCAAATAGCGCTTTTTCGATTACGCCTGAGCAAGCAGAACGCGTATTAGCAAGTAAACCAAATCCATACCGACTCGCTGGACACAAATACTTAAGCGAAGAGAACGTTCCTACAATCAATGACTTTGATGCGTTCTTTCCTTACAACGACCGTGGCAACTTGCTAGCGCGTGAGCATGCAACAAAGCAAAACACAGTATGGGGAACGGGTACTCATACGCATACCCCAGTCAACGTATTTGCTTGGGGGCCGGCAGAAACTATCCTTCCGGTATCAAAAATCATGCACCACTCTCAGTTAGGTGAGTACTTAAAGCAACAAATCAAATAATCGGCTTGCACTTACTTCACGACTCGTGATGTTCAAACGCTCTCGTAAGGGAGCGTTTTTTATGCATGAAAATAGTTGACGTTTTAAACAATAAACCTCAATAATTATAGGTCTTTGATTATATGAATGAAGAAAATGTGCGAAATATTTGCTAAGCAGCCCCAAGACAACTATCAGTTCATCACCCGCTCTATCCGTATTGATGGTCACGCCACAAGTGTAAAACTTGAAGCGAGCTTTTGGACGATTCTTGAGGAAATTGCTAACGCTCAAAACATGACTGTTCCTAAGTTTATTAGTACGGTCTATCAAGAAGCGCTCGAATACAATGGTGAAGTAAACAACTTTGCCTCCCTACTCCGCTGCGCCTGTCTCACTTACGCTCGCCAGCCTAAAGAGACGATTCGTCAAGCACTGACACAACTAAACACTTAATAACAACCAACCTCTGACCAACCTACCAATAACCCTCATAGGCTATGCAACAGAGTTGTAAGCCATTGAGCATGTTCTAATTTGTCGTACTAGAGTACTACCCAGACTCCTTTTGAACTCGCTAACCTATGCGGACTATCAAGGAGTACCCATGACAAAAATGATTCACACCATGATCCGAGTCTGCGATCTGGACCGTTCTCTACAATTTTACCGCGACGTACTTGAGCTAGAAATCAAAGACCAATACATCTTTGATGGTTTTTCTCTGACCTATCTAGCCAACGAAGAAACTGGCTTTGAATTAGAGCTAACACACAATCACGATCAAACTGAGCCTTACACTCACGGCTCAGGCTACGGTCACCTTGCTGTCAGCGTAGAGGACATCGAACAAACTCACAAACGCATAAAATCTCTCGGTATTGAAGCGGGTGACATCAAAGCTTTTGATCACCAACAAAAGCATTTGGCAACGTTCTTTTTTGTGACTGATCCTGATGGTTACAAAATTGAGTTCTTACAACGCCAAGGGCGTTACCTATAACAAAAAGAGTAAACATCATGATTCACTTGACTGCTACCTTTCACGCACAACCGGGAAAAGAACAAGAACTGAAAGCAGTGCTCACCCGAGTACTTGAACCCACTCGCAATGAGGAAGGTTGTGTTCGTTATCAGTTATTCCAAGATAAAGACAATACGTGCCACTTCGTTTTTCAAGAGCAATTTAAAGACCAACAAGCGTTCGATCTTCATGGTAAAACAGAACACTTTTCTCTTTTGATTAGCCAAATCGACAACTTGTTAGAATGCGAACCGAAATTGGCGTTCTTTAACGAACTGTAAAAACACCGCTTAATGCAAATAAAAAGGCACTCTTTACTAGAGTGCCTTTTCGTACTGTTGTGGCTGTGATTACGCGTCTTGCTTCTCTACCATGTGCAAATGCACATCTTGTTGTGGGAAAGGAATCGAAATGCCTTCTCGGTCAAAGCGCAGTTTCACTTCTTTTGTCACATCCCAATACACGTCCCAATAATCATCAGTTTTTACCCAAGGACGAACAATAAAGTCTACAGATGATGTGTTTAACGTATGCACTTTGATCATCGGCTCTGGTGTACGAAGTACTGCAGGGTGAGAAGTAATGATATCAGACAGCACTGACTCGGCTTTCAGCAAGTCATCCGCATAGCCAATGCCAAACACCATATCCACACGGCGAATGCGCTCGTGTGTGACGTTCTTAATGACATCTCCCCAAATTTTACTGTTAGGTACAATAATAATTTGGTTATCAAACGTACGGATTGTGGTGTTCACCAAACTCATATGGCTTACCTTACCATCCACGCCACCAGCATACACAAAGTCACCAACATCAAATGGGCGGTAAATAAGCAACATCATACCCGCCGCGAAGTTGGACAAGGTGTCTTGCAAAGCGAAGCCGATAATCACACCAGCAATACCAAAACCGGTTAGGATCGGTGCTAGGTTCAATCCAAGCTGAGATAGGCCCACCATGATACCAATCACCCACACGAACTTGCCGGACATTGAGATAAAGAAATCCTGCATCAAGTGTGAGAGTTTTAAGTTTTTCGATGAAACCGCTTTGCTGACCACTTTGCGCGTTAACTTCGCGAGCCCACGAGCGATCAATAAAATCAGCGCAAATACAAACAGCTGGAAAATGTGCTGCGGCGCATTTTCGGCAAACCAGTCTAGTGCCGAGTTGGACCAATGACTCAGTATTGACCACACTACTTTAGTATTCAGTAAATCGTGGGTGATATTCCCTGTCACTTCGAAAATTTGGCGTTTGTATTCGGACGTTTCTAAACCGACTTTATCGCCAATCGAAATTAAATTGCGTAGGCTTTCCGTCGCAATATTCAGTCTTTGCTTAGTAATAAGCTGACTTAACTGCAGTGACGCTTTTTCCGATTCAGGGCTTGACGAAAGTTGAGAGCCGATGATCTCACTTTGCTGACTCAAGTACTCAATTGAGGCAGACAGCAAACGCATGCGTTTATCAACTTTATCCTTTAGTTCCGCTTCTGCGCGCTCATTTTGAGCCCCTAACTCTCTCAGCCAAGCAAGGTTTTGCCAACTTGAATCGAAGCTGACATCGAGGTAATGCTGTAACTCTCGGTAATCATTAACAAGAGCAAGTTTCTCTTCATCCTTGGCTTTATTTAAATCTTCAACGACTTTCTTTATTTTTTCCGACAGATAGTTCGTGGCGTCCTCGGAGTATTTTTCCTGCTTTTTAACCAAGGAGATCAATTTGTCACGAGGGATAGTTTCACGTTCAATCGCTGATGCTAACTGACTTCTTAACTCTTCATTTTTTTGGAACAGCTGCAGTTGAAGCGCGTCGCGCTCATCACCACTCGCTTGCGAGAGACCTTGGGATAAATCCACAATTTCTCGATTCAAGTTATCAATAGAAGTTTCGGCAGCAGAGGGCTCTGGCGTATCCTGAATATCTTTCGCATTGATGACCATCGGGGCCATCATACCGAGGATGAGCGCGAATAATACCACCCAAGATGTCAGGCGTATTTTCTGGGGGAAATGAAACGTCATGTTTACCTCTTAGGGAACAGTTCTGATCAAAACGACCAAGAATAGAAGTGTAAAGCCTTGAAATTATATACCTAAGTTTACAACACTAAATAATAAACTGAGCAGCATTTCGTTAGTTGGGCGTCAAAGTTGAGAAACCCAATAACAAACAAGCCTTTCATTATTAGATGAAAGGCTTGTGTACATTTAACTACTGGCGATTGGGGTGATTCAGAATGTGGTCTTCCCAATCCACCACATCAATCTCGTATACCACTTTATTGCGGACACTTTCGCCCGCCGCGTGCATCGCAGATTTCGAGCCCGTAATCAACGGATGCCATTCTGGTAAAGGCTGCTTTTCAGCCAACAGGCGGTAAGCGCACGTATGCGGCAGCCAAGTAAAATCGTCGATGTCTTCGCGCGTCAGCTTGGTGCACTCTTCACCCGAAGTAAAACGATTTGGGTAATCCTTACAAGAACACGTTTTGCTATTTAGCCAGCTACAGGCCACATTGGTGTAATAGATTTCGTCGGTATCTTCGTCCATTAGCTTATGCAGGCAACATTTACCACAACCATCACAGAGAGATTCCCATTCCTCTTCTGTCATCTGCTCTAACGATTTACTTTGCCAAAATGGAGTGCTCATACTTCAGGTCTCACCAAGGGAATTTAGGGGGCGATTTATACCCCTCTCGACGCAAAAGTTCAAGTTTTGAGAAGATCTCGAATCATTCACACATAACAGTAGAGATATTCAACTACTTTCGCTTTACTGTTCTATCCTTAAACGAGTTTCCATTACTCAATTGATCAAGAAGGCATTAAGGAGTTTTCATGGGTATTATTTCTTGGATTATTTTGGGCTTAATCGCCGGTGCACTCGCAAAATGGCTCATGCCAGGAAAAGATGGGGGTGGCTGGATTGCGACAATGCTACTCGGTATTGCTGGGGCGTTTGTCGGCGGCTTTCTTGGCGGTATTCTGGGTTTCGGCGGGGCAACTGGCGTAAATATCGGTAGCATAATCACCGCAACGCTAGGCGCATTTATTCTGCTGTTTGTTTACAACCGCTTCTTGAGATGATCACAACGGTTTAGAAGCCAAAAGGAGCACTCTATTGAGTGCTCCTTTTTATTTTTTTCTTAGGCGACTCTTCCAATCCACGTCAAAATGACCATAATTGCCCCTCAATTTTTAAGAGGTTTACATTATGGATTGTCGACTAGGATGCGGAGCTTGCTGTATTGCGCCAAGTATCTCTTCACCGATACCTGGAATGCCCAAGGGCAAACCAGCAAGTGTTCGTTGCGTACAACTCAACGATGATAATTTGTGTAAGCTGTTTGGTAAGCCTGAGCGCCCTAACGTTTGTCACGATTTTAAACCGTGTCCGGTTGTGTGTGGCAAAACCAACCAAGAAGCGCTCGACAACATCACTGAGCTAGAGCAACTTACTTAATCTATTCAGAGCCCCCGTTTAGTCGTTACCAAGCTCTCGTAAGTACAAGTAGATGGTATCGCGCGAAATGCCAAGATGGTTTGCAACCATTAAAACAGCATCTTTGTATTTAAAAATGCCTAAGCCGTGCAGTCGCGTCACCAGTTCACGGTTACGTTTAGAAGGCGCAATGGCTTCATTTTCCCACACTTCTGTTTGCACGGTTTCTATCGTACTGATGATGGTTTCATCGATATTACGCGCAAACGTTTCTGGTGATCGAGCGCCACCAACACAACACTCGGTGTGTTGCTGAGGCAGCATTGCCTTTAAAAACGCCTGCATCGGTGCATCCATATCCACGTTGATACACAGCAAACCAATCGGTTTGTTTTTTGGATTTCTGACAATGGTCGTAATGGAGTGCAAGGTCTTTCCGTTCGATGTTTTCGTCAGGTACGAATCAGAAACATCCTTGCCCTCTCTTAACTTCATTCTCGCTAAGTTGGTAATTGGGGCACCTTCACTGCGTTCCGTCACGTGCCCGTTTGCGATTTTGATGATTTCCGGCGCTTCGGCATCTAAGCTGTGGAGAACCACTTCAGTGTGTTCACCATACATACGTGCAATGCCATCCACGACGTTTTTCATAGAGTTCAAAATATCGAGATCACTCTTGGTGAGTTTCTTTAGTAGCAATGTTACTTCCCTTAGCAAAAACTGGAGGTTAGGCCGACATAATATCGATAATAGATTTGTCAGTATACGGCATACCGAAACGAACCATTGAGCCAACATTTCTTATCGTTTGCTCAACTTCTTCGCCTACTATACCTTGATTCTTAACACTGTGGTTACCCATCGCCATCAAATATGAGCGCACCGCCGTTGTCGATGAAGTACACACTTTCATCGCACAAGAGGACTTCGCACCATCGCACACCATACCTGAACTGTCGCTGATGACGTTTTGAATGGCGTAGCATGATTGCTCGAATGTACCACCAGCTAAATACACCAGCGCCATAGATGCCGCCGCACTGGTAACAGTGTTGCCACAAAATGCGGATAACGGTGGGTAATAAGATTTGATGTAAATAGCCCCTAAATGACTCATGATCAACGCGCGAGCCAGCTGTTCTTCGTCGTTTTGAAATGCTTCTGCGGCAACTACAACTGGCATTGTAGCGGCAATACCTTGGTTCCCACTGCCGAAATTGCTCATGGCTGGCAACGTCGCCCCTCCCATGCGAGCATCAGACGCCGCGGATGTCATCATCTGTATACGACTCATTAAGTCATTGCCCAATAAGCCTTGCTCGATGTTGCCTTTTAGCGTGCGTCCAATTTCTAGGCCGTAACCTCGGTCGATACCCTCTTGAGCCAGCAAGGTATTAAGCTCTGCAGCTTGGAGAATAAATTTGATCTCTTCAAAAGGCGCTTGAGTGGCAAACTCATAGATTTGTTTGATCGAAATATCCACACCTTCACAAACGGAAGCGGTTGCAACGCGTTGCTGTGGTGGAGCATCAAAAATCACGTCGCCATTGCGCGTGATCTGGATAATGTTGGTGTGACCGCCACTGATCGTAACCGAAACAACATCGTCACCAGAAGTGAGCGTTACGCTGCAATAAATGAATTCTTGCGTATCCATGCGCGCTACAGTTACCCGCTCTTCATCTATCAATTGTTGCGCAGCAGCGACATCCTGCTCATTAATCCGAGCCAACACTTCCAGTTCTGCTGTTGGGTCACCGGCTAATGCACCAACTGAGGCGGCAATTTTGAGGCCTATCTTGCCCGTTCCGGGTACGAAAACACCCATCGAGTTTTTAAATAGGTTGTCTGAAACACGCACCTCTATCGCATCAATATCGGATGTGCCCAACTCTTTTCTAGCAACTGCTGCCGCGTACGCAGCAGCAATGGGTTCTGTACATCCTAATGCAGGTTTCACAACTTGCTTAATGATTTGGATATATTGTGTCCATTGCTGGTTCATGCTCTGTTCTCCGTATTACTTTTTATGAGCAATCGCTTCGACTTCAATTAACACGCCAAGAGGCAAATCTTTCACTGCGAAGCAACTGCGTGCCGGACAATCTTGTTGGAAAAACTCTGCGTAGACCTTGTTAAACTCGGCAAAGTCATTAATATTCGATAGGTAACACGTTGTTTTTAAAACAGTATCGATACTGCCACCACCAGCCTCTAAAACGTGCTTCAAGTTAGTAAGAGATTGATGACTTTGTGCACTGATGCCGCCTTCAACTACTTTTCCTGTTGCCTTATCAACGGGTAACTGGCCAGAAGTAAAAATCAAATCGCCATAGCTAGTGCCATGTGAATAAGGTCCGATAGCAGCAGGCGCGTGTTCAGATGAAATCAATTTTTTCATTTTTAAATCCTCACATAAATTTTATTTTTTATTAAGAAGTTTCTAATTTAACTTCCGTATTAGCGTTATTTTTTCAATTAAATATGAACCAAACAACTAGATCAGATCACAAAATTCGTTAAAAACTCCAATTTATTTGAACTTCCTCGCCAAGATCTCAAATTTATCTGAATTTTCCACAAAAAAATTGGTGATATACATTTTCTCAATTAAATTTGAGAAAAATTCATACTAACAAGAGAAACAATAAAATGAGCGTGACAGCACCTACACAAACCTTACCCATCGGTAAAGAGCCACCGCACGTAAAAGCAGGCATGGCCCTAGATGAGTGGAAAGCCGCGATCAAGTTTGATAGCACAGACTGGGGATGGGTGATCATGAGTATCGGCATGGCAATCGGCGCCGGTATTGTTTTTTTACCAGTAAAAGTTGGCGTATTGGGCCTTTGGGTATTCTTGGCCTCTGCCGTAATCGGCTACCCAGCGATGTACTTGTTCCAACGCCTTTTCATCAACACTCTCTCAAGTTCACCAAAGTGCCAAGATTACGCTGGCGTCATTTCCGGCTACCTTGGTAACAAATGGGGGGCGTTATTAGGTGTGCTCTACTTCATCATGTTGGTGATTTGGGTCTTTGTTTACTCAACAGCTATCAACAATGACTCGGCATCTTTCCTACATAGTTTTGGCATCACGGAAGGTTTATTGTCTGAAAACCCGCTATATGGTCTGGCTTTAGTGTGCGCGCTGGTCGCTATTGCATCTCGTGGTGAAAAGATTTTGTTTAAGGTCAGTACTGGTCTTGTACTGATTAAACTTTGTACCGTTGCATTACTTGGCGTCATGATGATCGAAAAATGGGATGTAGCGAATGTCGGTGCAATTCCAGAAACAGGCGCTGGTTTGAAAGATGCAATTGAGCTACTGCCGTTTACTCTAACGTCTATTCTCTTCATTCAAAGCTTGAGCCCAATGGTGATCTCATACCGATCAAAAGAAAAATCGATTGAGGTTGCTCGCTTTAAAGCCATGCGCGCAATGAAAATTGCTTTCGGTATCTTGTTTGTGACGGTCTTTTTCTACGCGATTTCCTTTACGCTTGCGATGTCACATGAACAAGCGGTTAAAGCAGCAGAAGAGAACATCTCTGCTCTTGCGATGGTTGCGCAAGGCATGGACGGCACGACGCTAAAACTAATGAGTTTGATGCTGAATATTTTCTCAGTAATGACTGCGTTTTTTGGCGTGTACTTAGGTTTCCGCGATTCTTGCCAAGGTCTAGCGATGCTGGCTCTAAAAAAGGTCATGCCTGAAGATAAGATCAATAAAGACTTAGTCACCAAGGGAATCATTCTCTTTGCGATTCTCATGGCGTGGGGTGCAATTGTATTGAATCTACCAGTTCTGAGCTTCACATCAGTATGTAGCCCTATCTTTGGTTTGATTGGCTGTTTGATTCCAGCTTACCTTGTCTACCAAGTGCCTTCTTTACACAAATACAAAGGCGCGTCGCTTTACTTGATTATTGCGACTGGTATTTTGTTGTGCGTATCACCTTTCGTCGCATTTAGCTAAAACCTACTTTGCCTTGGCTGTTACTCAGGTAGTGATGGCCAAGGCAACCTTAAGATTCAACCTCTCCTCTCCCTGCTTTTCTCTCATCCTTGAGAACTCTTGCCACATACCGTCCTATTTGCAGTCTTTACGCGATCTCCCTCACACTTAATTGACAATTCTCGACTATGTTCAGCGGGTCATTTAAGTAGAAATTAGGAAATAACATGAACAAGTATTTAGCAGAGGCTTTTGGTACGTTCTGGCTAGTATTAGGCGGTTGCGGTAGCGCAGTGTTGGCTGCAGGTTTCCCAGACGTGGGTATTGGTCTGCTGGGCGTTGCTCTGGCCTTTGGTTTAACCGTTTTAACCATGGCATTTGCAATCGGTCATATTTCAGGTTGTCACTTGAACCCGGCAGTGACGGTTGGTCTTTGGGCTGGCGGTCGGTTTGAGACAAAAGACGTTGCGCCTTACATCATCGCACAAGTGCTCGGCGGGCTGATCGCTGGTGGCATTCTTTATGTCATCGCGACAGGACAAGCTGGATTCGATGTTGTGGGTTCTGGTTTTGCCGCCAATGGTTATGGTGAACACTCGCCGGGTCAGTACTCCATGCTTGCTGCGCTAGTTTCTGAAGTCGTGATGACGATGATGTTCCTTATCGTAATCATGGGGGCGACAGACAAACGTGCACCTCAAGGTTTTGCACCTATTGCGATTGGTTTGTGTCTGACTCTTATTCACCTGATCAGCATTCCTGTCACAAATACCTCAGTAAACCCGGCTCGTAGTACAGCAGTCGCGATATATGTGGGCGACTGGGCAGTTTCTCAATTATGGCTGTTCTGGGTTGCGCCTATTTTGGGTGGCGTACTTGGTGCAGTTATCTACAAAAACCTTCTTGGTAAAGAATCGAACGATTAATCGTTCCCAACTCACAAGATCAAAAAAGCCGCTGAATTCAGCGGCTTTTTATTAAATTCTGTGTCGACCTAACAGCGAGTGTGACAACGTCGTGCCATCAACAAGCTCAAGTTCTCCACCGACAGGCACACCATGCGCGATGCGGCTGGCATCAACTTGGTGTTCTTTACATAGCTCTGCGATGTAATGTGCAGTGGCTTCGCCTTCAACCGTCGGGTTTGTTGCTAAAATCACTTCGGCTATATCACCGCGACGTAAGCGGTAATCAAGCACATCCAGTCCAATATCACTTGGACCAATACCGTCTAGTGGTGACAAATGTCCCATAAGAACAAAGTATCGACCAGAATACTGGCCCGTTGCTTCGACTGCAGCAATGTCTGCCGGGCTTTCTACCACACAAATTTGACCATTTTCTTGGCGTTTTGGGTTAGTACAAATATGACAGACTTCTTCTTCGGTGAAGGTTCGACACTCAGTACAATGACCGATTTCTGTCATTGCCTGGCTAAGCGCATCTGCAAGTTGCAAACCGCCTTTTCTATCGCGCTGTAACAAATGAAAGGCCATACGCTGCGCTGACTTGGGGCCAACCCCAGGTAGACAACGTAAGGCCTCCATCAATTGCTCCAGCATATGACTGGTACGCATTAAAAGTCCGCTTAATTAAATATCAGCAGATTAGAATGGCATTTTCATACCTGGTGGTAGTTGCATACCGCCAGTTACAGAAGCCATTTTCTCTTTTTGAGTTTCTTCAACACGACGGGCCGCATCGTTGAACGCCGCAGCGATCAAATCTTCAAGCATTTCTTTGTCGTCTTCCATCAAACTTTCATCGATGTCAACACGACGTACGCTGTGACTACCAGTGATAGTAACTTTTACTAGGCCAGCACCAGACTCGCCAGTTACTTCCATATTCGCGATTTCTTCTTGAAGCTTTTGCATGCGATCTTGCATTTGCTGGGCTTGCTTCATTAGGTTGCCCATACCGCCTTTACCAAACATGTTTATCTCTCTGGTTTAATGAGGTGTTGCATCAATTAATGGGGTTATACCTTTGGGTTTTCAACCCCATTCCATTCGATTATTAGATAGGGCGCACACTATCTTTATCAAGCTCTGCAGCAAAACGACGTTCAATAAATTGAACATTTGGATCGTTTTCTAAACTGTTCAGCGCTTGCTGTAATTTCTCTTGGTAGAGCCTATCTCTCAGTTCAAGTGGTGTTTCTCCACTCTCCCCTATTTCGATGCTCATGTGGCACTCTTCACCTAACACGGTATTAAGTGCTTTAAGCAATTCGGCTTGAGCTCTATCAGTATTCAAATGAGCTTGGCTACTTCTCAATAGTAACGAAACGGTTGTTCCTTCCTTACTATAATGAGAGTTTAGCGCAAGTTGCTCTACCAGCTTAGGGATCTCCATTAAGCTGATGAGCTTCGCCCATTCATTATGTTCTAACGATTCATCGATGAGCTTTTGTGCCATTTCAGGCGTTTTCTCATGCTCAAGTGCCTGCTTGAGCTGCGTAGGTGTCAGTTTTGTATTCACTTTTGTCTCAACAGGCTTGCTTGGACGCCAGCGATACGCTTCCTCAACTTGTGGCTCCGTCGACTTCGGAGCTGAGTTTGGCGACACCTGCGCGGAATTGCCATGCAATTGCGCTACTCGGTCGATAACCGATTCTGGTTGTGCAGATGCCGCTTTAGGCTTTTTTGAGCCACCATTTTGAGGAGTGTTCTGTTGTAGGCCTTGACGCTGAGAACGTAATTGGTGACGTAAACCGCTTAGACCACCGCGCGCCGGTGTTGAAACGCTCTCTTGCACTTGTTGAGGTGGCGTTTCATGCTGCGGCGCTGGGTTTTCGCTCATCGGCGGCGCCATATCATACTGTGGCGGAACCGTCTCATATCCACTCGCGTGATACTCAGGTTGCGAATTGGATGAAGGTTGAGGCGCCACTTGTGGTGTGCTTTGTGCTGGATTCGGCTGCTGAGCTCGAGGAGCAGCGACTGTCTGAGCTGGCGCAGTCTTTGGCTGACTGGCACTTTGAACTGGTGCTGAAGCTGGTTCGCAGTTACTGGAAACAACATTTGCCCCACTGTTATTTGATGGGCGGAACGCCATCATACGCAGTACAATCATTTCCAGACCGACTCGCCCATTTGGCGAGAGGGTCAAATCTTCACGACCTTTCAATGCAATTTGGTAGTAAAGCTGAACGTCTTGCGGACTTAGTGCTTTACTCAACAACTCGATTTTTTCTGCATCTGGCTGCGCTCGGTCTAGCGACGCTGGCAACGCTTGATACATCGCAATTCGATGAAGCTGTGTTGCGACTTGCTGCAACAAACCATCCCACTCAACACCATTTGCCGCTAATTGCTGGATTTTATCCATGGCTTGTTGAGGTTGCTTGCTGCTGATTGACTCTAGTAAGTGAATCGCTTGGTCGGTATCAATCGTCCCCAACATGTGGCTGACAATATCGGTTTGCACCGCACCGTTACCTAAAGCAATTGCTTGATCGGTCAAGCTGAGAGCATCACGCATACTGCCATCTGCAGCATGTGAAATCATACCCAGTGCTTTTGGTTCTGCCGATACTTGCTCTTGACCCAAAATGTAGTCAAGTTGCTGATGAATATCATCAACGCTGATCGGTTTGAGATGGAACTGTAGACAACGCGACAATATAGTAACTGGCAGCTTTTGTGGATCGGTTGTCGCGAGTAAGAACTTCACATACTCTGGCGGCTCTTCCAGGGTTTTCAACAACGCATTGAAAGAGTGACGCGATAGCATGTGTACCTCATCGATGAGGTACACTTTAAACCGTCCACGAGCAGGCTTGTATTGAACGTTGTCTAACAGTTCGCGAGTGTCTTCAACTTTAGTACGTGATGCCGCGTCGATTTCAAGAAGATCGACAAAGCGACCTTCATCAATTTCACGACAAGTATCGCACTTACCACAAGGTGTCGCGGTAATGCCGGTTTCGCAGTTCAAGCCTTTGGCAAACAACCTACCGATACTCGTTTTACCCACACCACGAGTCCCGCTGAACAGATAAGCATGGTGTAAACGGTTTTGCGCCAGTGCGTTTTCCAACGCCGTCAGGACATGTTTTTGTCCGACAACTTGGTCAAACTGATTAGGACGCCATTTTCGCGCTAAAGCTAAATAACTCATTGAATGTATTAATGTCCTTCAAAATCGCAGATGCTGTACACGTTTAGACCTAATGCTTCTAAACGTTTATCGCCACCGATTTCTGGTAGGTTGATAACGAACGCAGCGTGCTCAACTTCACCACCCAGTTGGCGAATCAGCTTAGTCGTCGCTTCAATAGTACCGCCCGTTGCCAATAAATCGTCGACAACCAGTACTTTGTCGCCTTCAACGATGGCATCTGTATGGATTTCTAGTGTATCAACGCCGTATTCAAGCTCATAAGACTGAGCAACAGTAGGGCGTGGTAGCTTGCCTGGTTTACGCACTGGTACAAAACCAACACCTAGCTCAAGCGCTAAAGGCGCGCCAAATAAAAAGCCACGAGCTTCCGTACCCACAACCTTGGTAAAGCCCATATCTTTGTAACGTTCAACAAGTAAGTTAATCGTTGCTTGGTATGCTTTTGCGTCTTCAAGAAGGCTCGTTACATCACGAAATAGAATGCCTGGCTTTGGGTAGTCTTGGATGCTTTTGATGCTAGATTTGATCAGTGAAATTGTTTCTGTAGTCATAATACCGATTTACTTAGATTGGCTCATCGCCCTCTCTAATCGCAGTATCACGAGGGCAACGAACAATAGGTTTTCACCACTATGTGCTTATTTTCGTAACAGTCACAGGCGCTGAAAATACAAACGCCCACTCGAAGAGCGGGCACACTATTCTCTACAATCTTAGTGATTTTCTTCTCTGTCAGCAACCAACTCAATCACAGGCAGACGCATAAACCAGCCGAGTAAAACGATTAGCATCACTAAAAGACCAATTTTCACCCAAACAAGGGGAACAACAACGATTGAAACCATGAAACTAAGTGCAATAAAAATGGCGCCACGCTGTTTTACTTTTGAAGTAACAGCCCGGTGCTTATGCCAATTATCGAGAATCGGTCCAAACGTTTTGTGGTTATGTAGCCAATGATGAAATGCGGGGCTACCACGCATAAAACATGCACTAGCAAGTAGAATGAAAGGAGTGGTGGGTAAAAGCGGAAGGGCTATGCCGGCAATGCCGAGCACAATACAGAGTCCACCAACGGTATTGAAAAAGTAACGCTTAATACGAATGGTGAACTCCGGTACAAAATAGCTAGATTAAAAGCCTGCGTAACCATTCATTACACGAAGCCAGGTTAGCGTTGCAGGTAATGTTGGAATTAAAAGTACTGCAATGAAACCTAAAAAGTAAAAAATATTATAAGGCTCTTTAAAATCTTTGTCTGCCATGATGTATCTTCTCACTAGTTGACTTTGCTTCTCCCAAGGCACAGCGTTAAATTATCGTTGCACAAATGGGTCATTATTGTTTTAGGCGTTGACTATACCTTAAACAGCCAAATCTAAACACCAGCAAAAAGTAAGGTTATTGTTCGAGCATTTGTTGTTTTTTTGTGGTTCTAAAAAGACAATAAGCAGCGCCAAGACGCTGCTTATTGTGTTATGAAGTCAGAATTATACCAGTCGTGATTTCCGGGCAATATTTAAGCTAAAACTTGAAGAGCCTAAACAACCGATGGATAACTGACCAGCAACACCTAGCGGTAAATCTCGGGTTATGAAGTTTTTCATACTTCCTGCCCCTAAACAGTTACCTGCCGCGATATGTTGATTAGTATTTCCGTCAGACCAATGACTATCTAAACCCGCAGGCAGGATAGAAACGGAGGACGAAGCCAGATCAGCGACACCAAATACAGCATTAACCGCACCAGCGCACTCTGAACACTCGATTCCTTTTTCAATGATCCCTACCATATCCTTCAGATCAGCACTGAAACTCTTCAAATTACGCAGGTAATCGTCAAACAAAGCCCTAACAAGCAATGTCGTCGCGACACCATCATTACTCTGGGAAGCAGAGTCAACGAGATAGAACGCAAATTGCCCATTCATTAACCAACGATAATCGAACACCAGTGGCATAACGTCCGTCGATTGCAATAAACGGTATGAGCAGCGCCAATCACCTTGAGAAGCATCTTTCTCTGGCAATAGAGCATGCAGTAAATCTCTTGCAGCACTCGGGTTCTGCTGCAAATACTCTAGATGCCAGTGAAGCTCTTGCTCATCTGGGATTTCGCCACCGTCATCGACTCGGAACCACTGACTTGAAAAGTCTCGCTGTTCGGAGAAATGGCTATCGGTATCTTCGAGCGTATTGTCTATCGCCTGAGATAGGTGCTCATAATTACCTATCGGTTTAGGAAGAAAATCTTTAATACCAAATCGCAACGCTTTCGCGACATCGGACATTTCATCCGTGCCGGATACCACGATAAGCGGCAAGTATGGATATTCAAGACTGACTTCTTCGACGAATTCAATGCCATCTAATACCGGCATCGATAAATCACACAAGATAAGATCGGGTTGGCATTCCCTGAGTTGTTGAAGCGCCTCTAGGCCGTTTTCAGCTTCTACTACTTTAAAACCCTGACTTTCTAAATAAGCATTGGTTACTTTACGAAATATTGGATCATCATCCACCAACATAATTAGTTTTTGATTAACCACTTCCTGTGCCGAGACCATTGCCGTTTGACTGTGAGTCTTAAACATACCTTTACACCTCACAAAGCTAAGTCAAAAAACAGATTTATTATTAAGTCATTATTTTTGTTGTGTTTACATCCGGCGAAACGTTGCGCAGCAAGACTTGAGGCCGTTCCGCCTTGTTATAAAACGTAGCTTGAAAACGGCGTTTATACAAATATTACGGGGTATAACAGTATTTACTCAAACAGGGTTGCTGTGTTCAAATGATGCAACATGTTGACTTAAAGCAAGCTTTGATCACAAAGTTAATTATAAATTAGCCGTAATCGGTAATTTAATGTGTCTGGAAATATGAAATTAGATGACTTAAACCTGTTTCGACTGGTTGTCGAAAATGGGAGCTACACCGCAACTTCGCGAAAAACCATGATCCCGGTTGCGACCATCACCCGACGCATTCAAGCGCTAGAAGACTCTGTCAATCTTCGACTATTGAACCGTCACGCTCGCAAACTCTCGCTTACAGAAGCCGGGGAACGTTTTTACCATGAGTGCTCCCCTTTGCTACAAAGGCTAACCACGGCAGCAGAGGAAATCACTGACGACTGCCGAGGAGCATCAGGCAAGATTAAGATATCGGCGCCTTATAACTTAACTAAGCGCATGATGATGCCGATGTTCAACAGCTTTATGAAGCAGTATCCGGACATCAATATCGAACTAACGACAGAAAATAATGCAGACAAGCTTGACCCTACTGAATGGGATGTCATTTTTCGAGTGGGGCCCCAACGTGATTCTAGCCTGATCGCACGTAAGATTGGCGAAGTGAAGGATATTCTTGTCGCAAGTCCTGACTACCTTGCCTCGAATCCAGCACCAAACCACGCAGAAGAGCTCTCTAACCATTCATTGCTAAAAGGCTACCCTCTTATCAAGTGGACCTTAATTAATAGCAAAGGCGAGTCTGTCGTAAACGTTGATCGTGGTCGCTTTCAGGCGAATGCACTAAATGTAGTACGCAGTGCTTGTTCCGAAGGTTTAGGCATCACGCTAATGCCAGATGTCATGATCAAAGAATACATCGAAAGCGGCGATTTGGTACGCATACTGCCAGATTGGAGTGCAAACCCGCGCGACATTTATATGCTTTACAACCACAAAGATCACCTGCCAGAGAAAGTTCGTCTCTTTATCGACTTTGTGATCGCTTATAACATCCACTAATTCGATAGCGAATACAAAAAACCAGAGCCGAAGCTCTGGTTTTTTTACGCCTCAAGAAAACGCCTATTATGCGCCTTCGTTATGCAGCTCTAGGTTTGCTAAATCCTGTTGGATTTCAAGTTGTGTTTTCGCATCATCGTTACGAAGACCATCTAAGAAGTCTAGGTATTGTTGGTCGATATCACCCGTTACGTATTCGCCGTTAAACACGGATGTATCGAACTGAGTAATATCTTGGTTTCCAAGGCCGACAGCCTCAACCAAATCTTCTAGACGTTGATAAATCAATGCATCAGCACCAATCTGCTTACAAATTGTATCGTTGTCGCGGCCATGAGCAATAAGCTCGGTAGCACTTGGCATATCAATACCATACACGTTCGGGAATCGAACTTCTGGTGCTGCTGATACCATGTACACTTTCTTCGCACCAGAATCACGTGCCATTTCGATGATTTGTTCTGACGTAGTACCACGAACGATAGAGTCATCCACCAGCAACACATTCTTATCTTTGAACTCCGAGCGAATTGCATTCAACTTGCGACGTACAGATTTCTTACGTTGTTGCTGACCAGGCATGATAAACGTACGTCCCACGTAACGGTTTTTCACGAAGCCTTGGCGGTAAGGGATATCGATCGCTTGAGCGATTTGAAGTGCGATGTCGCACGACGTTTCAGGGATAGGAATAACGACATCAATATCAAGATTTGCGTAGTCTTCACGAATACGTTCGCCTAACTTTTTACCCATTTCAACGCGAGCACTGTATACCGAAATTTTATCGATGAACGAGTCTGGACGAGCAAAATACACGAACTCAAAAATACAAGGGTTCAGCTTAGGATTGTCTGCACACTGCTTCGTGTACAGTTCACCGTCAAACGTTGCGTAGATCGCCTCACCAGGTGCAACATCACGAACAAAATCAAAACCGACGGCATCCAATGCTACCGATTCAGACGCAACCATGTACTCCGCTCTGCCATTAACTTCACGCTTACCTAAACATAGAGGGCGAATACCGTGTGGGTCACGAAATGCAATCATACCATGACCGATAATCATGGCAGTCACAGCGTAAGCACCACGAATTGTGCGATGCACATTGGTGACTGCGCGGAATACGTCTTCTGTCGTGACATTTCCTTTTACTGAGTCAATTTCGTGCGCCAGTACATTTAGTAATACTTCGGAGTCTGAAGTGGTATTGATATGACGGCGATCTTTTTCAAACAGCTTTTGACGAACTTCGTTAGCGTTGGTCAAGTTGCCATTGTGGGCAAGTGTAATACCGAAAGGAGAGTTTACGTAGAAAGGTTGAGCTTCTGAAGCGCTTGAACTGCCTGCTGTTGGGTAACGAACATGACCAATTCCGACCTCGCCTTGCAGGCGCTGCATATGTCTTGCTTCAAATACATCCTTGACTAAACCGTTCGCCTTGCGCAGACGAAAACGATTGCTTTCTATGGTACAAATACCAGCGGCATCTTGGCCACGATGCTGTAACACCGTTAACGCGTCATAAATAGACTGGTTTACAGGCGTTGTGCCCACGATTCCAACAATACCACACATGTCCTAATCCTCGATTTGCGACAGTAGCTGGCACTACTAGATAGTGCCAGACAGAAAACTTGATGTTGCTTGTAAATGCTCGAAGAATGGGGCGATGATACGGCTGAACTCAGGGATCAACTGTGAATCTTTCCACCAATCCGAGCTTGGGAATGCAGTAAACGCATCCATAAAAAACAGCACCGCAGAAACAATTAAGACTCCGCGTAGACCACCAAATACAATCCCAAGAATTCGGTCCGTACCTGATAGCCCTGTTTTTTGTACCAGTTGACCAATGACGTAATTCACCACTGCACCAACTACCAAGGTCGCGACAAATAAAGCCGCAATCGCCGCTCCGTTACGAAACATGTCATCTTCGATGTTGGTGAAGTACACCGCCAATTTGGCGTAGTAGTTGCTGGAGATAAAAAACGCTCCAAACCAAATCACCAAAGACAAAGCTTCTTTAGCAAAACCGCGAACTAAACTGATCAGAGCTGAAAATCCGATCACACCTAAAATGATAAAATCTATCCAATTCATGTTTTCTTCATCTTAAGTTGGCGCGCATTTTAACAGAAAAAATGCTGACGCAAACGTTTTCTTATGGATTTAATGGCTTAAATTTAAGCAATTGACCTTTTGAGCCTGTAATTTTTTGTAATTCCTTGACTTGCCGTTCAAGTTTACTTTTTGACACATCAGGACCAACAATCACTCTCGTAAACTCGTTTTCTTTCTTTGTATGGGCTTGATAGCCACGCTTTTGCAAATCAGCGACAAGCGCGACCGCATTTTCGTGATTCTTAAGCGCCATCAACTGAATGATCCAAGCAGAATCTTCATATTGATTTTTTTCTTGCACAGGACGAGTGGCCACCTCAACTTGCTCTGGCTGTTTGATGACCTCTGGTTTAGGCGTCGGCGTTGGGTCAGGCTCAGAAGCAGCCACTTGGGCGCCCTCTTGCTCCTGCACCACCGCTTCAACTGGAGAGTCCGGTAACACTATATCGTCTTCCACTGGCTCTAATATTTCGAAGTTTTCCACATCACTATCAAGTTCAGGTTTGATAGGAATACTGGCAAATTCTTCTTTGTAGTGCAGTTTCTTACCATCTAGCACATCGGGAAGAACAATCACTCCGACTGCGACTAGAATGATGGTGCCGACTAAACGACTTTGGAATTTACTTGCCATCAAAATACCTTTACTTATTTATTATTTGATTGCCAATGTTCCAATACCTCTCCGACGGTATGGAATGAGCCAACCACCAGAATAACGTCTCCTGTCTTTGCGTGGCTTCTCGAACTCTCGAAGGCGTCAACAGGGTTTTCAAAATGAACTTGCCCATCAGGTAAGTATTGGCACAATTCATCAGCTGTCGCCGCTCTCGGTCCAGTAAGCGACGCTGGATACCATTGTGTTGCAACTGGAGTTAGCGCTTCAATGGTTGCTTTAATGTCTTTGTCATGCAGCATTGCAACCACAATATGGATATTCTTACCCAGATATTGTTGCTTCACTCTCTCTACCAAATACTCAGCAGAGTGCGGGTTATGAGCGACATCAAGGACTATTTCAGGTTCGTGATGCAGTACCTGCATACGCCCTGCCAGGCGAGCATTATTCAAGCCATTGACAATGTTTATGTCAGTGATTTGCAATTCCGATGCTCCTAACGCCATCAATGCTGTTGCCGCATTTTGTAGCGGTAACGATGGGACAGGTAAATCCTCTAACGCAAATGCACCACTGCTCCACTTCCAACCATTATTAGTCAGTTGGTAATCATACTGAATACCCACTTGGAAGAACTCAGAGCCAATATCGTCAGCATGAGCTGCCACGGTCGCCGGTGGCGTTGGTTGACCACAAATTGCTGGCTTCCCTGGACGGTAAATGCCTGCTTTTTCAAAACCAATGACATTGATGTCATCACCAAGCCAATCCACATGATCGATAGCTAAGCTCGTAATAACAGAAACATCATGGTCAACAACGTTGGTGGCGTCTAGACGGCCGCCAAGTCCTACTTCAAGTAAGACAACGTCAACTTTCTCTACTTGGAAAATACGTAGCGCAGCAAGCGTACCGAATTCAAAGAGGCTAAGGCTGATATCACCACGCTGCTTTTCTACATAGTCGAATGCTTCACAGTGCTTTGCATCTACAACGTCAACGCCATTAATACGTACACGCTCGTTGTAACGAATCAGGTGCGGAGAGCTGTAAACACCGACTGAATAGCCAGCATCGAGTAAAATGGCTTCCATTAACGCACACGTTGAACCTTTGCCATTGGTGCCGGCAACGGTGATTACGGTTGGAGCTGGTTTGGTAAGATTGGCTTTGTTTGCTACCGCTTGGACACGGTCTAAGCCTAGATCAATTGCTGAGGAATGAATATTTGCTAAATAATCAAGCCACATCTCTAATGAAGATGTGGCTTGAGGAATTGGGTTTTGGGTCATCTAACTTTAACCATTAAATTCTTTGGTTTTTATGTTAGTTGATACTTTACCCTTTTTCGTCCGCTTCTGGTACAGAATATGGCTCTTCATTTGGAGATTCGTTAACCGAAACCACCAAAGGAGACTTGTGGTTAGTCATCTTAGCGATTAGACCACCCACACGCTGACGCATTTCACGACGGTCAACGATCATATCAATCGCACCGTGATCAAGCAGGAACTCACTACGCTGGAAACCTTCAGGAAGATCTTCACGCACTGTTTGCTCGATAACACGACGACCAGCAAAGCCAATCAGCGCCTTAGGTTCACCGATGTTGATATCACCCAACATAGCCAAACTTGCTGATACACCACCCATTGTAGGGTCAGTGAGAACCGAAATAAACGGCAGACCTTTTTCTGATAGACGCTCAAGCGCAGCACTGGTTTTTGCCATTTGCATAAGAGACATCAATGCCTCTTGCATACGAGCGCCACCACTTGCTGAGAAACAAACAAGTGCACAATTGTTTTCAATTGCTGCATCCACCGCTTTTACGAAGCGAGCACCAACAACTGAACCCATTGAACCGCCCATAAAGGAGAATTCAAACGCACACGCCACAAGGGGTAGACCAAGCAGTTCACCTTGCATCACAACTAGCGCATCTTTCTCTCCGCTGTTTTTTTGTGCTGCAGAGATACGCTCTTTGTATCGCTTAGAATCTTTAAATTTCAGTTTATCCTGTGGCTCAAGTTCGGTACCTAATTCAACTCGATTGCCTTCATCTAAAAACGTTTCCAAACGACGACGCGCTTTCATGCGCATGTGATGGTTACACTTTGGACAAACTTCTAGGTTACGCTCTAGTTCAGCATGGTATAAAACCTGTTCACAAGAGGTACATTTAGTCCACACACCTTCTGGGATAGAAGCTTTGCGTGAACTTACTAGGTTGCTTTTCTCTAAAATCTTTTCAAGCCAACTCATGGAAGACCTTTTCTCTCAACTCTTCCGCTTCATTGCGAAAGATATAAATTCGACATAATACCGACGGATTAAACCATATCTTGCAGCTACTGTAGATAAAAAACTGGTTGTACCTATTTTTGATATCATAAATAGCGTATGTTTTCCGCTCACATTCAATGTAAACACTACCGATATTTTGAAATAAGTTTGTAAAATTAGTTCAAATTATCTGGCAAAAACAGTGGGCCGATCGGCACTTCAGGTAACCCAAATTCTTCTGGATAGTCTACATCTACCAGGTACAGACCTTCCGCTTTCGCTGTCGCACCCGCTAGTTTGCGATCTTTAGCCTCTAGCAACCATTTGATCCATTCAGGGCTCTCTTCACCACGTCCAACCTTTATCAAGCTACCCGTGATGTTACGAACCATATGATGCACGAACGCATTAGCTTTAATATCAATAACCACATAGTTCCCATGGCGCGTAACGTTCAGATGCATCAAGTTTCGAAATGGGCTACGAGACTGACAATGCGCCGCACGAAACGACGTAAAATCATTTTCACCAAGCAGATACTGCCCTGCCTCATGCATTTTTTTCTCGTCGAGCTCACCATGATAGTGGCTCACACCAGAGTTTAAGATACCAGGTCGTAAAGCATGATTGAAAATAATGTAGCGATAACGGCGCGCTGTCGCTGAGAATCGTGCATGGAAATCATCTGGGACTTCCTTAGCCCAACGAACCGCTATATCACTCGGCATGTTCGCGTTTGCGCCCATGGTCCAAGCTACCATTTTTCGAGTAACGTTGGTATCAAAGTGCACAACTTGTCCTGTGCCATGTACGCCAGCGTCTGTCCGACCAGCACACTGCACTTCAACTGGGTGATTAGCGACAACGGACAATGCTTTCTCTAGCTCTTCTTGGACACTTTTCACTTCTCTTTGACGCTGCCAACCAAAGTAGTTTGTACCGTTGTACTCGATACCTAATGCGATTCTCATCTTAACCTTCGAACTCTAAAATGGGGCGGGAAGTATATACTCAAGTCACCTCAAGTTGCCAGTTTCAACAAGGATGACGTAAAGGTAGCATCATACTAGCGGGACACAAAAAGGGTAGCTAACGCTGACCTTTTTAATTTATCGGCCATTAATGGCATCAATCAGGCTCTTTGCTTCGCGGCGAATATCATCTTCACCGTAAACAATCGCCTCTTCTAGTAGTTTTATCGCCCCTTGAGAATCGTTCATCTCGAGATAGATTTTAGCAAGGTCCAGTTTTCCAGCAGCTTCAGCGTTGCTATCTACGTCAACATCGCCGATCTCACCGATAACATCTGGAAACTCGTTCAATCCGACATCAAGCTTCAGATCTTCTTCTTCGAATTCACCACCTTCTTTATCGACCTGAGCCATCAATTCATCAATCGTCATAAATTGATTTTTCTTTGGGTCGAAGTCATCCAAGTCGCTTTGCTCTGCCCAGTTTTCTTGCGCGATCTCTGGCTGACTTAGTGCGTCACTCGAATTCCAAACATCACGCTGGTCCTCAGGCACATCTTCCGTAGAACTTACACTATCGGCAGCTGGTTTAAAGCCATCCCAATCATCTCCAACATCAAGCATGGTTTCAAAATCCATACCTGCGCTTGCGATGGTGTCACTGTCTAACTGACCTTCAAATACCTCTGAACTTGCGTCTTCAGCAAGAAGGTTAGCCATTGAAGATTCATCATCTAAGTCACTTAGTGGCTCACCCTCTGTCGCCGTTGGCTGCACTTCTGGTTCAGTATCAAAACCGTTTTGCTGCGCAAAGACTTCAAACAAAGCATCATGATCGTTATCGGCTTGAAGAGTTGGTCTCGATGTCTCAGCTTCAACATTAGGAGTCTCTGGCGCACTCTCATTCATTGATGCGAGAACATCTTCCTCATTGAACTCAGGAAGGTCTTGGTCGTCAAAACTTAGCTCTTCACCCTCACCGGAGATTGGTTCTATATCTACGGTTTCAGAACTCGGTAATTCTGGCTCTTCTTCCATAGATGCCAAGGCGTCTTCTTCACTGAACTCTGGTAGATCGAGTTCATCAAAATCGAACTCTTCTTCTGCTTCAGTAGCCGACTCAGCTTCAGAGCGCTCAGGCTCGATAGACTCTGATTCATCTAACGTAGGTTCGCCTGCCATGGACGCCAATGCGTCCTCTTCGCTGAACTCTGGTAGATCGAGTTCATCAAAATTAAATTCATCTTCTGCTTCAGTGGCCGAATCAGCTTCAGAGCGCTCAGGCTCGATAGACTCTGGGTCATCAAACGCAGGTTCGCCCGCCATAGACGCCAATGCGTCCTCTTCGCTGAACTCTGGTAGATCGAGTTCATCAAAATTGAATTCATCTTCTGCTTCAGTCGCCGACTCAGCTTCAGAGCGCTCAGGCTCGATAGACTCTGATTCATCTAACGCAGGTTCGTCCGCCATGGACGCCAGTGCGTCTTCTTCGCTGAACTCTGGCAGTTCGAGTTCATCGAAATCGAACTCTTCTTCTGCTTCAGTAGCCGACTCAGCTTCAGAGCGCTCAGGCTCGATAGACTCTGGGTCATCAAACGTAGGTTCGCCTGCCATGGACGCCAATGCGTCCTCTTCACTAAACTCTGGCAGTTCGAGTTCATCGAAATCGAACTCTTCTTCTGCTTCAGTCGCCGACTCAGCTTCAGAGCGCTCAGGCTCTACAGATTCTGGTTCACCAAACGCAGGTTCGTCCGCCATGGACGCCAGTGCGTCTTCTTCACTGAACTCTGGTAGATCGAGTTCATCAAAATCGAACTCTTCTTCTGCATTGGTTGCCGACTCAGTTTCTGATGCTAGTTCTGAACTTTCTGGCTCACTTTTGTTACCCGAGTTTTGTTCTTGTTCTGGTTGAGTTTCACTTTCTAGTTCAGGCTCATCCAGTAGCCAATCTTCTTCTTGTGGAACACCAAATTCATTTTCTACTGTATTTGGTGTCGGAGTGAACGCCGGAGCGTCTTCTTCTGTCTCAACTTGAGGCGGCACTTTAGCATCAGGCTCTACTGATGCATCTTGCGTTGACTTAGAATTGGCATCCTCTTCTTGTTGTGGCGAAGATTCCTCTATCTCAGCTTGCGACTCTTCAACTTGTTGTTGCGCTAAATCATCTTCAGTATCAAATAGCGCATCCAGTTCAGCAGAAAAGTCCGCTTTTTCTTGCTCTGTAGGCTGAAGCTCTTCACTGTCTGACTCAAACAAGTCGTCTAGCTCGCTCATTAAAGGATCGTTCTCTGGTGAGAGGTCCTCTAAATCACCAAGAAACTCATCGCTGCTAAATGGCTCTGAAGCAGTTTCTGGCTCGGTTAATGGTTGCTCTGGCGCTGTTTGTTGTGGGTCTGGTTGACTGTCACTTAATAAAGCGTCGATGTCCAAACCAGACTCAATTTCCGGCTCTTCATGAGCGGGCTCTGACTCGGCTATTGAAGATGGTTTTTCGTCGCCGTCTGGTTCGCCAAAACCAAGTGAAGCGAGTAACTCTTCCTCCTCCGATTTATTCTGTGCAGGGCTTTCGTCCTCTCGAATCAGATCATCAAACGGATCTAACTCAGTCTCAGTTTCTGTCTCTTCATCAAGTTCGGATGTGACGTCATCAATGAGTTCATCCAGTAAATCTGTGCTATCTGCATCTAACTCTTCAATCGAGTCATCACCTTCAAAACCAGAGAGTGCTTCTAGCTCATTCAGTGGGTCAAACTCGTCGTCTGTTTCATCTTCGTCAAAATCGATCAGTTCATCGAGTAAGTCCGTACTGTTTTCATCTAGAACGGCGTCTTCGCTGGCGTCACCTTCAACTTCTGTCGGCTCAGTAACAGGCTGCTCGTATTGAGCTAATAGCTTATCGATATCGTCATCAGATGCCTCTCCTGCGCTGAAATCATCATCCGATACGGGCTGTTTTAGTTCAGGTTCATCGGTATCTAGGTCGAAGTCGTCATTGCCAAGTTCCGCAAACAAGTCATCAAGCATATCCTGATCGACAGTGTCACTTGGTAACTCTTCTGACGGCTCATCTGCTGCAAGTAGTTCCGCAAACGCGTCGTCTGAAAGCGAGTCTGCTTTCTCGTTCGTATCATCTGAAAGATCGAAGCCAGCCTCATCGTCATCGAGCACTTCTAGTTCTGGAGCAACCTCATCTAAGGCTCGCTCCATCTCTTCTAAACCAAGCGCTTTTTCTTCGCCGTTAACTTGGATACCATTGTTTGATGACTCAAACTCATCCAGACCAACATCCAGATCGCCGTCATCACCGATACCCGCAAATGGGTCATCGTCCCCTTCTAGATTGAAATCAAGTTCTTCATCGTCAAGGTTGGCAAAGACGTCTTCTTCTAAGTCTGGCTTCTCTTCTTGTGTAGCCTGAGTATTTATATCTTCATCTGCGAACAACTCATCATCAAGTGTGAGTTCTTCATCCAGCTCGTCCGTCGCCGCTAAACCAATTGGCGCAGCTAATGGATCGGTTTCCTGCGGCGATTGCGCAGCAGGCTCTTCCTCTTTGTTTTTAGAACGGCGACCAAGCAACATCACAACCAATAGTGCCAGCAATGCACCTGGAATAAGCGCCGCTAAGCCGACAAGCCAACCATTAGACAAAATCTTGTCAATCGTACTTGGCTGCATGCGTTGTTGCTCAGCAAGGCGCTGGCGCTCTTCAGCAAGCAGTTTCTCGACTTCCGAGCGAATGCGTTCTTCGTCATTCAGCTCATTTTTCAAGGTTTCAACTTCGCTTTGCACTTCTGACAACATTAAGCGAAGACGATGGTTCTTCTCTTCCAATGACTCTAATTCACTTTGTGAGCCTTGAAGTTTGTCTTTTAACGCACTGACCTGCTTTTCACCCTGCGGAGAGGTGTTCACAGGTGGCGCAGGAATAACTGGTATTGTTTTTTGAACCGGTTTTGGTTCCGCAGCTACAGTGGTTTCTGGTTTAGGAGCAACAGGCTTGGGTTCTACTTTTATTTGTGGCTTTGGTTGCTCGGTGACGCGTTGCGCTGGCGTGGCTCTATTTGTCGGCTTCGGCTGTTTTAACTTAGCCTCGTGCGCTTTCATAATCGCAACAGCTTGCTCTGTAGTCGCGCTTTGCACTTGCTCTAGAGACGGTACTCGTAGTCGACTCCCTGGGATCAACTCATGAATGTTTTGGTTCTCAAACGCTTGAGGGTTAATTCGATAAATGGCAAGAAGCGTTTGTTGAACGGTAACACCGCGTGAAGGTCGTAATTCTGAAGCGATCGACCATAGTGTTTGATTTTCACCAGTCGGACCAAAGAAACGTGACGGCTGAGTATTTGCAGGAGGAGCAGGTAATGCTCGCTCAATATCTTCAGCATAGCTCGGAGATGATTGCACTTCACCAGATGGTCCAACAAGACGAATTCCTTCGGCTTGAACCACTGATGATGTCTGAGTCGCGCTCATCAACACAAGGGCTGCTAACAAACGCTTATAATTTTGACGCATAGAAGGCTCAGTTTTGTGCTAAATACAATTTGAAATGGTGATCGGTTAAATATATCGGATATCACATGCAAAACTATAGCGTTGAGAATAAAAAATGTGTGGCTCTCGCCATATTCGTACTAATCTCACACTATTTTGTTCCGTTCGTACAAAAAAGCCTCGCATAATGCGAGGCTTTGAAATGAACAGTAAGTGACTTAGTAGTAATCGCGGATCAGGACTTCAGCGATTTGTACCGCGTTAGTTGCTGCGCCTTTACGCACGTTATCCGCCACAACCCACAAGTTTACACCACTGTGGTGGCTGATATCGTTGCGGATACGACCAACCATAACATGATCTTTACCACCCGCATCACGCACTTGTGTCGGGAAGTCATCACCGTGGAAGACTTCAATGCCTTCTGTTTGCTCAAGCAAGTTAACAACTTCTTGTGCATCGATTGGAGAGCGAGTCTCAATGTGAAGCGCTTCAGCATGACCATAGAATACCGGCACACGCACACACGTTGGGTTTACTGTGATTGATGGATCGTTAAAGATCTTCTGTGTTTCCCACACCATTTTCATTTCTTCTTTGGTGTAGCCATTTTCCATCATCTGATCGATTTGCGGAATACAGTTAAACGCAATCTGTTGAGAGAATTGCTTCTTATCCGCAGGCAGACCGTTTAGAAGCTTAGCCGTTTGACCTGCTAGTTCGTCAATGCCCGCTTTACCCGCACCAGATACGGATTGGTATGTAGATACGTTAATACGCTCAATACCCACTGCATCGTGAATTGGTTTTAGTGCCACCAGCATTTGAATGGTCGAACAGTTTGGGTTCGCGATGATGTTACGGTTACGAAACTCTGCAATCGCTTCTGGGTTTACTTCTGGCACAACAAGAGGAATGTCGTACTCGTAACGGAAGTGTGAAGTGTTGTCGATAACGATAACACCTTCATCTGCCGCGATTGGCGCCCATTTTTCAGATAGTTCACCACCAGCAGAGAACAACGCAATATGAGCTTGAGACCAATCAAACTCTTCAACGTTCTGTACACGAACCGTTTTGCCATTAAAGCGATAAGTCTTGCCTTCGCTACGCTCACTTGCCAATAAGTGAATGTCACCCACTGGGAATTTACGTTCTTGAAGCACTTCTAAAATTGTTTCACCGACCGCACCGGTCGCACCTAAAATGGCAACATTATATTGCTGGCTCATTGACTTACCTCAATCTGAAAACCTAGTTCTGCTAATGGAGCAAGGTTACATGTTTTGTTACCCACTAGCGTGACAGCGCTGTATTCACGGCGATCCCAGTAGTTTTTACGCATCAGGTCAAAAGCACCTGGCTTACTGATCTCACGACAGAAAAGAGCGTCATCTCTACGCACATCATAGATTAACTGCGTGATGTTATGCAGTGTTGCTTCATCCCAAGCTCTGTCCAATACCATAGTAGGAACAGGCGCGGTTGGCAGTAAATCGCTGGCATGCGCACGTAATTCGTTATTTAAGAACTCACAGTAGCTGTTGAAAATCATCGTCGTACCGCGAGCTTTCCCTTCCAAGCCGTAGCCTGCAACGTGAGGGGTTGCGAATGCTAGCAGAGGCAGAAGCTCCATATCAACCTCTGGTTCAAATTCAAATACGTCAAGCGCTGCGGTAAAACCGTCGTTTTTCAAAAGACGTTGCTTCAATGCCTCGTTATCAACGATTGGACCTCGCGCGGCGTTAATCAAAATCTGATCACCACGAAGCGAGTTTAAAACCGTTTCATCAATTAAGTGATGAGTTGGATATGGACCATCTCTGGTGATTGGCGTGTGCAGCGTAATGATGTCTGAGCCTTCAATCAGTTCTGTCAACGGAGTAAAGCTACGAGGATCACCAGCCTCTTGTTTGAATGGGTCATTGATGAGAACTTTAATCCCCATGCCTTTCAAACATTTCTCTAGGTAGCTACCTACTTGGCCTGCACCAATAATACCTACCGTCTTGTCAAATACCGAGAAGCCTTGTTGCTGAGCGAGCACCATCATCACGCTGAACGCGTATTCCGCCACACCCACTTTGTTACAACCCGGCGCAGCGGTGAAGAATATACCTTTCTCTTTTAAAAGCGCTTGGTCGACATGATCCATACCTGCTGTTGCGGTACCAACAAACTTTAGCTTGTTTGCTTTGCTGATTAGATCGGCATTCACTTTGGTTACCGAGCGAATCATTAGGGCATCAACATCCACTAAATCATCAGCCGTCAGTGTACGACCTGGTTTTAGAATCACTTCACCGAGTTGGCTGAATAGCTCTTCAGCGTACGGCATATTTTCATCAACAATAATTTTCATAGCGCCAGCGTTTTAACATCCATTTGTATGAGTTCGTTTATTCGCAAGATGCGAAACTAAAGCGATTGTGCCCTTTTCCCGAAAAATCTCAAGAAATAACCCTAATAAACCTCAAGGAGATTAGTTCCAAAGAAATCGTTTAACGGGAAGCAATGTAAAAAGCAGAAATTGAGAAAAGAAAAAGCCCGGCTAAATAGCCGGGCAAAGTTCCAGAACAAAAGGATCCTATCCCGCTCTCCATGGGATAGAGTCTGCGTCTGTTCGATCAGTGTGACTGATCAAGCTCTGGAAACTGGATTGTTGACGCTGTACTCACTCACGTGGCGCGCCAACAAATTCAGTTAACCTTGGTACTTTTTAATAACCAAAGTTGCGTTTGTGCCGCCAAAGCCAAAGCTGTTTGACATTACGGTTGTTAACTCTGCATCACGTGCTTCTGTCACGATGTCCAGACCTTGAGCTGCTTCGTCCAAGTTTTCAATATTGATGCTTGGAGCAATGAAGTTTTTGTCTAGCATAAGTGTTGAGTAAATCGCTTCGTGCACACCAGCGGCGCCTAGTGCGTGACCAGTCATTGCTTTTGTTGCAGAGATTGCTGGGCTGTTCTCACCAAACAATTGTTGGATCGCACCAAGCTCTTTCACGTCACCAACTGGTGTCGACGTGCCGTGCGTGTTGATGTAATCCACACCGTCAACGTCTTGCATCGCCATCTTCATACAACGGATCGCGCCTTCACCTGATGGTGCTACCATGTCGTAGCCATCTGAAGTCGCACCGTAACCTACGATCTCACCGTAGATTTTCGCGCCACGTGCTAGAGCGTGCTCAAGTTCTTCGATAACCAGCATGCCGCCACCGCCAGAGATAACGAAACCATCACGGTCCGCATCATACGTACGAGATGCTTTGTCTGGAGTGTCGTTGTATTTCGTTGACAGCGCACCCATAGCGTCAAACATCATGGTTTGAGACCAATCAAGCTCTTCACCGCCACCAGCAAAAACAATGTCTTGTTTACCAAGTTGAATAAGCTCCATCGCGTGACCGATACAGTGTGCAGAGGTAGCACATGCAGAGCTCATTGAGTAGTTCACACCACGAACCTTAAATGGCGTAGCAAGACAAGCGGAAACCGTAGAAGACATAGTACGAGGAACCATGTAAGGGCCAACTCGTTTTACGCCTTTTGCGCGCATCGTATCTGTCGCTACCGTTTGGTTATATGCAGAAGCACCGCCAGAACCCGCAACGATACCGGTACGATCGTTTGAAACCTGATCCTCTGTAAGACCAGCGTCTGCGATTGCCTGCTCCATTGATAGGTATGCATAAGCAGCCGCATCACCCATAAAGCGCATCTGCTTACGGTCGATGTGTTCCGCCGGGTTGATTTTTAGGTCACCCCATACTTGCGAACGAAGACCGTGTTCTTTGAACTGCTCAGATGCAGTGATGCCAGATTTGCCCGCTTTAAGAGACGCTAGAACTTCTTCGACGTTGTTACCGATACTTGAAACAATACCCATACCGGTGATTACGACTCGTTTCATTATGACATTCCTATAATTCAAAAATCCGCTAGATGATAACTAAGATAGTCAACAAAAGTGGTCAGCTTTCCCATAAATTCGTACAATCGCCCCATTCTTACCGCGCCAAATCACAAATTTGCACCATTATGACTTCAATAAAAAACGCAGAACTTGGTTGGAACGAAGCTGGTACTCCGGTTTCAGACCAATTTGATGATGTTTACTTCTCTAACGTAAACGGTCTTGAAGAGACACGCTACGTTTTCTTAAAACAAAATCATCTCCCAGAAAGATGGCAGGAATTTGACCAAAGACGTTTTGTCATTGGTGAAACAGGATTTGGCACGGGATTAAACTTCTTGGCAGTATGCCAGTGGTTTAGTGAGTTTCGTCGTCAGCATCCAGACGCAGCATTGAAAGAGCTGCATTTTATTAGCTTTGAAAAATACCCGCTAAGCCAAGCGGATTTAAAGAAGGCGCATAAAGCTTGGCCTGAGCTAGCTGAGTACGCGGAAAAGTTACAAAAACACTACCCTGCCGCCGTACCTGAGTGTCACCGCATTGTGCTTGAAGATGGCGCAATTACACTCGACCTTTGGTTTGGCGACATCAAAGACTGCATGCCGCAAGTCCCATACAACGAACAAGGTTTGATTGACGCTTGGTTTTTAGATGGATTCGCGCCAAGTAAAAACCCAGAAATGTGGAACCAAAATCTGTTCAACAACATGGCTAAGTTAGCCAAGCAAGACTGTACAGTTGCCACTTTTACCGCAGCGGGCTTTGTGCGTCGAGGATTAAACGAAGCAGGCTTGGCAATGAAAAAGGTCAAAGGCTTTGGCACCAAGCGTGAAATGATCGCAGGTTCGATGGAACAACGCGAAAAGCAGTCGAACCACCTTCCGTGGTTCAATCGCACGGCGTCCAGCAATCTTGATTCGATTGCCATAATCGGAGGTGGTATTGCCAGTGCAGCGTTGGCAAAAACGTTGGTTCGTCGTGGCCAAAACGTCACGCTTTACTGCAAAGACACTCAACCAGCCGAAGGAGCGTCGGGGAATCGTCAAGGGGCCGTGTATCCATTGTTGAACGGTCCTCATACTGGTGTTTCGCGTGTGTTTGCGCCTGCATTTTTGTTTGCAAGACAATTTATTGAACAAGCTGCGGAGTCAGTTACATTCGATCACGATTGGTGTGGTGTAACTCAGCTAATGTGGGATGAAAAATCTGCTGATAAGCTGGAAAAGATGCTTGCGGGTAATTTTCCTTCTGAATTGATTCAAAAACTGTCCGCCGAGGAAACTGCGAATACTATCGGATTACCTATCGATATGTCGTCTGTGCACTACCCTATGGGAGGATGGTTGTGCCCTGCCGAGCTAACGCGTGGGTTAATCAGACAATTAGAACAGACATCGTTACTCTCAACGAAGTTTGAACATCACGTTGAAGCATTAAATTGGGATGAAGAGCATCAGCTTTGGACACTAACCGTCAATGGTCAAACATTTGAGCACTCAACCGTTGTGATTGCGAATGGCCATGAGTTCCAGACATTGAGCCAAACCGCTTCCCTGCCGATGGGACAGGTGAAAGGGCAAGTCAGTCATGCTCCGGCGACCGAAACGCTGAGTCAATTGAAAACGGTATTGTGTTACGACGGCTACATGACGCCTGTTAACCCAAACAATCAGCACCTGTGCATAGGCGCGAGCTACGATCGCAGTCACCTAGACTACGAATTTGATGAAAACGCTCAGAAGGATAACGCAGAAAAGTTAGTTAAGTGCGTACCGAACCAAGAATGGCCAAAAGAGGTAGATATCAGGGGCAATCGATCTCGCCAAGGTATTCGCTGCGTGAGCCGAGATCACTTACCATTTGTCGGAAATGTGGGTGACTTTGAGACGATAAAAACGCAATACGCCAACTTACAAAATCAAAAAGCAGAAGAGGTAGAAACCGTTCATCAGTTCACTAACTTATTCTGCTTCTTAGGTTTAGGATCTCGTGGGCTGAGCTCTGCACCATTGTTAGCTGAAGTGTTGGCCTCGCAAATCTGTGGGGACCCGCTGCCATTACCTGTTGATGTATTGACCGAACTTCATCCAAGTCGAATGTGGGTTCGTAAACTAAGAAAAGGCAAAGCCATTACTGAGCTGTAAGAGTATCCTCTCGTTTACATTCCCGACGCAAATATGTGTCGGGAATCACTAACTCATTAAGTCACTCGTGTTGAAATTACTTCAGCCGTGCAATTGCCTGTTTCACTTGTTCTGCCACTTCCGGATTTACCGCCTCACCAGACTCCACGTCAAAGTTCTCGTAGAAGCTCGGCACAGATAGCGATGCTTTCACATCTGCTCCGAAAAATTGCGCGGAACCTGTTGCCGCAGCAAGAACGCTCTGTGCGCCACCCGGACCAGGAGAAGTTGCTAGGTAAACGACTGGCTTGTTTTGGAATACGTTGCGCTCAATGCGCGTTGCCCAATCAAACAGGTTTTTATACGCTGCTGGGTATGAACCGTTATGCTCTGCAAAGGAAACAACAATAGCGTCAGCCTCAGCCAAATCACGTAAAAATGCGACAGCACCTTCAGCTTGACCAATTTCTTTTTCTTTGTCTTCGCTAAACATCGGTACTTGATAATTGTTTAAGTCTAAAACGTTCACGTGAGCGCCTTCGACTTGGTTTGCTGCGTAAGTAGCAAGTAATTTGTTGATTGAGGTAGAGCTGGTAGATGCACCAAATGCGACAATTTTCATGGTTGTAATCCTTTGTTCACGTTTTATGCTGATCAGAATAAAAGTTGAACAGTTTCGCTACAACCACAAAAATTTTATGGAGAGGTTCGAATTTTTCGAAGTAGTAAATGACTTGGACTAATAAATGGAGAACGACGTTCAGAGATTAAGCCTGAGCCTGCAGTTCTTGCCACAAGTCACTGACGATCGCGCGATCAGCTGGGCTTAATTCGGTACGAGCGTCTTCCAAACTGCTCTCAATGCGTGACTTCAGCTCAGTAATATCGCTAATGCCTTCTTCTTCACAAGATGCCGCAGACAAAGAGATGTGACCACGTAGATAACCACCAGCAAACAATTCATCGTCAGATGCTGTTTCAATTCGAGCATCAATCAGTTCCAGTAGTTTTTCTTCAAATTCAATAATCATGGTGTATCTCTGAGGTTATTTGAGGTTATTTAACGCAAAAGTCTGACGCTTCCAGCGGCTTGGTTTGGTAAAACGCACGCAGAGCATCCGAAAGCATTTTCACTCGCAAAGGCAAGCCAGCTTCCAAAATACCCAACACTTCTTTATGCACTTTCTGCATAAAGCCGAGCCTATCTGGTTCAAAATCGCCGTGTAGATTGTCACAACTCACCGTAAAAGGGAAGCCAGCACTTTGTGCCAGAATCCATTCATAAGCTTGCGGACGCACTTCAACTTTCTCAAACTCCGCTTGAACTTCTGCCGTGCGCCCATCAGGTTCATACCAATAGCCAAAATCTTCCAGCAAACGACGCTCAGGCCCTGCCACACACCAATGCGAGATTTCGTGTAATGCGGAGGCATAAAAACCCCGAGCAAAAATAATCCGATGATGAGGATGCTCATCATCAGCAGGAAGATAAATAGGCTCATCACCACCTAACTCCAATTTCGTATTAAATTGGTCTAAAAAGGTGTCATTGAAAATGGTGATAAGGTCTTGGTATTCGTGGGTCATCGTCGAGTTTGTACTTCAGTTTGACATGCGCTGCGTATTGTCGCTGTTTTTATCTATAAGGTAAAGATGCTCCCACAGTTTTGGTTATTAGTTGAATTTATCTGAACATCGCTTTCTCCATATAATTTCTCATTCGTCAGCGTACTCATTTGCTACTACACTCTCGCCTTATTTTGATGCTGCTCAAACTGCTGTTTTTTAAGCGGTTTGATTACAGGCATGTTGCTGGTTTTAATCACTTTTTAAGAATGATAAAACCTTTTGTAAGTATTGTTGCTGCGCCTACGATGATTCATGTAGAACGTAGTAACTTTTTACGTTGAGTGTCTCTCTATGTTGCTAAGTGTGTTGTATATCATTGGTATCACGGCTGAAGCCATGACAGGTGCGTTGAGTGCTGGTAGAAGAAAAATGGACTGGTTTGGTGTTATGTTGGTGGCCAGTGCAACGGCCATTGGTGGTGGCACCGTACGTGACATTTTACTGGGGCACTACCCTCTTGGTTGGGTAAAAAACCCAGAGTTCCTAGCAATCACGTGTGTTGCGGGTGTACTTACCACAGGCTTAGCTAAATGGGTGATTAAGCTAAAAGGTCTATTCATCCGCCTTGATGCGTTAGGTTTGATCGTGTTCAGCATCATCGGAACTAAGATTGCGATGGGCATGGGCTTACACCCTGGAATCTGTATGGTTTCAGCGCTAGTAACTGGTGTATTCGGTGGGCTACTCCGCGACTTAATCTGTCGCCAAACACCGTTGGTACTGCATGAAGAACTTTACGCTTCTGTCGCTCTTATCGCATCAGGAATGTACTTAGCGCTATTAGAATTTAATGTTCCCGATGTAACAGCCACTATCATTACACTGATCACCGGTTATATGCTGCGTATGGCCGCGGTACGTTTTAAGTGGCGTCTTCCTTCTTTCAATTTGGAAACGGAAGGCTCACTCCATTAATTTAAATCTAAACGCGTAGTGAAAACACATTAAAAAAGGCTGCTCATTGAGCAGCCTTTTGTCTCTCTATCAAGCTTATTTTTAAGCTTAAATCTTCGGTGTTTCAGTTGTTACGCCATGGTTCTGACCACGATGACGCAGCAAATGATCCATCACCACAATCGCGAGCATCGCTTCAGCAATTGGTACGGCACGAATACCCACACAAGGATCATGACGACCTTTGGTGATCAATTGAGTTGGCTCACCTTCTTTTGTGATGGTCTCACCCGGAACGGTGATGCTTGATGTTGGCTTAAGCGCAATGTTAGCCACAATGTCTTGACCAGTTGAGATACCGCCAAGAATACCGCCCGCGTGATTACTGCCAAAACCTTCAGGAGCAAGCGTATCACGGTGTTGACTGCCTTTTTGGTTTACCACATCAAAGCCATCACCGATCTCAACGCCTTTCACCGCATTAATGCTCATTAGCGCGTGCGCGATGTCTGCATCCAGACGGTCAAATACAGGTTCACCAAGACCAACAGGCACGTTAGTTGCCACAACCTGAATTTTCGCGCCAATTGAGTCGCCTTCTTTTTTCAGGTCACGGATAAGTTGGTCAAACGCTTCTACCTTGTCCACATCTGGGCAAAAGAACGCATTGTTTTCGATTTCGTTCCAATCTACCTTGTCGATAGAAACATCACCCATTTGTGACAAGTACGCGCGAATCTCAACACCAAACTCATCTTTCAAGTATTTCTTCGCAATTGCACCCGCCGCCACTCGCATTGCGGTTTCACGAGCAGACGAACGGCCGCCACCTCGATAGTCACGGATGCCATACTTTTGGTGGTAAGTATAATCAGCATGACCCGGACGGAATTTATCTTTGATGTCCGAGTAATCTTTTGAGCGCTGATCGGTGTTTTCAATTAGCAAACCGATCGATGTGCCTGTGGTTTTGCCTTCAAAAACACCAGAAAGAATTTTAACTTCATCCGGTTCACGACGTTGTGTGGTGTAACGTGATGTGCCTGGACGACGGCGGTCGAGATCGATTTGCAGATCTGCTTCTGTAATTTCTAACCCCGGAGGACATCCGTCTACGATACATCCCAGTGCGATACCGTGACTTTCCCCGAATGTCGTCACTCGGAAATGTTGTCCGATACTGTTTCCTGCCATTACTTCCTCAAGTTTTTATCGCTACGCCCTCTCAAACCAGAGCGCAACTGCTTTCCAATTCTTCGTGGATTCATAGTGGCTTTATTACGTTTTGATGTAAAGAGTTAATATCGGCGAGTTATGTATAAAAAAACACCGAGCATAAAGCTCGGTGTTTTGACGTTTAGTGCAAGACCCTATTAGTCTTTGTACAGTTTGAACTCTTCGGCACACTCAACCAGCTGATCACGCGTTAGCATGAATACGCCGTGACCGCCGTTCTCAAACTCAATCCAAGTGAACGGAATCTGTGGGTACTGTTCCATCATATGAATCATTGAGTTGCCAACTTCACAGATAAGAATGCCGTTATCTGTTAGGTAGTCTGGTGCGTTTGCAAGAATACGACGCACAAGTTTTAGGCCATCCGTACCGGCTGCTAAACCAAGCTCAGGTTCGTGTGTGAACTCGTCTGGCAGGCTGTTCATGTCTTCTTCATCCACATATGGTGGGTTAGACACGATCAGGTTGTACTTCTCTTTTGGTAGGTCGCGGAACAAGTCAGAGCGAATTGGGAACACTTGTTGCTCCATGCCATGATCTTGTACGTTTTGCTCAGCCACTTGTAGAGCGTCTGTAGAGATATCAATCGCATCCACTTCAGCTTCAGGGAACGCGTGAGCACATGCAATTGCGATACAGCCGCTGCCTGTACATAGGTCCATGATGCGCGCTGGCTCTTCCACCAACCAAGGTTGGAATTCAGCTTGAATCAACTCACCAATTGGAGAACGTGGCACGAGTACACGCTCGTCAACGAAGAACTCAAGACCGCAGAACCAAGCTTTGTTGGTTAGGTATGCAGTTGGTGTACGTTCATTGATACGTTTTACTACACGCTCAACAATACGCAGACGCTCGCTGGTCGTTAGGCGAGAGTTCAGTACGTGCGGAGGCACATCAATCGGCAAGTATAAGGTTGGCAGGATAAGCTGAACCGCTTCATCCCACGCATTATCAGTACCATGACCGTAAAACAGGTTCGCTGCGTTAAAGCGGCTTACCGTCCAACGAATCATATCTTGAAGGGTATGCAGCTCCGATACCGCTTCTTCTACAAAAATCTTATCCAAAATTGCCTCCGAAAAGCGCTACAATACTGCCAATAAAAGTTTATTAATGAAATTGTTTACCTAATGAGCAAAAAAGACACCGAACACGATGACGATTTCGCCTTGTTTCAGGAAGCAGTACAGGGCGTAAAAAAGTTGCGACAGGATACCATAATCCAGCAACCAAAAAAAAATACTAAGCAAAAAGAAATCAAGCGCTCCAACCGTGAAGCGAGTGATTCTGAGTTTTACTTCTCCGACGAGTTTGTCCCTCTCTTAAATGAAGATGGCCCAACTCGTTATGCACGTGACGACGTCTCCACTTATGAAGTTAAACGTCTGCGTCGCGGCGTGTATGTACCGGACGTATTCCTCGATATGCACGGCATGACACAACAAGAAGCTAAACGCGAACTTGGTGCGATGATCGCCTACTGCGTCAAAAACGAGATTCACTGTGCGTGTGTGCAACATGGCATTGGTAAACACATCCTGAAACAGAAAGCGCCACTTTGGTTAGCACAACACCCAGACGTAATGGCTTTCCACCAAGCGCCACTAGAATTCGGCGGTGATGGTGCGTTGTTAGTTTTGCTCTCGATTCCAGAAAAGTAACTAGCTCACTGTAGAAGCAATTAAACAAAAAGGCAGGAAATTTCCTGCCTTTCTTCATTCTATATCTAATGTTTAAATGCTTATTTGGTTTCGACGCTTATGGCGTAATATGCCACAGCACTTCACCGTTTTGCGTTTGTAGATCGTATTCAATACACACTAGACCTGATGTAGGGAACATCGGTGGTGCCATGTCTTTTACAAACTCTGAAGTGAGATAGCCAACCAAAGGCAAGTGAGAGACAAGCAGAAGCGAGTCTAGTTTTTCCACTTCAATCAATGCACTTGCAAAATCAAATACATGCTCAGATTGGCCGTAAGGTGTAATATCTTCACAAGTTTCGATGCTTTTTGCAGCAAAATACTCGCTGATCTCTTGCCAAGTTTGTTGAGCTCTAATGTACGGACTCACCAACACTTTATCGAATTGCGCAAAACCTTGTTCTTTACAGGCTCTCGCAACCGCTTCTGATTCGACTCTGCCTCTTGGGGTCAATTGTCGTGCTGCGTCTGAATCTGCAAAATGCTCGGCTTCGCCGTGACGCATGATGAATATTTTCATGTTATTTCCTAGGGATAGCTAACGCTACCAAAAGGTTGACTGCTATCTTTATTAGATAGACGGGGCTAACTTTAATAATGACGAAACAAAAATACTGATATAATTATCTGTTCATTATACCAATTCGCTTGCTAAAGATAGCGACTTTCTTAACAATCTATTAAAAAGAATGTACTCAGTTCATCACAGTATTTAACTGTGCTATGAGTTCAGAGCATTCATTCAAACAGTTCTTCCCCATACGCAAACGCGATGGGCCTGTGCAGAAGTCTACGAATAACAAAAATACGGCAAGCAGTATTTGTCGAAACGCAAACTTTGCGCCCCCTAGCTAGGGGTTCATAATTACTGTAATGCGAAATCTGGAGACGCATCGTGCATCTAAGTCCTAACGATTCAAATCAATACCGCTACATTACCCTGAGCAATGATCTGCGTGTACTGCTGATTCATTCCGAGACAGCTCAACAGTCAGCAGCTGCTCTAGCAGTGAACGTTGGACACTTCGACGACCCAAACGATCGCCAAGGTCTGGCACACTATTTAGAACATATGCTTTTTTTGGGTACGGAAAAATACCCTAAAGTGGGCGAGTTTCAAAGTTATATTAGCCAGCATGGAGGAACAAATAACGCTTGGACGGGTACTGAGCACACTTGTTTCTTTTTTGATGTTACTCCGAATGCCTTTGAAAATGCCTTAGATCGATTTAGCCAATTTTTTACCGCACCATTGTTTAACGAAGAAGCTTTAGACAAAGAACGCCAGGCTGTCGACTCCGAATACAAACTCAAACTTAATGACGATTCTCGCCGCCTGTATCAAGTCAACAAAGAAGTCATCAATCCAGATCACCCTTTCTCTAAGTTCTCAGTCGGCAACCTAGATACATTAGGTGACCGAGATGGTAAATCCATCCGCGACGAAATTGTCGAGTTTCACCACTCTCAATACTCTGCCGATCTCATGACGTTGACGCTCTTTGGGCCGCAGTCGCTCGATGCTCAGCAAGCGTGGGTAGAAGCCATGTTTGCCAATATCCCAAACCACCACCTTCGTGGAAAATCGATTGATGTCCCCATTAGCACCAAAGAAAGTACCGGGATTTTAGTTCAAGTTGAACCAATCAAAGAATTTCGAAAACTCATTCTCACCTTCCCAATGCCGGGAATGGATAAGCACTACGGCGTTAAACCACTCTCTTACTTCGCGCATTTACTCGGCTATGAAGGCGAAGGCAGCTTAATGCTCCAGCTAAAAAATGAGGGCTGGATTACGTCGCTTTCTGCGGGAGGCGGCGCAAGTGGTAGCAACTATCGAGATTTTACGGTTAGCTGCACACTGACCCCACAGGGTCTCAACCACGTTGACGACATCATCCAAGCGGTTTTTCAATACCTCTCGATGATCAAACAAGACGGCCTAGATGAATGGCGCTATCTCGAAAAACAAGCGGTGCTTGAGTCGGCGTTTCGTTTCCAGGAACCATCTCGACCAATGGATTTGGTTAGCCATCTTGTTATCAATATGCAGCATTATCAGCCAGACGATACCATTTATGGCGACTACAAAATGGCGGGCTATGATGAACAACTGCAGCGTTCGTTGCTGCAATACTTAACCATCGATAATGTCCGCGTAACCCTGATTGCAAAAGGACTGGAATACAACCGTACTGCCGAATGGTACTTTACTCCGTATTCCGTCACGCCTTTTAGTGATGAACAACGCCGCTTCTATCAACAAATCGATCCAAGCTGGCAGTTCGTCTTACCAGAAAAGAACCCTTATATTTGCTACGATCTCGATCCCATGCCGTTCGAAAATGGTGGTTCACTACCAGAGTTAATTGAAGATCTCGAAGGCTTCCGACTTTGGCATTTACAAGACGATGAATTTCGCGTGCCAAAAGGCGTTGTATATGTCGCTATCGACAGCTCTCATGCTGTTGCATCACCGAAGAACATTGTCAAAACTCGCCTATGTGTCGAGATGTTCCTCGACTCGCTAGCAAAAGAAACCTATCAAGCTGAAATCGCAGGGATGGGTTACAACATGTACGCTCACCAAGGCGGGGTTACCTTAACCCTCTCAGGGTTCAGCCAAAAACTGCCTCAATTGTTGGAAATGATCCTGCACCGTTTTGCTTCTCGAGATTTCAGCCCTGCACGCTTTGAAACCATCAAGCAGCAACTGTTACGTAACTGGAGAAATGCTTCACAAGATCGTCCTATTTCGCAGCTGTTTAACGCACTTACAGGGCTACTTCAACCCAATAACCCGCCTTTCGCAACCTTAGTCGAAGCGCTAGAAGAAATCGAAGTCGATGAACTCTCAGTATTCGTAGAATCAATTCTTGCAGAGCTGCACGTTGAAATGTTTGTTTACGGAGATTGGCAGCGTCAACAAGCGCATGACATGGCGACGACCTTAAAGGATGCCCTAAGAGTAAAAGAGCAGCGTTATGAAGAGGCGCTCCGCCCACTCATCATGCTGGGAAAAAACGGCAGTTTTCAACGTGAAGTACATTGCAACCAGCAAGATTCGGCGGTCGTTATTTACCACCAGTGTGAGGATATTGAGCCTCGTAGCATTGCTCTATACTCATTGGCGAACCATCTCATGTCGGCAACATTTTTCCACGAGATCCGCACAAAACAGCAATTAGGTTACATGGTGGGCACTGGCAATATGCCACTTAACCGTCATCCGGGTATTGTGCTTTATGTGCAGTCACCCAATGCAGCGCCTGCCGAGCTGGTTACGTCAATCGATGAGTTCTTAAATGCCTTTTATATGGTGCTGTTAGAACTGAACGATTACCAATGGCATAGCAGTAAGCGCGGCTTGTGGAATCAAATAGCGACGCCGGACACCACACTGCGAGGTCGTGCTCAGCGTCTTTGGGTTGCAATAGGAAACAAAGACACCGAGTTTAACCAACGTGACAAGGTACTTGCTGAACTGAAGAAATTGACCCGAGCAGACATGATTCGCTTTGTCGTTAATGAGTTGAAACCTCGCACGGCAAACCGATTGGTCATGCACTCTCAAGGGCAATCGCATTCGGACGCTCCGCGCATCCACTTAGGGCAAGAAATTGGATCGATTGAAGAGTTCCAACTTAGGCCAAAAGATTGCGGCTTAGGATGATCTAATTGCGCAGTAATAAAATTATCGATTAGTAAGTATATACCCACAAACCAATGAGGTTGTGGATCTCATAAATAGAATCGACACCATAATTGGCAGAAAATTGAAATTACGCCATTGCGGCTTATGCTCTAATTACCACACTAAAAATAAATTAATGAGGTAATCATGAAAAAAGCACTACTACTTGCTGCTATTATACTGCCACTGGCATCTGCACACGCTGAAATCTCGGTGAAAGGTGATGGCTTTGAGCTAAGTAACGACTGTGTCCGCCTAAGCGGAGACAATGTTTCCATCAAATCAGATGATTGCTCTTCAAAACAGTGGAAAGATAAAGACAACAAAGGCAACAGCAGCGTTCACGGGGACGACAACCCAGGTAAAGGCCACAATAAAGATAAAAAAGACAAGAAGAAGTAACTATTTCTTATTTATGAAAAAGGCTTGCCACTGGCAAGCCTTTTTTCTTTACCGAAGCAACGCTTAATAGAATGTGGTTCCCTCTCCAGCTCGAGTAAGCAAACCATCACACGGTGCGTAACGATCGCCGTACTTCGATGCAAACTCATTCATTTTCTCAACCAGTTCTTTAATGCCAAACTGATCCATATAACGGAATGGACCGCCCAAGAATGGAGGGAAACCAATGCCAAATATTGCACCAATATCACCATCACGTGGCGAGCGAATAATGCCGTCATCCAAACAACGTACCGCTTCATTCAGCATTGGTAGTACACAGCGCAACGCAATATCGTTATCACTCAACTTAGATTCAGGGTCGAGCTTAAGCAGCTTGTAGATAGATTTATCGACTTCTTTCTTCTTACCTTTGTAAGTGTAGAAACCTTTCCCGCTCTTACGTCCTTTGCGACCGTCATTCAATAAGATATCGAACACGTCCGGGCCTTTGAATCGCTCACCTAACTCGTTGACTAGAATCGGCATGATCTTCGCGCCAATGTCGACACCGACTTCATCCAGTAAGGTAATCGGGCCGACAGGGAAACCAAAATCAAGCAACGCCGTATCAATCTTTTCGATCGGTTCGTTAGCCAGCAGAATATGCGCCGCTTCGTTCATGTATGGCGCAAGAATGCGGTTCACGTAAAAGCCCGCTTTGTCTTTCACTACGATCGGGGTTTTACCTTGCTTTTTAGCAAGTGCAACGACTGTTGAAATGGTTTCATCTGATGTTGTTTCATGCGGAATCACTTCCACCAACGGCATTTTTTCTACCGGGCTGAAGTAATGCAAACCCACTACGTTTTCTGGACGCTCCGCTTTTTCTGCAATTTTGTGGATTGGTAACGAAGAAGTATTAGTCGCAAAGATGGTTTCCGGCTTGGCATTCGCTTCAATATCCGCCACCATTTTTTGTTTAAGATCTAAGTCTTCAAAAACGGCTTCAATTACGACATCAATATGATTAAAGCTGGTAAAGTCGACACCGCCAGACAGTTGCAACATTTTCGCTTGCAGATCGGCTTTTGATAGAATGCGACGTTTACGCTGTTTCTCGAATAACTTGTAGTTATAGTTGAGTGCGTTTAGAACGCCATCGTTGCTGACGTCTTTGATGCGGACAGGCACCTTCGCTTTTGCAACAGACACATGGCTGATTCCTGCGCCCATCAAGCCACCGCCAAGCACGCCAACTTTATGAACTGGCGCGGGTTTCGCATCCGTACCATTTTCTTTCTTCATTTCAGTTGTCGCAAAGAAGATAGAACGGAGCGCTTTTGATTCAGAGCTCATCACAAGCTCACCGAAGCGTTTCGCTTCAAGCTCTTGTCCTTGGGCGAAACCTTTCTCTAAACCATGCTGAATAACGTCTAAAATCGCGACCGTTGCAGGATAGTTACCACGGGTTTTCTGATTGGTTTTCTTCGCTGCCTGTTCAAACACAAACTTGCGCCCTAACCCGCTACCCGACATCACTTTTTCTTTCATCGATAGCTTTTTCGTACCCTTGTTTTTACCTTTGTCGATAAACTGTTTGGCTACGTCGAGCAAAATGGTGTCAGGGACACAGGCGTCCACAACGCCCAGTTTTTTAGCTTTCTTCGCACGAAGTTGTTTACCCGTCAGGATCAAGTCCAACGACGGTAACAGGCCAATCAAACGTGGCAGACGCTGAGTACCACCAGAACCTGGCAATAAACCAAGTTGTACTTCTGGCAGGCCTAAACGCGTTTTATCTGAATCCGTACAAACACGATAATCACATGCAAGAGCAAGCTCTAAGCCACCGCCCAAACATGGACCGTGAATAGCGGCAACCACAGGATATGGTAAGTCCGATAGCTGCTGGAATAGCTCTTGACCTTGCCTCGCTAATGCTTCTGCTTCACTTGCGGTCGTGCACGCTTCTAGCATGCGAACATCGGCCCCCGCGACAAAGTTGTCCGGTTTTAGGGAATGAATGATCATCCCTTTGATGCCACTGGCGTCTTTTAGCTGAGCAAAGATTTCTTTCATTTCATCAGCAAAAGCCGCCTGTAGCGTATTCATTTTTTCATTAGGTACGTCAATCGCTAACCAAGCAATATTCTGCTCATCAACTTTTAGACTAAATGCTTTTTGCTCGCTCATTACTCAACCTCCAGAATCATTGCTGCACCAAGACCGCCAGCTGCACATGCGGTATTCAATGCAATACCGCCACCACGGCGTTTCAGTTCACGTAGGGTTTGCGTCATCATACGTGCACCAGTCGCAGCAAATGGGTGACCATAAGCAATTGATCCGCCAAGCACGTTGAACTTATCCATGTCGATTTCACCGATCGCTTTCGAACGACCTAGATTTTCTTGAGCAAACTTATCTGAAGCAAACATCTTCACATTCGCCAATGCTTGCGCAGCAAACGCTTCGTGCATGTCGATCAACGTCAGATCAGACAGTTCCAAGCCTGTATTTTCTAGCACTTTCGCAGTGGCATAAGTCGGTCCCATCAGCATGTCCTTTTCCACACCAATCGCTGAAAATGCGTAGCCGCGGATGTAGCCAAGAATCTCCATGCCAAGCTCTTTCGCTTTACCTTCGCGCATCAACATCACTGCCGCACCACCATCAGTCAGTGGCGTACTGTTAGCTGCCGTAACACTGCCATACTGGCGATCAAAGGCAGGTCGAAGTTTCGCGTACCCTTCTACGGTTGAGTCGTGACGGACATTGTTGTCTTCCGAAATCCATTTTTTGTATGGTTCGGGAAAAGCCGTCATCACTTCACCTTGGATCTTACCTTCTTTCCAAGCTTGGGAAGCCAGCGTATGAGAGCGATGTGCAAGCGCATCCTGCTCTGCACGAGAAATACCATGCGTCTTTGCCATTTGCTCCGCAGTTTGTCCCATCGACAAGCCCGTCGAGTATTCGGCTACTGCAGGAGGCACTGGCATAAGGTCTTTAAAGCTCAAGTTTTTGAGGATGCTAAGCTTCTGACCCATTGTTTTTGTCTTACTTAGAGCAAGCAGATTAGCGGCCAGTTTCTTAGATACGCCAATAGGCAGGACGGAAGAAGAGTCTGCACCACCAGCAATACCGATATCGATGGTTCCCGCCATGATGCTTTCTGCGACATTGACCGCCGCTTGAAAACTCGTTGCACACGCACGAGTCACACTGTAAGCATCAGTATGGATGTTCATACCGGTGCCTAACACAATTTCTCGTGCGATGTTTGGCGCTTCAGGCATTTGTACTACTTGTCCAAATACCACTTGTTCGATTAACTTCGGATCAATATCTGTTCGAGCAAGCATTTCGCTTACTACCATTTTCCCTAAATCGACCGCTGGCACTTGGCTAAATTCCGTGCTTTGACGAGCAAAGGGAGTTCGAAGCCCCGCGACAATAGCGACACGCTCACCATTGCGTGTTTTTACTTCCTGCTTGCCCATTGTTTCTCCTTAAATACAAGAGGTCTGACCTGATGCATTGTAATGAATTTGTTAAATTTATCAAACGTGCGTTTAAATAAACGTGAAGCAAGTAGATCAATTACTCTACTTCTTTGATTCTTATGCGATTAATAATGATTAACTATAGAGAGTTAAAACGGTAAGAGGTATATGGAAGGTAAAATCGAAGCAAAAAAAAACCACACATAACTGTGTGGTCGGAATATCTATAAAACAATTAACTTACGCCAATTGAAAATTAATCAGTTTCCTGATTAGGAGAAAGTAAAGTCAGCCTTCAAAAGGAAGTGTCATCTTGCTCAACATGTTAGTCACAATGACTAACGAGATGACAAGATGTACTATAACCCCTTCACTGCTTGATATTTTGAAATAGATCAATTTTATAGTGATTTTACGAGCTTTAAGCACATCTAAAAGGCTCAGCGATGCAAACCTATTCAAAAATTCACCGCTAGCAGTCTCTTTTTATGTCCCATCGAATGAACTTATCCAAACCATTGATTACTAATGATGATATTGTTAACAATCTTTACCAATTCATGTTCGATGATATTTGGCATTTGCGTATACACTTTTAAGTAACCACATAGCTTATTGTGTCAGAGGTTATCTACGACACACGCTCAACCGAAACCGCGAGGCTATTGAAAAGTAAAGTCATGCTCAGAACAAATAAAAAACTCACAGAGCGAGGATGGAGGCTCCTGTGGCCATATTAAAAATGTTTGGAAAGAAAAATTCCAACAGTCCGGTCAACTCTGATATGGACAAGCAAAGAAAATACGAAGCGCTCGTCCGAGGATACCATCGTGACTTATATCGCTACGCATACTGGTTGTGCAAAGATAAAGCGATAGCGGAAGATCTAGTTCAGGAAACCTGTCTTAGAGCTTGGAAGTCACTCGATAGTCTCCAGGATGAAAAAGCAGCCAAGTCTTGGCTCATCACCATATTGAGACGAGAAAATGCGCGCCGCTTCGAACGTAAACAATTTGATTTAGTTGATATCGATGATTATGGCAATGATGCTAAAGTCAGCGATGACCCACATCATCAGCAAGAATGGCTGCAAGCACAGATCATGAAACTCGATGTTGAATACCGCGAACCTTTATTTCTCCAAGTTGTCGGTGGTTTCAGCGGAGAAGAGATTGGCGACATTCTTGATTTAAATAAAAATACAGTGATGACTCGATTATTTCGCGCTCGTAATCAACTCAAAGAGATGTTGGATTCTCAAGATACTAAGAGAGGACAAAAGAATGGATGATTTAGAATTTCGTCGTCGTATTTTGTCGGATCCAAAACAAAAGGATGAAGAGATTCTGCAAGCTTTAGCTGGTAGCGACACCAACAATAAGTTTGTTGATGACATTTTGGATCTCGACGTAAAAATTAAACAAGCCATGAATGTGGATGTACCTGAAGATCTCGCTGATAAGATTTTATTTAGTCAGACGTCGAGTGCACTTGATGAAGAGAAGGTCGTCAGACCAAACTTTGTGCGCAAAGCAATGGCACTTGCCGCTTCTATTGCGTTCACCGCAGGATTATTAGTTGGTCAAGTAAACTGGGGAAATGTTTTGGTTTCTCCAGCACAAGCCAGTTTAGCTGATACCGCGATGAAACACGTTATTCATGAAGAACCTTTTGTTCGTCATCTTGATGAGGATGTACCGAGCTCGCAAATTAATGCGAAAATGTCGCCATTTCATTACCAGTTTAGTGAAAGCTTTCCATATCACGTTTACTACCTAAACCACTGCGGTTTTGGCGAATCCAATGCGGTGCATATGGTATTCCAAGGTCCAAAAGGTAAAGTAACGTTATTTATTACTGGTATTCCTAGCGAACAAAGTACCGACTTTAATAAGGATGGCATGACCGGAATCGTTCAGCCCGTCGGGAGTTCAAGCTTGATTTTAGTCGGAGAAGAAGGTGAAAATATTGATGCTATCGCTACGACTCTTGCATCAATGATTAAACCGATGTAATAACTTCGACGATTGCCAGCCTTCAAAAGGTTAAATGCCGCTAAATGATCTTATTTAGCGGCATTTTTGTATAAATAGAACACAAAACATTCACCCTTGCTATAGCATTTAGAGCTTAAACTCTAAATTATGCATTTTAAGTGCAATTTCCCGTCTTTTAGACATCATTTCTGCAATTTTTATTCAATTTTATCCAATGGTCGGATTTGTCCAAGCAACTATTGATACTACTATCTGCGCCACTGAGCAAAAGCTCAATTTATCGTCCAAAGAGACGAATCTAATAAGGAAAAACAAATGACTCAGAACACGCGTCTGTTTAAAAAGACTCTCCTAGCAGTAACGGTAGCTTTTGCCTCAGGTCAATCGATGGCAGCGGGTTTCCAAATCAACGCTCAATCAGCAACTGGCATCGGCCGTGCATTTGCTGGTGATGCAGTAATCGCAGATAACGCCGCGGTAATGGCTCGTAACCCAGCAGCAATGGCTCTATTTGATAAAATGGAACTTTCGCTAGGTTTCGAAAGCATTACTTCAATGATTGAAGTGAAAGATGCGAAATATAACGTTAATACTCCTTTGGGTTCCAGTACTGTAAATGTTGCTGACACTGATGATGTGGGTGATACGTCAATAGCTCCAAACATTCACCTAATCGTTCCAGTAAATGACAAGTTTGCATGGGGCGTAAACGCATACTCTAATTTCGGCACTAAAACTGAATTTTCAGATAACTATACCGCAACCGAGTACGGTGGTCTTACGGATGTAAAAAGCTTCAACTTTGGCTTTGCGGGTTCTTACCGTTTAAACGAACAATGGAGCTTTGGTGCTGGTTTAGATTTAATCTACGGCCAAGGCACAATGAAGCGTACAACTAGCTCTTCAGTCCCACGGGTTGGCGGTCAAAAAATTCTGGACGTAGATAAAGCTGATGGTTGGGCTGTTGGTTTCAACGTTGGTACTGTGTACGAACTAGATGAAAACAACCGTTTTGGTCTAGCGTATCGTTACAGCCCTGAATTTACAGCAAAAGACGACAAAGGTCAGGAAATCACGCTACCTCTACCAGATATGGCCGAGTTTTCTGGTTTCCACAAAATCCAAGACACTAAGTTTGCTGTACACTACAGCATCCAATACATCGGTTGGAAAGATTTCGACCAAATTGATTTTGAGAACCTAAATCAGGGTTTACTTAAAGGTGGTTACTCGAAAGACTATCAATGGCAAGATGGCTGGCACTACGCAATTGGTGGTACTTACTACCTAAACAACAACTGGACACTTCGTGCTGGTTACATGTACGACACAAGCGCTCAAGATAAAGTAACGTCTATCTCGGTACCAGATTCAGATCGCCAGTGGTTCTCAACAGGTTTCTCTTACCATATTGATAATAGCTCAAACATCGATTTTGGCTTCACATACTTGTTAGGTGAAGATGTAAAAGTTAATGAGAATACTCAATTAGTTCCTGGTCTTTCTACCGGTGTAACAGCAACAACTCATGCTGACGCAATTCTATTCGGCTTACAATACAGCCGTAGCTTCTAAGCGCTTCGCTGTTAGTTAGTAGAAAAATACTTTATATAAAAGGCTGGATTTCCAGCCTTTTTTCATATCTGCGATTTATTGCCCACTCAATTTGAGTGAACACGTGTATCTAAATCTCACAATTAGGACGCACAGCTGTTCGCTGAATTCCATTTACAAGCCCTTCACAGTTAGATTATTAAACCACCCAAACAACACTTGAAAGCATAATATTCCAAATGACTGTTTGTGCTGGATTTTCATTTCTAAAGTAAAAACTCTACCTTTAAACTTTCGTCCCACGTTATAAACAAATCAGCGAACATTCGAATGAAAACCAACAAGACTCTTCTATCAACAGCAGTGGCATTAAGCCTACTTGGCACAACGGGCATGGCTAACGCAGCAGGTTTCCAACTTGCTGAATATTCTGCAACAGGCCTAGGTCGAGCATATGCTGGTGAAGCAGCAATGGCTGACAACGCAAGTGCACAATGGCGTAACCCAGCAATGCTAACTTATTTGGAAGGCACTCAAGTGTCCGTTGGTGCAATCTATGTGAACCCAAATATTGATATTGAAGGTGATGTAAACTTCCACGGTAGTACTTCTTCTGCATCTTCAGATGATTTCGCACATGATGCAATCATTCCAAACTTCTACCTATCACACCAATACAATGAGAAATTCGCGATTGGTTTGGCATTTGGCACCAACTACGGCATGGAAACCGATCTAGGTAAAAGCTTTGGTGCATCACACTTCGGTAACGAAGCAAGCGTAACGACAATGGAAGCGAACTTAAACGCAGCTTACAAAGTCAATGAATCAATCAGCGTTGGTGGTGGTATCCGTTACATCATCGGCGAAGGCAGCTTTGGCGCAGCAGCTCCTAAGAATAACGTTGTAGGAAAGCACCCTTTAACTGGCGATCCTATCAGTGTTCCTCAAGGTACCGCTCTAAAATACATGGAAGGTGACGATACCGCTTGGGGCTGGCAAGTTGGTACTGCATGGCAGATCAATGAAAATAACCGTATCGGCTTCGCGTACAAATCTGAAGTTGAACTGAAGCTTGAAGGCCATGCTGAAGGTCTAGGTTTTGGCTTCGGTACTTCTGAGCTTCCACAACTACGTGACAACGGCTACATGTACCTAAACCTGCCTGCAACGGCTGAGTTGGCAAGCTTCCACCAAGTAACAGACCAACTTGCGTTACACGCAAGCTTTAACTGGACGGATTGGAGCTCTTTCGAGAAATTGGAAGCACGCCTAGATACCGCTGGCACGCATATGGTTAAAGTAGAAAACTGGGAAGATAACTACCGCTTTGCTGTTGGTGCCACTTACCAGCTTGATCCTAAGCTAGCGCTACGTACTGGTATTGCATACGATACTTCAGCGGTAAGCGACAAAAACCGTACGATCACTATTCCAGAAACTGACCGTACTTGGCTAAGTATTGGTGCAACGTACGATTGGACAAAAGACTTCAGCCTAGACGCTGGCTTCACCTATATTTTCGCGAAAGACGCACCAATCGTTGAGTCTCGTGGTTACAAGTCAGACGACGCTGCAGAACAAGTCGGCGGCCAATTCGTAGGCGAAACTACGGGTAATGTTTGGCTAATCGGTGTTCAAGCAAACTACCGTTTCTAACCAAACAGCAAAAATACAAAAAAGGTTTAGCATCAGCTAAGCCTTTTTTTATTTGTATATTGTAAAGAACAGCGCTTAAAAGTCTTCTAGGTATTCGTCTAAATACTCTTCTTCTTCGATGTTAACTTCTTCCACCGTTTCAACTTCTGCTTTAAAGTTTTGACGCTGAATATAAACATCGCGAGTAAGAATATATGGATCCGGCGACGAGTCTAACTGTGCTTCTTGCGGTACTAATAAAGCACGCTTCTCCATGCCTTCAAACGCCCACTTACCCAAACTCGCCCAGAAGTTGAGGTAAGAGAGGGGTAAATACGTACTATCTACGGTATCTGTCACTTCACGTAAGGTATACGGGCCATAACCTGGAATCATGAAGTAAGGGCCATTTCCAACACCATAGTGGCCTACTGCATCACTGAACGCTTTCTCGTCATATTTCGTAATACCCGCGGCACTTGCAATATCGAATAAACCGAAAATACCAAACGTCGAGTTAATCCAAAAACGGTTAAAGTGGTCCACGGCTTTCGTGCCGTTACCCATGACTAAGTTATTAACCATGCTGGCTGGCTCATCTAAGTTCGACAAGAAGTTAGCGATACCGGAACGAATAGGAACTGGCGTGTATTCCACATACGCAAGTGATACAGGACGAACCAAATACGGATCTAAATATTCGTAGTTGATTTCCCACATGGTTCGGTTAAAGCCTTCCAACGGGTCATACACATCAGAAGTCGTTTGATTTGTTTCTTGTCCTGTTACTGCTTCATCAGGCGCACTTGAACAGCCAACCAGTCCAACTGCAAGCAGTAACAAGAAGGTAGATTTACCCTTGTTATACATTTTATTTTCCATAACGACTATTAATGTACCTAAGTCACCCAATGAACCGTTGTACGTATGTTGAGCAGTATACGTAGTAAAGATGACTCAGATATGGGAATAAATAAAGGCCAGCAATCGCTGGCCTTCGGTATTCTACTCGATCGTTTAAAGTCATACCACTAAAGGCAACAGACTCTACCCCGTTGTCATATTTCAGAGACAGACGCTAACGATTAATATTGCTGATCAATGGTCACGTCTACTGGTGCGCCAAATTCAACGACGTCACTTTCTCCGTGCCAATCTTGATCACGCGTTGCTACGTTACCGTCAGAATCTATACGCACACGGACGATTAGCTTATCGAGTGAAGATAACTTTTGTCCTTGCATCATGGCATTGCCATCATCTAATACGACTGTGCGAGGGAAAGTACCTAGCGGATAACGAGCAGCAGCCACAGGCATTGGGGAGCCATCTGAACGATGTACTGACACAATCAGAACTGCGTTTGGATCCAACTGAGCATTTGGTACCACATTAATTGTCACAGCAACACTCTTATCCGGTGAAACCGCTTCGCCCATTTGCTTACGAGCACTCTCAATACTGCGTGACAACATCTCGTAGCGGCTATCTTCTGGACCAATCATTTGCTGCATGATTCCCCAGTACTTGATGGCTGCCGGGAAGTCTTGACGCTCAAACGCATCGAACGCTAACAAAGAAAACACACGCAGATCGACATAGTCTTGCTGCATCAGCTTGCCGAGTAATGAGCGAGCCGTCGCTTGATCCATTTCCTCTTGAGACAGCATCAGAGCTTGTGCATAACCCAACATCACATCTGGGTCTTTTGGCTCTAGGCGGTATGATTTTTCCATCGCATCGATAGCCGTGGTGACATCACGATTTGCTAACGCAATACGACCTAACAGTAACCAACCTGTCGAGTCTTCCGGCTGGTAATGTAAGCGAGTTCGAAGGGCAAGGGTCAAATCCGCCATTTCATCGTCACTCAACGGCTCAGAAGAAGCCGACATCAGCTTTTTCGATAACTCAGGTAGATTTGCAGACACTTCTTGCCATTGAACAATATCGTCTGACGCGCCAAATTTGTAATACAAGCCATAGCTCAACGCCACCGTCAGAATTACCGATGGAACTAAAACCGCGATTGGTGAAACCTTGGTTTCTTTTTGCGCTTTATCACCCGGAATATCGTCAAGGAGAGACTGCTTTAGATCAGAAATCAGTTCGTCTTCGCTTTCAACCAGCCCTTCGTCGGTTTCTTCTGCAAGCTCAGATAGACGGTCTTTATAAAATGCCTTGTTAAGCTCATCGCGTAACACATCATCATTGTTCGCTTTTTGTTTAAGCAGCGGCAAAGCCACCAGCGCACAAGCAATAAGCGTAAGAGCAACGGTGGAAATCCAAAATAGTGTCATTACTTCTTATCTCCGTTGTTCTCTTCTTCAAGCAATGCTTTTAAGCGAGCCTCTTTTTGCTCATCCCATTGCTCGTCACTGCTCGCTTTTGCCTTAACTTTAGATTTACGGCTACGCAGTACAATCAAACCAAAACCACCCAATACTACAGCGAGTGGCCCTAGCCACAAGATCGCAGTCGCAACCGTAAATGGTGGGTTGTAAGTCACGAAGTTACCGTAACGGGCGATCATGTAATCAACAATCTCATCTTTGGACTTACCTTCTTTGGTCATTTCGTACACCTTATGGCGTAAGTCCTGAGCAAGTTCAGCGTTAGAATCCGAGATCGTGTTGTTCTGACATTTAGGGCAACGGAGCGTATGGCTTAACTCTTTGAACTGCTGTTCTTGTTCCAAATTATCAAACTCGTACACTTCAATGGCCGCATGAGCAGCAAGAGATAATGTCATCGCAGCAAAAACGGCAAGAATTAGCTTTCTCATTGCTTCGCCTCCTCAACCAATTTGTTGTAAAGTGGCTCCAGTGTTTCTGACCAATTACGTGGGTTTACATCCCCTACATGGCGATAGCGAATCACACCATTTGCATCAATAATGAATGTTTCTGGAGCACCATAAACGCCAAGGTCAAGGCCAAGCATACCACTGCCATCAAATAGGCTGATCAAGTACGGGTTGCCGAGATCATTCAGCCAACCTATTGCTTTATTACGATCATCTTTGTAATTCATACCGATGATCTTAACGCCCTTACCCGCCAATTCGTTTAGGTATTTATGCTCTGCATAACACGTTGGGCACCACGTTGCCCAAACGTTCAAGAGCAACGGTTCACCTTTAAAAATTGATTGGTCGTACTGTTTTCCAGGCTCAGCCAGGTCTTCTAAATGAAATTCAGGAACTGGCTTGCCAACCAAAACCGACTCCAATTTCGTTGGATCATCGCCCTCTTGGTTACGCATTAATTGGGTTGCGAAAATGCCCGCTAGAATCATGAAAGCGACAAGCGGAATAAATAAGATTTTCTTATTCATGTTATGCCTCCTGCTCTTTTGACTTCGCGTTTTTCTTCGGCGATTTACGGAAGCGGTAGCGTTTATCAGAAATCGCTAGTGCGCCGCCTAATGCCATAATCAAAGAGCCAGCCCAAATCCAACGAACGAACGGTTTATAGTAAATACGAACAGCCCAAGATCGGTTGTCGTCTAAACGTTCACCCATTGCAATGTATAAGTCGCGGCTAATACCACGGTCAATGGCAGCTTCAGTCATCATAGACTTAGCCGTACGGTAGAAGCGCTTCTCAGCGTGAAGCGTATTCACGTATTTGCCATCATGTGTGATCTCAAAATCCGCGATGTAGCCATCGTAGTTTGGACCATCTTTATCACGCAGGCCTGAGAAGTAGAAATCATAACCTTGAATTTGGAAATGTTCGCCAGGTGCTAAACGTACATCACGCTCGATGCTGTAGTTCTGTACCATCGCAATACCGATAACAGATACCGCCAGACCAACATGACCCAACATCATCGCCCAGTGGCTACGCTGCAGCTTGCGAACGCCTTCACTAAAGCTATGACGGTGCGTTGCACGCTCATATAGTTCAAAGCCATGCATTGCAATAATCCAAATCGCCATTACCCAGCCAATGTAAGCCATGGTTGAGAAGAAGTCGGCAAACAGGAACACGCATACCGCAGCCAAGGCGAAAGCAAGCACACCTGAAATGAGCATTGGTTTCACAAGTTTAGATAAATTGTCTCGCTTCCAACGGATAAGTGGACCAATACCAAGTAGGAAAGCAAATGGCATCATCAACCACGCAAACAGCATGTCGAAAAATGGCGCACCGATAGAAACCGACCCCAAACCAAGCTGCTTATGTACGAGCGGCAACAGTGTCCCCACTAACACCACAACAAGTGCTGCGATAAGTAATACGTTGTTGGCTAAGAGCGCGTTTTCACGAGAGACTAAGTCGAAGTTACCTCGTACACGCACTGCCGCCCCTTTCACGGCAAACAGCAGTAAAGAACCACCGATAACGAAAACTAAGAAACCTAGAATAAACATACCGCGCGACGGGTCAGACGCGAACGCGTGCACCGATACTAAAATACCGGAACGGACTAAGAATGTGCCCAACAAACTCAACGAAAATGCAGAGATTGCCAATAGTACCGTCCACGCTTTAAATGTGCCGCGTTTTTCTGTCACGGCAAGAGAGTGCATTAATGCGGTACCCGCTAACCAAGGCATGAATGATGCGTTTTCTACTGGGTCCCAGAACCACCAGCCACCCCAGCCAAGTTCGTAGTAAGCCCACCAAGAGCCTAGTGCGATACCGAGTGTTAAAAATACCCATGCAGCGGTTGTCCAAGGACGAGACCAACGGGCCCAAGCCGTATCAAGGCGTCCAGTCATTAGGGATGCGATCGCAAAAGAGAAGGCAACCGAGAAACCAACGTAGCCCATGTAAAGCATTGGCGGGTGAACAATCAAACCAGGGTCTTGAAGCAGAGGGTTCAAGTCACGCCCGTCAACCGGGAAGAAAGGCAACGTACGTAAGAATGGGTTTGACGTTAAGATAATAAACAGTAGGAAACCTACTGAGATCATGCCCATTACGGCAAGTACACGTGCAACCGACTCTTGCGGCATACCACGACTGAATGTCGCTACAGCGACAGTCCAAGCAGCTTGGATTAACACCCATAGCAACAGTGAACCTTCGTGTGCACCCCATACTGCGGTTAAACGGTAGTACCAAGGAAGCTGACTATTCGAGTTGCTCGCTACATACTGTAACGTGAAGTCGTTGGTATAAAATCCCCAACATAAAATGGCGAAAGAGAACAACAGCATCAGGAACATAGACCAAGATAGCGGTCGCGCTGTGTTCATGAGCATGGTGTTATTATTCGATGCTCCCCACAATGGCAATACGCTCAGCAGCACAGCCATTGCAAGCGAAAGAATGAGAGCAAAGTGACCGATTTCAGCAATCATTGGCCGCTTCCTTGTTTCTGTTCGGTGCTGTATTGAAGCGGTTCATGCGTTTTCTTCATCGCTTCTGCAATTTCTGGTGGCATGTATTCTTCATCGTGCTTCGCTAGGACCTCAAATGCCTCAACTGTCGTGGCATCTTTCAGTACACCTTGAGCCACAATACCCTGCCCTTCACGGAACAAGTCAGGAAGAATACCGTCATAAGTAATCGTCACTTTAGGACCGACATCGTGCAGGTCAAAACTCACTTTCAAAGAATTAGGATCTCGACGAACCGAGCCCACAACCACCATACCACCAATACGCAGACGCTGGCCTACTTCTGGCTTGGTGCCATCTGGCTTACCATTAACCAATTCCGTTGGAGTGTAGAAAAGGTCCATATTTTGGTTAAGCGCATAAAGTATCAAACCAATAGTGGCACTAATACCGATAAAGATCGCTAGTACGATACCTAGCCTCTTTTTACGTCTCGGGTTCATAAGGTGTTCTCCATGTTCTTCGCTGCGTCGATACGAGCTTGACGGTCAATTTTTGCTTTCACTTCTTTCAATAATGCATCACCGCGGCGAAGGCTAGTGATCAGAAGAATCAGCATGGATAAGAAAGTAATACCAAACGCACTCCATACGTATGATGCGTAGCCACCCATGGCAAAAAAGTCGCTCAGAGATTCAAAATGCATAATCAATTACCTCACTGAGTTTGTTCTGTTGCGAGTTTGCGCACCCAAGGGCGGTGACTTTCTTTACTGATGATTTCGTTACGAAAACGTACCATCGTCACTGCACCAAAGAAGAACGCAAAGCCAAAGATGTTTAGCAATAACGGCCAAAGCATGTCGGATGAAATAGAAGGTTGTTCAAATTTCGTGATCGTCGCGCCTTGGTGAAGCGTGTTCCACCATTCTACGGAAAAGTGAATGATAGGTAGGTTCACGACGCCTACGATCGCTAAAATACCCGCCGCTTTTGCGGCTGTTTTCTGATCGTCAAACGCGTGATAAAGCGCAATAACACCAAGGTAGAGAAATAGAAGAATCAATTCTGAAGTAAGGCGGGCGTCCCATACCCACCAAGTGCCCCACATTGGCTTACCCCAAACGGCACCAGTAAGTAGAGCAATGAAGGTAAATACCGCACCAATCGGCGCCATCGCAAGCGCCGCCATATCAGATAGACGTACTTGCCATACTAAGCCAATAAATGCCGCAATCGCCATCGACATATAAACGCCCATAGACCAAATAGCTGATGGGACGTGAATATAGATGATTCGGAAACTGTCACCTTGTTGGTAATCTGAAGGCGCAAATGCAAGCCCCCAAACCGTACCAACCGATAAGCATACGAGGGCCAATACAGAAAACCAAGGCAGAAACTTACCACTCAAACGGTAAGCGGTTTCTGGCTTGGCATAAGGATGTAGCCATTTCCACATGTTTTGTTCTCACTCTTACTTCAGGGACACTGTCTAAAGGGCTGAGACCGTAGCAGTGCTTTAATAATAATTCTTTGATCAAGCGCCGCTTCATTGGCACTTTATTGAGTTAGTTAACACTAACTCTCAATGCGGCACTAATGGCAAAAGGCGTTAACGTCATCGCTCCCATTAGCATCGCACCTAAAATTGCTAGTTGACCGTTATACGCCATACCAAGCGCGGCGGCATCAATTGCTGATGTTGCGAAAATCAAAATTGGGATGTAGAGCGGAAGAATAAGCAAACTCAAAAGAACGCCCCCCTTTTGCAACCCAACCGTCAAAGCCACACCAATAGCTCCAATAAAACTTAGTGTCGGTGTACCGATCATCAAGGTTAGTACAACAGATAGCCAAGTATTGAAATCGAGCGAAAGTAAAACCGCCAATAATGGGCTAATTAGGATCAGAGGTAACCCTGTTAACAACCAATGTGCTATGACCTTTGAAACCACTACAAGTTGCAATGGAATCGGCATTAGCATCATTTGTTCCAATGCACCGTCTTGAAAATCATCACGAAATAGACGCTCTAATGATAATAAGGCGGATAGCAATGCGGCAACCCAAACAATGCCCGCTGCAATACGTGCTAACAAATTTGGTTCAGGCCCGATACTAAGAGGAAACAGAGTAATAACAATAATAAAGAACCAAAGCGGGTTCAGAATGTCTGCCTGACGGCGAAATGCTATCAATAGCTCGCGGCGAATGATGGTGGTCATAGATGGAATCATATCAATCACCCAACTTTATTTTTCTAAGTTTTGGGCTGTCCGAAAACATATCTTGATGCGTAGTCAACACGACAATACCGCCATTATCAGCGTGACTTGCGAACAAAGATTCAAGCACTTTGACGCCTTGCTTATCGATGGCGGTCAACGGTTCATCTAAAATCCATAAAATTTGCTTACTGAGCCATAACCTTGCTAGTGCCACTCGTCGTTGCTGACCTGCGGAAAGCTGTGCTACAGGCACATCTTCTCGACCAGCTAAACCAACTTGAGTTAAAGCAGTGAAGATTTCTTCGTCAGAAGAGCGGTTATTTTGAATAGATTGGTAAAAACGTAAGTTTTCTAGTGCGGTAAGCTCTCGTTTCACTCCAGTTTGATGCCCTAAGAACAGCAGATCTTGATGGAAAACATCACGAGATTTTTCAACCTCTTCTCCTTTCCACTTAATGATGCCTTCTTCTCTATCACCTAAACCTGTCACAATACGTAGTAACGTAGTTTTGCCAGTACCATTGCGCCCTTCTATCTGGACCAATTCACCAGGCTTAATTTCAAACTGCAGGTTTTCAAACAGGACCCTCTCATCACGGATCGCTGTCAGGTTAGATACTTCTAACATAGAGCTTCAACTAAAAAATGAACGAAGCGCTATATTAGCACAGCTTAGTTATGACAAAACAGGATAAGAGGGCTGGGATGTATGTAAGTTCATGTATTTTTGTTAATTAATCGTCACACTTTAATAAAATTAACTATAAGTAGTTATAAGCTCTCATTTTAACTTGGGGAGCGAGTGCTAAGAATGAAGAGAGCTCAAGGTAACCTAGGGCTGTATTGCAAAAAGATAATTAGTAACCGAACACAAAAAAAGAGGCTTATCGCCTCTTTTTATCGCTTTAAAACCTTTAGCGTCGACGACGTCCACGCGTCGGGTATTCTGCATCATCTGATGGCTGACCGCTTAGTGGTGGAATTTTCTCTTTTCCCGCCAGTTTTTTCTGTAGTGAAAGCATCAATTCCGCTTCAGCTTTTGGCAGTTCACACTCTTCAATGAGCTCATTGATATCTGCACCAAGCTGTACCATTTTAGAAGCTCGACTGTACAAGCGACCATCAGTATCAGCGTGCTCGAGTTCACGAATTCTCTCGTTTAGGTGCTGAATAATGTCTTGTTGTTCCGTTACTTTTTGTCCAAGACCAACGACAACCGAACGCACTTCGAGTAACTGCTTACTCAACTTTTGTACTTCTTTATCTACATGTCGAGACTGTGCTCGTTGCTGGTCTACTTGCTTTTGCAACCCCGAGCGAATGCGCAGTTGCAAAACAACCAACACCAACACGATAAAAGCGACGCCACCCGCAAGGAATGGAACAGATAAAAGAGTCTCTTCAGCCATCATTATTCAGCCCATTATAGGTGAGCCATCTCGTCCCATTCGTCATCCGTTAGGAGCTTGTTCAAATCCACAAGGATAAGAAGTTTGCCGTCACGGTTGCTCACACCTTGGATGAACTTCGCGCTTTCATCAGTACCAACAGAAGGCGTCGTGTCAATTTCAGAAGAACGTAGGTAAACCACTTCTGCCACACTATCTACCAAAATACCAATCACTTGACGCTCAGACTCGATCACAATAATACGAGTATTATCTGTAACTTCGCCTTCCATCAGGCCGAAACGCGAACGCGTGTCGATAACAGTAACCACGTTACCACGCAGGTTGATGATACCCAGAACATAATCTGGCGCACCTGGAACGGGTGCAATTTCAGTATAACGAAGTACTTCACGAACTTGCATTACGTTGATGCCGTACGTTTCTTCTTCTAGCTGGAACGTCACCCACTGAAGAACTTCGTCATTCGATGCATCTTTCTTCACTTCTACTTCAAAAGCTTGAGACATAGTTAATCCTCGTTAATGTCGTTCCCGACTTAAATCTAATTCAGTGATTTGACATCTAAACCGGCGTTTAGCATGTCAATGAGCGCCTGGACATGAATTAAGGCGCACATTTTTTCTTTTACCATGCCCGCTAGCCAAGGGCGTTTACCCGCCTGTTCACGCCAGCGAACCTTGTCGATATTGAGCGTTTCCGTCCCCATTAGTTGGTTACTGGCCAGCCCCCACATGCTCTCTCCAAGCATGACAACGTATTGGTAATTATCTTTGTAACTGTCATCGCGAAGCTTATCTGCCATCACCCATTTCGCGGTATCGACGACATCAAACTGTTGCTCACGATTTGTTTGTAGCCCCAAATACCAGGCGGGCTTTCCTATCAAATGGTTAAGCTCGCTGATGCGATGAATACCACCTAACTCATCAAGCGGTACGGCAAACGTGACATCATTCACATCAAAGTAAAGCACTTGAAAATCTTCACTTCGCTTCGTACTTTCCCAGTCAGTTGGTATTTCGGAACCTGTTTGTGTCTCGAGCTCGGTATCAACGTTCGATTCTATATTGACATCATGCTCAATCACCGATTGAGGTTCAACCAGTTCTGGCTGAGTTCCCTCAAAAACTGGCGCATCAATCACCCAGTCTTGTATCTCTTCAACTGTTTGTAACCCGGACGCCTCACTAACGGTTTGCACTTCTGGCTCAGCCGCTTTTATTTCTGCTGCAATATCAATCGTATTTTGTTCAAGAATACTATCAATATCTAACTCGGCTACAGGGTTGCTTGCTTCAAGCTGACTTAATAACCTTTGCACATCTTCCAGATTTGGGGCTTCCAATTCTGGCGGGTACGCTTCTTGAAACTGGTAAGTTTCCGGCTCCGAGTATTGAAACTGCAATTCTGGCTCTGGCTCTGGCTCTGGCTCTGGCTCTGGCTCTGGCTCTGGCTCTGGCTCTGGCTCTGGCTCTGGCTCTGGCTCTGCAGATGATATTTCTTGAGCCAGCAAGTCAAGCTCTTCCTCAAGAGTCGTTGCTTCAGCCTCATCACCCAATAGCGCATTAAAGTAGTCATCAAGCGCTTGTTCACTGGAAAGCACGTCGTTACTGCTCATCGAACGCTAACCTCTCCAGGTAAATCAGTAACTGTTTATACGCAAACACACCACGACTACCAGATGCAAAATGCGATGCTGGCAAATGCTTTAAACTAGCATCACGGAATTTGGTATCAATCGGCACCGCAGAGGTCCATACTTGATTTGGGTAATCTTTCTTCAGTTGCATCAATGTTTGCAAAGACGCTTTGGTGCGCTTGTCATACATCGTTGGAACGATAGTCACTTTGAAACCACCCGGACGAGACTTTTGCATAATGGTTAACGTGCGCATCATGCGTTCCAAGCCTTTCATCGCCAAAAACTCGGTTTGAACGGGAATCAAAATTCGGTCACTGGCGGCCAGTGCGTTCACCATCATCACACCAAGAATTGGCGGGCAGTCAATCAACACATAATCATAGTCTTGTGAGACCGATTGTAGAGCTCGTTTTAAGATCAGCCCCATCCCACTGCGATTCCCCATGACACGATCAAGCGTCGCAAGGGACATATGCGCGGGAATGATATCCATCCCTTCCAGTTTTGTCTCTAGGATTAACGGCCTCACCGTTTCACGAGAGAATGTCTTCAACTGGAATAAATCAAACAGGCTCGAAGTTACTGCGTCAGGATCATAACCAAGATAGGTAGTCAGTGATGCGTGAGGGTCAGTATCGACCATCAGTACGCGATGACCTTTTTGACTCAGCAAACCCGCTAATGTCACTGTTGAGGTGGTTTTACCCACGCCACCTTTCTGGTTAGCTACACTCCAAACAATCATGATGAATCCTACGCTAGGCCAACTTCCACCAACATGCGTTCTGCAATGCGGTCAAGCGGTAAATCTTCTGAAGAAATGCCTGCTTTAGCAACAGCTTGGGGCATACCATAAACAACACAACTTTCTTCATCTTGAGCCCAAATAGTTGAGCCTGCAGACTTCAACATACGAGCACCTTCACGACCGTCTGCACCCATGCCAGTCAGTACTAAAGAGAGCACTTTGTCACCGTACACTTTGGCTGCAGAACCAAAAGTCACATCCACACATGGTTTGTAGTTCATGCGGTCGCCGCCATCAATGATACGAAGACGAGCAGCCCCTGCTCGACCATCCACCATCATTTGCTTACCACCTGGAGCCAGGTATGCCACACCAGGCTGTAAGACGTCGCCATCTTGTGCTTCTTTCACTTGAATCTTACACAAGGTATTCAAACGGCTAGCAAATGCAGCAGTAAAGGTTGCTGGCATATGTTGGATCAACACGATCGGATGCGGGTAGTTCATCGGTAAACGCGTCAGAATTTTTTGCAAAGCAACCGGACCACCAGTCGACGTGCCAATTGCGGTCAGTTGATACTTCTTACCAGAGGCTCGGAACTTTGCCGCAGCCGGTCGAGCAGGAGCTGGAGTCGCTGGCGAAGCCGTTCTTGAACCTAGTGGACGAGCTGCCGCACTGGTACTCGCAGCAGCGCGAGTGATTGGTCGACGCATAAAAGCGCGCTTCGAAGCAATCTGAATAACTCGTTGCTGAAGCAGTGACACCGCTTCTTCGCGGTTACGTGCGATGTCTTCAAACTTTTTCGGTAAGAAATCCAATGCGCCCGCATCTAGCGCATCAAGCGTGGCTTTCGCCCCGTCATGAGTCAGGGACGAAAACATTAGGATTGGCGTTGGAGCCGCTGCCATGATTTCACGCACAGCGGTAATGCCATCCATCACTGGCATTTCAATATCCATCGTGATGACGTCCGGTTTAAGAGACTTGGCTTTCTCAACCGCCTCTCTGCCATTTACCGCAACGTCAATCACTTCTAGGCGCGATTCTGAGTTGATGATTTCGCTCACGCGACGTCGAAAAAAACTCGAATCATCAACGACTAGTACTTTAATCGCCATCTTATTCCTTTTAATAACGTCAGCTTTGCTTAAAGGCGTGAAGCCGCAGCATATCGCTTAAGTAAATCAGGCACATCTAGAATTAATGCAATATGGCCATCGCTAGTGATTGTTGCACCAGCCATGCCCGGAGTGCCTTGCAATAGATTATCGAGTGGCTTAATAACCACTTCTTCTTGACCAATAAGCGTATCCACAACAAAACCAACGCGCTGGTTACCGATCTGTACAATAACCACATGACCGTGACCAGTACGCTCTTCGACGTTTTGTGATTTGGATGCTAACCAGTTCTGTAGGTAAAATAGCGGGATAGATTTTTCACGCACAATGATCGTCAACTGACCATCTACCACGTTTGTGCGACTCAGATCCAAGTGGAAAATTTCGCTCACCGATGCCAGTGGCAGCGCAAACGGATGACCGCCAACACCAACCATCAGTGTTGGTAGGATCGCAAGCGTCAGTGGTACTTTGATGGTGATCTTAGTGCCTTTACCTAGTTCTGAATCGATATCGATTGAACCATTTAAGGTGTTGATCGCCGTCTTAACCACATCCATGCCAACGCCACGGCCAGAGATGTCAGAAATTTTATCTTTACTTGAGAAACCTGGCGCAAAGATAAGGTTGAAGCACTCTTTGTCTGTTAAACGGGCCGCCGCATCTTCGTCCATCATGCCGCGCTTAACCGCGATACCACGCAGTTTGTTCGGGTCCATACCGCCTCCATCATCTACGATGGATAGCTCAATGTGATCCCCTTCTTGCGATGCAGACAAAATCACTTTACCTGTGCGTGATTTACCTGCTTTCGCGCGATCGTCTGGCATTTCAATACCGTGGTCAACCGAGTTACGAACCAAGTGAATCAATGGATCAGCCAATGCTTCTACAAGGTTTTTATCGAGATCGGTTTCTTCACCGCGCATTTCCAGCACGATGTCTTTATTTAGATTGCGCGCCAAGTCACGGACAACGCGTGGGAAACGGCCAAATACTTTCTTGATTGGCTGCATACGCGTTTTCATTACCGCGCCTTGCAGATCCGCCGTTACGACATCAAGGTTGGCGACCGCTTTGGACATTTCTTCATTGTCGCTGTTCAAACCAAGGCTTAATAGACGGTTTCGGACCAATACAAGCTCACCTACCATGTTCATGATGGTATCAAGCGTTGAGGTATCGACACGAACGGTTGCCTCGGCCTGAGGCTTTTTAACCGCTGGCGCTTTCGCCTCTTCTTTCACCGCGACAGGTTTAGATTCTGGTTTTGGTGCTGGAGCCGGAGTTGGCGCTGCTGGTGCTGGTGCTGGCTTAACCGCAGGCTCAGGTTTCGCAGGGCTTTCCTCTACGTTTGCTGATGCCGGCTTCGTTGCCATATCCAGTTCTTCTAGCGTAGGACCTTTGCCCGCACCATGTAGCTCATCGAGTAACTTTTCGAACTCTTCGTCCGTCATTAAGTCACTATCTTGATTTGCTGACGATGCAACTGGCGCAGCTGGTTCTGCCGCTTTAGGAGGTTCTACTGGTGCAGATGCTGCAGCCTCTGCCGCTGATGGACTTTTGCCGACGCCGTGAAGTTCGTCAAGTAGACGTTCAAATTCATCGTCAGTGATATCGCCACTTTCAACTGATGGCGCACTTGATTGAGGGGGCTCTGATGGCGTTGTTGGTGTCGCAGGTTCTGAAGCGCCTGGAGCTGAGCCTTTACCATGAAGTTCATCCAGCAGCTTTTCGAATTCGTCTTGGGTAATTTCATCAACAGAGCCGACACTTGACGCTGGCGCGGCAGGTTCTTCAATAACAGGCTCAGGAATGACAGGTTCAGGAGTAACCACTGGTTCTTCAACCACGGTTGCAGCGACTTCATCTTCTGATTCAGGTTTACATAGACGATGAAGTTCTTCAAGAAGGGCAGGATCCGCAGCTTCCAATGGTTCACGATCTTGAACGGCTTGGAACTGGGTATTGACCGTATCCAACGCTTTTAGCATCGTATCCATTAAGTTTTGCGTGACCGTGCGTTGGCCGTTTCGTAAAACGTCGAACACGTTCTCCGCACCATGACAAGTATCGACTAGCTCTGCCAAAGACAGGAAGCCAGCACCGCCTTTTACGGTGTGAAACCCGCGGAAAATTGCATTAAGTAAGTCTTTGTCTTCTGGGTTATTTTCCAATTCAACCAACTGCTCAGAAAGCAGTTCGAGAATTTCCCCAGCCTCAATGAGAAAGTCCTGAAGAATATCTTCGTCTAAATCGTAGCTCATACGTTACCTTTAAAATCCAAGACTGGACAACAAGTCATCGACTTCGTCCTGCGATGAAACCGCATCTTCTCTCAGTTCTGGATGAAGAATCGGGCCTTCGGCTTCGCTTGTTTGTGTATTCTTTTTATCTGCCGGTTCTGACAAAACTTGAATGTGTTCTTCAGGTTTATTTCCAGAGAATACGGTTAGGATTTCCACTAAGCGGCCTTCTACTTCATTTACCAACGTAATTACGCGGCGAATAATTTGGCCAGTTAGGTCTTGGAAGTCTTGCGCCATGAGAATTTCGGTCAATTGACCACGCAACTCAGTGCTGTCACCTTCGACTTGAACTAATAGCTCGTCGATTCGGTGACAAAGTGCTTTGAATTCGCTTAATTCGATGCGCCCGTGCATGAGTTCATTCCATTGAGGACGAACTTTCTGAAGGCAATCATGCAGGTTGTCAGCGATAGGAAGGCAGCAGTCGACTGCATCCATCGTTTTGTTGGCTGCTAGCTCTGTCTTCTCGATCACATAATTAAGACGATCCCTTGCGTTAGGGATTTCGTCTTTCGCAATTTCGGTCATGCGCTGATCGAGACTGAACTGCTTGAGTGATTCGTGAAGGTCTCGAGTTAAGGCTCCAATTTCTTGCAGCATTGGATTCTCGGCACCTTCGTAGATCGAGGCAACAAGCATATTGGCTTGGTCTTGTTCCCCGTTTTCTAGCATTTGAACGAGTGACTTCGCCTGCTCTAGTGAGATCATTCTGAATAGACCCTTTTACGTTTAGTTCTTCTTATCACTTTAAAAACGCTAAACGAGTCATTTAATAGGTATTTAATAATTGGTATGAATGACTCGAATAACAAAGAGAAAAAGAGAGAGTTATAAACGCTCGAAAATTTTATCTAATTTTTCTTTTAATGTTGCAGCAGTAAATGGCTTAACAATGTAGCCGTTTACGCCTGCTTGAGCAGCTTCAATGATCTGCTCACGCTTCGCTTCAGCCGTGATCATTAGAACTGGCAAATGCTTAAGTTCTGCATCCGCGCGGATGTGTTTAAGCAAATCGATGCCTTGCATACCTGGCATGTTCCAGTCAGTTACAACAAAATCGAAGTCACCTTTTTTCAGCATTGGTAATGCGGTTAAACCATCGTCCGCTTCTTGAGTGTTATTGAAACCCAAGTCACGAAGCAGGTTTTTAACAATACGGCGCATTGTTGAGAAATCATCAACAATAAGGATCTTCATGTTTTTATTCAAAATTGCCTCCACTGAATCGTAAAATCAGTGTTTTTAGTCATTTTGTGTCCACGCACTGAGCTTGGTGCGCAAACGTTGCATCGCTTGACTCAGTATTTGACTTACGCGAGATTCGCTTACGCCTAACACATCGCCAATTTCTTTCAAATTGAGTTCTTCATCATAATAAAGCGAAAGTACCAAAGCTTCACGCTCTGGAAGCTGTTTTATTGATTCAACCAGTGCTTTTCGAAATGATTCATCGGCAACCCCTTTGAACGGGTTACTGTCATCAGTTTCATCTGCAGGTGAAATCACATCATCAGAAACGCCTAAATCTTCAATACCGACTAATTTTGAGCAGTTGATATCGGTCAGAGCACTATGATATTGATCCAGTGTCATACCGAGATGCGTGGCTACTTCAGAATCAGTAGGATCTCGATTTAATTCGCCTTCCAGTTCCGCAATCGCTTGGTTAATCTCTCGATTATTTTTATGAACAGAACGCGGTACCCAATCGCCTTTGCGCATGTCATCTAACATTGCACCGCGAATACGGATACCTGCATAAGTTTCAAAGCTCGCACCTTTAGAACCATCATAATTCTGCTGAGCTTCGATAAGACCGATCATGCCGGCCTGAATTAAATCCTCTACCTGAACACTCGGCGGTAAACGGCCTAATAGGTGGTGAGCAATGCGCTTAACCAACACTGAGTAGCGCTCTATAAACGCTTGCTGGCTATTAAACTTGCCATGTTGGTCATAGGTTATCGCTTTATTCACCAAAAGGGTCCTCTGCGAATTCGGTACGATTTAGCAACCTTTCCACAAAAAATTCCAAGTGTCCACTTGGTGTTTTCGGTAGTGGCCACGTTAACGCTTTGTTTGCTAGTGAGCTAATAGCTAAAGCGGCAGGTGAGCGAGGGAACGCATCAACGACAATTTTTTGTCTTTTTACAGCCTGTCGTACTTTATCATCTAATGGAATACATGCTACGAGTTCAAGGCTGACATTCAAGAATCGCTCTGTGACTAGCGTCAACTTTGCAAACAATTCTCGCCCTTCACGGTAGCTTCTGACCATATTTGCTACAACTTTAAAGCGTTGGACCTGGTGTTCTTTACTTAACAGCTTAATTAACGCATATGCATCTGTGATTGAAGTTGGTTCATCACACACAACCACAACGACGTCTTGAGCTGCTCGCGAAAAACTGATTACCATGTCAGAAATGCCTGCGGCGGTATCTATCAGCAGGACGTCCATTTCGTCTTCAAGACTACCAAATGCTCGAATGAGTCCAGCATGTTGAGCGTGAGAAAGCTCAGTCATGCTCTGTGTGCCAGAAGTTGCAGGGATTATCTTTATACCATAAGGCCCTTCGACAATCGCATCTTTTAGCTCACATTCACCCGCTAAGACATGTCCTAGATTACGTTTTGCACGAATTCCGAGCATCACGTCCACATTGGCCAGACCTAAATCAGCGTCGAGAACCATCACCTTCTTGCCTTGGCGAGCCATACAAATCGCCAGACCCAGTGTTACGTTTGATTTCCCCACACCACCTTTGCCGCCAGTAACAGCAATCACTTTGGTCAACGATGGTTGTGTTAAGCGACGGAGGCCGCTTGCTTGATCGTGTATCATATTCTCAGTCATAGTAGTCCGCCGCCTTAGAGTCCTTCACTGTCACTATTCCAAAAGTGAGGTTCGTTCTCTGTCGACTTCTCTAACAGTTCATTTGCTTTCGCAAGCATATATTTTGGTTGCGCTATCACAATGTCTTCTGGCACGCGCTGACCATTAGCGATGTAAGCCACTGGCATTGCGTTTTGAATCACTACACTGATGAATTCGCCTAGACTTAATGACTCATCAAGCTTCGTCATAATACAACCCGAAAGTGGTATGCGTCGGAAGTGATCCAGCGTTTCTTGTAGAACGCGACGTTGTGCGGTAGCTGGCAAAACAAGGTAGCTGTGAATCACTTCTCCGCTCTCTTGCATTAGAGTATCGAGCTGCTCAGAAAGCCTGACATCTCGTTGCCCCATCCCTGCCGTATCGACCAAAATCAGTCTTCTGTTTCTTAGCTGATATATAACATCGGCTAACTCGTTAGAATCTTTAGCAACTCTTACGGGACAACCCATGATTCTTCCGTAAATTGAGAGCTGCTCATGTGCACCTATGCGATATGTATCTGTTGTCACAAGGGCCACATTGTCAGCACCGTATTCCATGGCGGCACGTGCTGCGAGCTTCGCAACGGTGGTTGTTTTTCCCACCCCCGTCGGACCTAACAGTGCGACCACACCACCACGTTTTAAAATGTCCTGTTTAGGAATATTGATTTGATCCGCCACCAGCGATAACAACGCTTTCCACGCTCGCGCTGGTTTTGTATCTTCCGGGATATAGCAAGCCATTTGGTCTGCTAACTCCGGAGAAACGCCCATACGCTCTAAGCGCTTAATCAGCATTGCTCTGAGCGGCTCTCGACGTTCCACTTCCTGCCACATCAGGCCAGATACTTGATGCTCTAAAAGACGACGAATTGACGTCATCTCTTCGCGCATACTCTCCAGCTCATCGGCAGATTCTTCTCGCTCATCACTTGGACGGCGGCGATCATAGCGTGTCGGATCCAACTTCGGCGTTGGACGCTCAAATCGATTATCTTGTGCGATTAACTTCGCCAAAGGTGAATCTGGTTGATATGGCGCTGGCTTTTCTTGGTTGTAGCCGTCGCGATGCTTATTCTGGCGTTGCAATAAAGCAGAGAGCGAATCTTCATTTTCCGCTACATGATCGTCAGCATCTGCTGCACCACCACTATATTGCTTAAGCATGTTAGCGAATCGCTGCGTCATCGAGCCTGTTTTTTCGTTGTTACTGTTATTACTGTTCAGACTAATTTTATCTTCATCTAAATGACGATCTTGATAACGATCTGCAGAAGACGATGACATTTGACGATGTTCGTTATAGCGATTCGATTGAGAAGCACCGCGATTTTGTTGTGACGCTGCGCTTGCTTGAGACGGGTTAGATTCACTATCTATCGCCGCAACAATCGCCACCCCACCAGCCACTTTCTTGTTTGACATGATCACCGCTTCCGCGCCTAACTCCTCTTTCACTTGGAGCAGCGCCGTTCTCATGTCTTTGGCAAAAAATCGCTTTATTTTCAAACTATGAATCCATTAATGATGCGTGAGATCAGTTACCCACGGCTTGCACAATTCTGATCTGTTTTTCATCCGGGATTTCTTGGTAAGACAGTACCCGGAGATTAGGTATTGTGTTCTTCACAAATTTCGCCAACGTCGAGCGTAATACACCGGAAGTAAGCAGAACGGCTGGCTCGCCTTTCAATTCTTGTTCCTGTGTCGCTTGGCTTAGTGAAGACTGCAATCGTTCAGCGAGCCCCGGTTCAATCCCCGCGGATTCGCCTCCTGATGCTTGCATAGTTTGATGCAATATTTGTTCCAGTTCAGGTATCAAAGTAATCACTGGCAGCTCAGGTTCTATACCATTGATTTCTTGAACAATTAGGCGTTTAAGACTAATTCGAACTGCTGCCGTCAATATGTCAGCTTCTTGACTCTTACTTGAGTACTCAGCCAAAGTTTGAACAATCGTGCGAATATCGCGGATTGGAATGGCCTCGTTTAACAAGTTTTGTAGGACTTTCACCACCACACCTAAAGGCAACTGATCAGGAACAAAGTTCTCAACCAACTTAGGTGCGCTGCGTCCTAACATTTCTAATAAATTCTCTACTTCTTCATGACCAATCAACTGCGATGCGTTATTAGTCAATAACTGGCTCAGGTGCGTCGCTAATACTGTCGATGAGTCAACAACCGTATAACCTAACGCCTGAGCATGCTCACGCTGATCTTCGCGAATCCATACGGCTTCCAGTCCAAATGCAGGGTCAATGGTTGGCTCGCCATCAATCATGCCATACACCTGACCTGGGTTAATCGCTAGCTCTTGATCCGGACGAATCTCAGCTTCGCCCACCGCAACCCCCATTAATGTGATTCGATAGCTGTTTGGCGTCAGTTCAAGGTTGTCACGTATGTGAACCGCAGGGATTAAGAACCCAAAATCTTGCGATAGCTTTTTACGCACACCTTTTACGCGCTCTAACAGTTCTCCGCCTTGGTCTCGGTCCACTAGCGGAATCAAGCGGTAACCCACTTCTAGGCCAATAATATCGACTGGCTGGACGTCGTCCCAAGAAAGCTCGCGTTGCGATGAAGGCTCTGCACCTTCGTCGGCTTTCGCTGGTAAAGCCGGCTCTTTCGCTTTCTGCTTTTGGCGTTTATCGATGAAATACGCCGCCGCGCCAGCCGCTACCGCCAGACTCAAAAACGCAAAGTGTGGCATGCCCGGTACGATGCCCATCACACCGAGGATAGCTGCGGTAATCATCAGTGCTTTTGGGTTGTCGAACATCTGGAAGACCAGCTGTTCACCCATGTCTTCATCAGTGTTTTGACGCGTCACCATCATCGCCGCTGCAATCGACAGCAATAGCGATGGAATCTGTGCAACTAGGCCGTCACCAATCGTCAGCAAAGTATAGATTTCAATTGCCTCACCGAAACCCAATCCATACTGCGCCATACCGATCGACAGACCGCCGATGATGTTGATAAACAGAATCAAAATACCGGCAATCGCGTCACCTTTTACGAACTTCGAGGCACCATCCATCGAGCCGTAGAAATCCGCTTCTTTGGTCACTTCAAAACGACGAACTCTTGCCTGTTCTTGGTCTATCAATCCGGCATTTAAGTCCGCATCAATCGCCATCTGCTTACCTGGCAACGCATCAAGGGTGAAGCGAGCACTTACCTCAGAGATACGACCCGCACCTTTGGTCACCACCATAAAGTTGATGATCATTAAGATAAGGAAAACCACTAAGCCGACCGCGTAGTTACCACCAATAACGACATTACCAAACGCTTCAATTACGTTACCTGCCGCGTTGCCGCCTTCATGACCATGCAGTAAGACGACACGTGTCGAGGCAACGTTCAGTGCCAAACGCAACAAAGTCGCGATCAGCAGTACCGTCGGAAAAGCGGCAAAGTCCAACGGACGACGTGTGTAAACGGTCACTAACAACACCACCATCGACAACGCGATGTTAAAGGTGAAGAACATATCCAGCAAAAAGGCTGGAATAGGCAGCACCACCATCGCTAAGGTGGCCAAAACCATCACCGGCGCGCCAATAGCTGGCATTTCACGCTGAGGGATTCGTGGCAATTTATCTGCAAATGGCAGGCTTAACTTCATACTACGAGAGATCTCAATCGATTGAAGCGTCACGTTAGCTCTTACTATTAATACGCGACCGCTTTGGCCTAAAAGTTTAGGTATGGTTGATAATTAAGGCGTTTTAAGCAAGCTATGTACCATAATTAACGCCAAAATAATGACTAAACACTCAAGTAGAGCTTAATATCTGATTAAATTAGCCTTTTTAGAATTAGGCTTCTTTTAGTATTAGTGCCGGTGTTCTGGCGGGATTGGCAAATCGTAATCCTGAATTTTGGGGCGCTGTCCACCTCGTTTTCGGTATTGCTTCAACTGGAATACAAATGCCAAAACCTGAGCCACCGCAGTAAATAATCCATCGGGGATCTCTTGTTCTAGCTCGGTAGTATGGTACAGCGCACGAGCAAGTGGCGGAGCAGGTACAATTGTGATGTCATGCTCTCGGGCGACTTCTCGAATCTTCATTGCCATGTGATCGGTGCCTTTAGCGATCACTACCGGCGCACGGTCTGTCTTCTGTTTATAACGAAGCGCAACCGAAAAGTGCTCTGGGTTGGTAACAATAACATCAGCCTGAGGAACGTCTGCCATCATACGACGTTGAGCCGCTTCTCTTTGCAGCATACGAATGCGCCCTTTGACCTCTGGCTTACCCTCGGTTTCTTTATATTCGTCTTTAACTTCTTGCTTGGTCATTTTTAACTGATCAGCGTGCTGCCAGATTTGAAATGGAATATCGATGGCAACCACGATCAACAGTGAACAGCTGATCAACAAGATAAAGTTCAGCAGAATATCTAAAGCATGGAAGATGTTTTGCGGATACACATCCATACTTAATTGAATCAGATCCGCCTGCGATGCTTGGATCAAATAGATCGCGACACCAGTAACCAAAACCACTTTAAGAATTGATTTGATCAACTCTACCCAGCTTTGCATTCCGACCATCCGCTTTAAACCGCTAAGCGGATTCATTTTCGACAGCTTTGGCATAGCGGCTTGAGCAGAAAAACTGATTCCTCCCACACCCGCAGCACCAATCATGGCGGCAGTAAATAATGTCGCTAGCACCAAAAATAGAGGGAACAACAAATCGGTCATCGCCCCTAAAGCAATGTCAAATAGCTTTGCCGTATCAAAAATCTCTTCTCGTTGAAGATCAAATAAACGGCTCATGATGGAAAACAATGAACGTGCTAACGCCTCGCCAAACCACATCAGTGAAATGGCGCCAACGATCAGTACAGATGCTGATGCGAGTTCTTTAGATCGAGCAACCTGCCCCTTTTCTCTGGCTTGTTGTAACCGTCGGGGCGTGGCTTCTTCGGTGCGTTCCTGACCGTCTGATTCTGCCAATTCTTAGCACTCCAAGCGAATGAGCCGACAAATCTGCGCCTCACCCACTGTCCAGAACATTTCATAATGACTGTAAAGGCCAGCCAGTATGTACCAACACAGTAATAGACCCACCATCAACGCAAACGCAAAACCAAGCGAAAAGATATTCAGCTGTGGTGCAGCACGGGTCATTACACCAAACGACAAGTTAATGGTAAGTAGTGCAATAATGCCAGATAGAGACATACTCAGTGCCGTTTGGAACATAATACCAAGCCAGCCTGCCATTTCACGGAAATCAACCGCGTTGAGCGAGCCGGAGCCAATCGGCAGTGTTTTAAAGCTGAACACGACCAGTTGCAGCATTTTCAAGTGCCCATCGGTGGCAAGGAAAAACATTGTCGTCAAAAACATGAATAGCTGACCAAGCAATGGCGTGTTCTGACCATTTGCGGGATCAACCATAGAAGCGAAACCCAAACTTGATTGCATACCCAATATTTGTCCCAACAAGACAAAGGTTTGAATCATAAATTGAGTGACCATGCCCATCGCAATACCGATGATCATTTGCTCGGCAATGGTCATAAAACCCCGAAACGAGAGCAACTCAATGTCTTGAGGCACTGCAGGGATCGCTGGCATGACTGCAAAAGTGATGGCTAACCCGAGGTAAAGGCGGATTCGTGGTGAGACAAATCGAGCCCCAGTTACCGTCATCACCATCAGCATGGAAGAGATACGAACGTAGGGCCAGAAATAGTTTGCGATCCAATCTAAGACAACGCTAGTGGGGTACTCCATAGGCGCCTCTAATAAAGCACCTGAGGTAAGCGCTCAATCAAGCCATAGAAATATTCCATCAACATTTGCGTCATCCAGTGACCAAATAGCATTAGAGCCAAAAGCGTGACAATCAAACGCGGCAAGAAGCTCAATGTTTGTTCGTTGATGGAAGTCGCAGCTTGGAAAATCGCAACAATAAGGCCGATAAGCAAACTTGGGATGATAATGGCGCAGACCATGATAAGCACCATCCAAAGTGCTTCACGGAAAAGCTCGACAAACATTTCTGGTGTCATGTCTTATCCTCTATCTGCGCTTATCTAAAGGGCGAAACTGCCCGCGAGTGTCGAAAGTATCAAGTTCCAACCATCGACCAATACGAACAGCATCAACTTGAACGGCAACGAAACAATCATTGGTGACAACATCATCATACCCATTGCCATCAGTACCGACGCTACCACGAGGTCAATAATCAAAAACGGCAAGAAGAGCATAAAGCCAATCTGGAATGCAGTTTTTAGCTCCGAGGTGATGAAAGCAGGAATCAACACCGCCATCGACACATCTTCTGGGTTCTCAACTTGCTCTCCTGACATGGTTACAAACGTCTCCAAGTCTTTGATTCGGGTCTGTTTAAGCATGAACGCTTTCATTGGCGCTTGTGCAGCATCAAATGCTTCTCGAGCCGTGACTTGCTCGTTCAAATAAGGCTGAACGGCTTTATCGTTGATTTCGTTCAGGACGGGAGACATAACAAAGAAGGTCAAAAACAGCGCTATACCAATGATGACCTGATTAGACGGCGTTTGTTGCAAACCCATTGCCTGACGCAATATCGACATCACCACAACAATTCGAGTAAACGACGTCATTAAAATCACCATGGCTGGCAAGAAGCCAAGCATGGTCATTAACGCTAAAATTTGCAGTGTAACCGAGTAATCTTCACTGCCATCTGGGTTCGTGGTCATGGTAAACGCAGGGATGCCACCACCACTAGAAACGGACATAGCACGACTGGCGCCAGTATCACTTTGCATCGCCTGAACAGTGACGCTACTTCCATCAGCCAAGTTGTCAGGCAGAGCAGACTCCTCTGCCTCAGCAAACGAAAATGAAGAAAACAGCACGCCGACGAAAAGCAACAACGTGCTCAGGAGCAAACGAATCGGGTTACCCTTTGTCATGTTTTTTGATCAGTTGGCTAAATTGAGTCGCAAAAGCATTGGTCGCCAACTCTTCCTCTTTCAGTGGCTTATCTAACTTGGCTAACGTTTGGATTGATTGGCTGGTAATTCCAACCAAAAACTGCTCTTCACCCACTTGAACTACGGCGATTCTTTCTTTGGTGCCCACTGGCAACTGACTCACAATACGCAAGCCTTTTTGTTGTCCCATCGCAGGCACTTGCATACGTTTAAGTAGCCAAGCCAACAAAAGAATCACGCCGATCACAAGCACAAGCGAGCCCAGTGTCGTCGCAAGATCCAGATTATTTGGTGCGGCAGCAAATGCATAAGGAGCACTCAGCATTAAGCTCAGTGCTCCAGTGATTTGCGTCAATCGCGTTTTGATTGAGCAGCTCATCTTAACGTAGCTTCTTAATTCGTTCAGTTTGGCTGATCACATCCGTCAAACGGATACCAAACTTATCGTTCACGACCACGACTTCGCCATGCGCAATCAGTGTACCGTTGACTAATACGTCCAATGACTCGCCCGCTAGACGATCCAACTCAACAACCGAACCTTGGTTCAACTGCAATAAGTTCCGAATGCTGATTTGTGAACGACCGACTTCCATCGAAATCGTCACCGGAATATCCATGATGGTGTCGAGTTTACGGCGCTCATCTTCGGTAATTGGGCTTGAAGTGTCTTTTAGCTCTTCCAGTGGCGCGGCCAATACTTCATCTACGTCAACAGAAGGTGCAGACGGGTCTTCGCCAAGAGCGGCTGCCCATTCATCTGCTAGCTTTTGATCGTCACTTGGTTCCATTTTTCTATCCTGTGTTAAGCCTTATTTAATGCCAAAGCATGTCTGTTCAATAAGGTATCTTAATCGTCTATATCGTCTTCATTCTCAAGCTCAGACATGATGTCTTTGCCCAAGAAAGCTAAATCTGTTTTGACTACATGTGGGCGCTCAATTTCCTCAGAAATTTGCACCGCTAATTTGTCTTCCGAACGGCCCATTTTTACGCGATAGGTCGGCAGGTCTTCCACAAACATTGTCGCATGTTCTGGCATTTCAATCGGGATGATGTCACCCGGTTGCAATTCCATGAGGTCACGCAAAGAGATGTCTTTTTCAAGCAAGTTAACGCGGAAGTTAACCGGACAATCCATAATCTCTTCACGTAATGCTGAGCTCCAACGGACGTCTGTCTCCATCTTGTCGGACTGAACACCTGCATCCAACAGTTCACGAATCGGCTCAACCATGGAGTAAGGCATAACGACATGAAAATCGCCGCCGCCACCATCGACCTCAATGTGGAAAGAACTCACGACAATCACTTCTGTCGGGCTGACAATGTTAGCCATACTTGGGTTTACTTCAGAGTCGAGATATTCGAACTCCACCCCCATCACTGGCGACCACGCTTCTTTGTAGTCTTCAAATACAATCTTCAGCAGCAGCTGAATGATGCGGCGTTCCGTTGGGGTAAATTCGCGCCCTTCGATTTTGGCATGGAATCGACCATCCCCACCAAAGAAGTTTTCTACCAGAATAAAGACTAAGCGAGCCTCCATGGTGATCAACGCTGTACCTTTTAACGGACGAAAACGCACCATGTTCAAACTGGTTGGCACGTACAATGTGTTTTGGTATTCGCCAAACTTCATCATCTGCACGCCATTGATCGACACTTCTGCCGTTTTACGCAGCATATTAAACAGACTAATACGCATGTGTCGTGCAAAGCGCTCGTTGATAAGTTCGAGCGTCGGCATTCGACCACGTACAATCCTGTCTTGCGACGAGAAATCAAAATTGACGGCACCTTCGTTGTCGTTTTCTATCGGTTCATCGACGTCATCAACATCGTCAACCCCGTGCAATAGCGCATCAATTTCGTCTTGGCTTAATAGATCGGTCACGTTTTACCTATTGAATAACAAAATCTGTAAACAGTACTTTTTCAATCACTGGCTTACCGACCGCAGCGTTTAGCGCTGCTTTGATATCTTCGGAAGCACGATCGCGCAATTCCACTCGTCCCGTTGGAGAACGCAACTGATCAACCGTCGCCGAAGCAAACGTTGATAATAAAGAGCTCTCAATCAGTGGCGAATGGTACCGCGCCAACTCTTCATTCTCTGCGCCGCGAACCATTAACTGCGCTTTAATTTGTACCAGTCTGTCGCGACGGTCCCCTGTAACGTTAAATACAAATGCCTGAGGAAGGTTCACGTAGGCAATTGGCGAGGCATCTGATGCCTTCGCTTGAACCTGTTGAGACGCTTCAGCCTGAGCTGGTTCATCAGAGCCCATGAGAAAGAACGCTGCAGCACCACCGCCAAGTAGCAATACCACAACAGCGATTATGATGATAAGTAACTTACCTTTTCCTTTCGGCGCATCGGCCCCTTGTAACTGTTCTTCTGCCATTGTTGTCTCTTATTGTTCTTTTAGGTTACCGAGATGCTTAAGGAAGTCGTTTGGTAACCTTGTATTATTGCCTTTAAACGGCCTGTTATGCGTAAAAACTAATTCCATCACGCTTTGAAGCGACATTCAAATCCAGATTGACGTCAGCATCAAAGCTCTCTTCTGATTGTCCAGAAAAACCGCTGCCTTGAGCGCTTTGACCATGTTGCTCAGCAGTATACCTACCTTGCTGCTGTCCGCTGTTTTGTTGCTGAACAGAAGAATCAGCCAGTTGCATGCCCTGCTGCGCCAACATCTCTCTCAAGCGAGGAAGTGTCTGTTCAATGATGTCACGCGCTTGCGGGTTGTTCACCGTAAAATGCACATTAGCCACATCGTTGTTCATCGTCATACGAATTTGCATACGACCTAATTCTGGTGGATCAAGACGAATATCGAGGTTTTTTAGGTTCTTCGACATCATCATTTGCACTTTTTCCGCCACTTGTTCATTGGCCAACTCTTTGGTCAGTTGCAACGGAAGCTGAGCTTGCTGAGCGGCATCAATACGCGCTTGTTGCTGCACGTTTGTTCCTTGTTGACCCGCCATCGCCTGAAGCTGCCCTGCTAAACCATGTTGAAGTTCTGGTTTATCTTGCTTATCCGCTGTCGCTTTAAGTGCACCAGCAGCCAATGCGGCATTCACAACTTTCTGGTTAACCTCTCCATCCTTTACGCCTTGAAGGGCCGTCGGTAAATGAGCTGCGACGAACGCATCTAGCATCGGAGATAATGCGACTTTATCTGCACTCTGAACAGCTTGCGGCTGAGCTGATTGAGTAACCAAATTAAGGGCTTGCTGAGACATCCCCATAGGCGCAGCCTGGCGAGCCAAATGCTGTTGTCCTTGCTGCTCGGCGAGAACCTGTTTAACGTCAGTAGGAAGCGCAACAAACTGGGCAAGATCTTGCTCAGGAATATCGGCAATGACCGTCCCTTTTTTCAACCCTTCTATGATCTCAGTTTCTTGCTGAGTCAGTGGTTTTCCCTGCGCCAGTTTGGTATCTATGAGTTCGAGTTCATCCAAGGAAACACGCTGAAGCGCATCAATTTTAGAGCCATCCAAACCCACCTCCAGTGGCGATAGTTCATTGGCAACGTCACCACTGACCATGCCCTTCTCGGTTGGGTGACTGACTTGTTTAGCCATACCTTGCCAAGTAGCAAACTCAGACGAGAGCTTATCGACATCGATAGGTTGACCATTCTTATCTAAAATTGGCTCTAAGCCTTGCCCAGCCATTGCCTGCACTTGTTCAAGCGATTGAGCTGATGGCATTTCATTCAAAGCAGGTTCATCAATGTCTGTTGTTTGCTCGTTAAACGAGTGCTCTAAACCCGCTCGTTGAGGCAAAACTTTGCCACTATCGATGGATGCATTATTCGCTTTCAAGGTTTGATTCGCTTGTTCAATACGACCAAGCAGCTGTTGTCCTTCACCCATCGCGCTTTTTGCGCCATTAGCAGCTGAAGGGGCGTTCGAGAGTGAACCGACTTTCTCAGTGACATCAGCATCATTTTGCGAGTGCGCGCCTTGTTTGGCTTCCAGTAGGCTTGCTTCATCACTTTGAATGGTGTTCGCATGCTCTGTCAGCATGTCGCCAGAGCGGCTTTGCTCTTGAATAGCAGTTTCTTGGCTTTCTTGCGCCAGCAACTCCTCGGCATCGTTACTGCTCGCTTGAGCCACTTCTGTGACCGCTTCTTGACTATCAGCTTTGCCAGACGAAAGCTTGTTAATCTCGGCACTGTTTTGTTCTTCACCGTTTAGTGATTTCGTTGCTACTTTTTCTGACTTTTGTGAACCTGAAAACGCATCCGTCAAGGTTTCTAAAAATCCCTTGTTCTCGGCGTTTTCTGTAGGTGCTTGTGCGGCAGAGTCAGACACTGACGTCTTGCTCGTCGCAGAAACATTGGACAAATTCACATTCATATAGAAATTCTCATTATCAGCAGCTTCGAGCGCTAGGCCGCTGCTAAATTGCACACGGTGGCAAATTTAGGTTATTGGGATGATCATCTACAGAGTTATCTGCAAAAATTACGCCAATAACAAGCTCATTGCTGCAGTGACAAAACGAGCGTTATAAGTGGAAGCAACATCAACTTTTAAACATTAAAAAGGCTTCGCTCGACGGCTGTAAAGCAACGTTGAAAACTCGTCCATTTGCTTTTGTTCCCGTTTGGCTTCAGCAAGCTGTTTCTCTTTCTCACGCTTTTCGATCATCCACTCATAGGATTTGCGTTCTTTGCGTACTGTTAACCAGTATTCTTGACAGTTTTCTACCTGTTCTTTGAAATGACTTTCTGCTTGTTTCTGCTTAGATAACGTTTCGTCTAGCTGAGTGAGAAAGCGATTTAAATGCCCATATTCGCTTGCCGTTAAGCCCGCCTGCCCACGGTCGATAAGCTGTTGGCAATAATCAAGGCGATACTTTTCGATTTGCTCAACCTGACGGTAATAATCTTCAAGTTCAGAGCGCGCTTTGTTCAGCGCAAGTACGGCTTGATCTTCACGCTCTTTAGTCTGCTCAAGTAGGAACTCCATCGCATTGTTCATGCGCTATCACCCGCCTAAAATGTTTCTAAGCATGTTGACGCACATATCGTATGGCACCGATTCTTTCATGCTCTGCTGTAAGTATTCGTCTAACTTTGGCTTCAATGTAAACGCGCCATCGATAGCAGGATCGGTGCCCGGCTTGTACGCCCCAATCGACACCAAATCTTGGTTCTTGCGGCAAATCGACAAGACCTGACGTACCGCTTTCGACATCAGAACATGTTCTTCAGTGGTGATTTGCGGCATAACACGGCTAACCGACTTTTCGACGTCAATCGCAGGATAATGGCCTGCATCCGCCATTTCACGGGACAGCACAATGTGACCATCAAGAATTGCCCGCGATGCATCCGCAATCGGGTCTTGTAAATCATCGCCCTCGGTCAACACGGTAAAGAACGCCGTAATTGAGCCTTGTTCGGCGCTTCCGTTACCCGCACGCTCAACCAAAGCAGGTAGCTTGGCGAACACAGATGGCGGATAGCCTTTTGTCGCTGGCGGCTCACCAACAGAAAGGGCGATTTCACGCTGTGCTTGCGCAAAACGCGTCAAGGAATCCATCAATAACAGAACGTCCAAACCTTGATCGCGAAAGTACTCTGCAATGGTTAAGGCGGTTTGACAGCCTTTCAAACGCATCAATGGTGAAGCATCGGCAGGCGCAGCCACCACGACAGAGCGACGTCGTCCATCCTCACCTAAAATCTCTTCGATAAACTCTTTAACTTCGCGTCCACGCTCACCTATCAGACCGACCACAACAACTTGTGCGGTTGTACCTCGCGTCATCATGCCAAGCGTGACCGATTTACCCACACCAGAGCCAGCAAACAGACCGATACGCTGACCTTTACCTACCGTCAATAATCCGTTAATCGCTTTCAAACCCACATCAAGTGGCTCTGAAATTGGCTTTCGAGCCAGCGGGTTGATTGGCTCAGCATTAAAAGAGGCGCGATGATCGGTATACAACGGACCAAGTCCATCAAGCGGATTACCAACCCCGTCAATCACGCGACCAAGCAACTCCATGCCAACAGGCAAGCCAGCGTCACTGGTTAATGGCGTCACTCTAGCGCCAGGCAAAATGCCCGTAATTTGCTCGCTTGGCATCAAAAATAGGTTATCGCCTGAAAAACCGACGACCTCGGCTTCCATCTGACCGGACATGGTTTCCACTAAGCATAAACTGCCAATTGGCGCGCGACAGCCTGTCGCTTCCAACGTTAACCCAACCACTCGAACTAGTTTGCCAGAGGCAACTGGGCGCGTCGTTAAGCCTTCAACTTTGTAGTTTCTTAAACGGTCAGCCAATGCTTGCATGGATTACTCACCCTCTTGATGACGGTTTGCACCACAAAAACTGTGCAACACGCTTTTGACGCGCTCTTCCATACGGTAGTTAATGCTTGATTCACCCGCTTCAATCTGGACGTCGCCTCGATTGAGTGATGGCTCAGCAACCAACGTCCAGTTGCGGCAATCAAGGTCTTCTTCGCCGTAGGCTGAACGAATAATCGCAACGTCTTCTGGATTCAGGTGCAAGGTAATGGGGTGACCTGATATTGGCAGCGCTTCAACCGACTGCTTAACCGTGTCTAAAATAATTTGAGGGTTGGTTTGCACTTCGACATGCACGACTTCTTTAACTAAACAGAGCACCATGTCCACCAGCTGCTTTTCAACCTGAGCATTCATTAGCTCTAACGGCTGAGCAAACTGGTTCGCTAAGTTCATAAAGGTTTCGACTTGCTGCTGAATATATTCTTGGCCTGCGGTCACGCCTTCGGCTTTTCCAAGCTCCAGCCCTTCAGCATGGCCCGCTTGCAGGCCTTCTTCTTTGCCTTTGTCGTAACCTTGCTTAAAGCCGGCTTCTTGACCTTGATACAAACCTTCCTGATAAGCACCTTGCTTGATCAGCTCTATCTGCTCTTCGGTTAGCTCAAGTGCTTGCTCTTCTTCTGGTTCTTCAAGATTCGGTACCCAACCCGGGTCATAGTTAAACGCGGTTTGTTTTGCTTGCTTGGCTTTGGGCTCGCCGTAATCAGGCAACCCCCAACGTTGTGGTTCGATCATCGAATCATCTTCATCAGGGCGGATAAATCCACGTTTTCTTTCGCCAGCCATGGGTTACCTATTATGTATTCGATTAAGAAGTGAGGGCGCTCCGCAATAGGATAATCACGGAGCAATAGAGATTATAAGAATTCGTCCGCACCGCCAGACAACATGAGTTCGCCTGCATCGGCCATGCGACGAGCGATCGCCAGGATTTCTTTCTGTGCTGCTTCGACATCCGCCACGCGAACTGGCGGCATCGCTTCGATGTCATCACGCATCATCTCAGCCGCTCGTTTCGACATGTTCTTAAATACCTTCTCACGCAGAGAATCGTCGGCACCTTTAAGTGCTTTTTGCAACACGTCTTGTGGTACATCACGCAGCAATTTCTGAATACCTTGATCGTCCACTTCGACTAAGTTTTCGAAGACAAACATCAAGTCTTGAATTTGCGTCGCCATGTCTTCGTCTTGATCGCGAATCTGCTCCATCAACAAACCTTCGACGTTGTTGTCTAGATAGTTCATGATCTCCGCTGCCGCTTTCAGGCCGCCAATCTTGGCTGCTTGAGCGCCAGCTTGACCCGCGAACTGTTTCTCCATGATTTCGTTCAGCTCTGCCAGTGCCGATGGCTGAACTTCTTCAAGGTTGGCAATACGCATCATCAGGTCCAAACGCACGCGCTCAGGGAACTGAGACAAAATCTCCGCGGATTGGTCTGCTTCTAAATAAGACAATACGATGGTTTGGATCTGCGGGTGTTCGTTGACAATGATGCTCGCCACTTGTCGTGGGTCCATCCATTTCAGCGAATCCAAGCCTTTTGAACCCGTACCAAGTAGGATCTGGTCAACCAAATTGTTGGCTTTGTCTTCACCAAGAGCCGCCACCAGCGCATTACGCATGAAGTCTTCGCTGCCCATGCCGATGTTGGTGTATTTCTGGATGTCCTCCAAAAACGCACGGTGAACGGCCGACACCTTGTCTTGGCTGAGGTCTTTCGCCTTAGCCATCGCACTACCCACACGCTGGACCTGTTTTGGCTCTAGGTGACGAATAATGCCAGCGGCATCTTGTTCATTGAGGCTCAGTAGCAAAATTGCTGCTTTTTCTTCGCCAGTAATGGTTGAGACATCCAGCTCAACTGGCATTCCCGCGGCGTTGTCATCTTGAGGTACGATATCGTTAGCCATTGTCATTCATCCAGTTTTTCACTACTTGAGCAGCAAGTTCAGGTTCATTCGCCACCAGAGCGCGAACCGCTTTCAATACATCTTCATCTTTATGAAGGTTTGGCAAATCAATACTTGAACCAAACTCAAACAGTTCGCTGCTTTCAATGTCGCTGCCAATCAGGCTAGTTTCACCATCCGCACCAATCGGCAAGCCGTCTGGTCCGTACATTTCGTCTTCGTCATCACTGGTAGGGTTAAGCAATTTCTTCATTGCTGGACGAACCAATACCAATACGACAACGATGATCACCAATGCACTTGCGAACCAACGAACCCAGTCACTGAAGTTAGGGTGCTCCCAAATTGGTGGTTCTTCCAGCTGTTCAGCCTCAGGCTCTGCAAACTTCACACTCAGTACATTCAACAAATCACCACGGCCTTGGTCAAAACCGACCGTACCAATTAAGACTTGGCGAATAGCATTAATTTCCGATTCGGACATAGGGGTATAGGTCACTTCTCCCGTATCTGGGTTGACCTGACGACGGTCCTTAATCGCAACAGAAACTGTCTGACGAGCAACCGTCCCTGTCTGCTTACGCTCATGGCTGATGGTGGTATCAAGCTCAAAGTTACGCGTGGATTCTTTACGCACCGAACCCTGTCCCATGACAGAACCGTCTTTCATCTGAGCCACATCTTGCGGAATAGAGGCATCCGCTGGAGGCTGATTACTTAACGCCCCCGGAATACCCGCTACCATATTGCCGTTATTGTAATCTTCTAATGCGTACTCACTGCGGGTTGCAGGGGTATTGGGATCAAAGCGTTTGCGAGTTTGTTCAACCGCGCTGAAATCCATTTGGATATCGACCTGCGCCGTGTAGTTGCCATAACCTAAAATAGGTAATAGCACTGAATCAATTTTTTCACGCAGCGCTTGTTCCTGGCTACGCTCTAATTCTTGCTCTTTGCGTCGCGCAGCAGAAGCAGGGTCTTGAGAGCCTGAACTGAGCAAACGACCATGCTGATCTGTGACGGTAATGCGGGAAGTTTTCATTCCCGGAACGGCACTCGCCACCATGTCAACGATAGAATCAACTTCTTGCTGTTTGAGGTTCGTGCCAGTCGACAGTGTCAAAAATACGGACGCAGATGCTTCTTGATTGTGACGTACAAACACACTGTGCTTTGGCAGCGCCAATAAGACTCGTGCTTTACGAACTTGCTTCATTTCCTCAATCGCTTGAGCCAATTGACGTTCTCGACTGAGTTTAAGGCGCTCTTGCTCTAAACGTTGTGATACGCCAAAGCCCATATCTTGCAGCAAAATATCATCGCCCGCCTCTGTGGCTTGGTTTACGCCCGAGCGAACCATGCCAAGTTTGATCGAGTTGTATTCGCTCGATTCAACAGAAATGGTATTACCATCAAGCTTGTAATTGATTTTTTGCTGGTCCAGATAATCCAAAACGGGGATCAACTCTTCGGTCTCATAGGCTCCAAGCGGGCGCATCTCCGGCTCTTTGACCCAAAAGAACAGCATCACGATCAATGCAACACAGATGGAGATTGACAGCACAAGTACAACTTGACGAAGTAAATCAAGGTCACCCACTGCCATATCAAATTTTGACGCACTGCGCTCCTCTAGATCTGGATTTTGACTCTCCACATCTACGTCGGAACTTGCTACCAGTGCACCATCTGAGCCGCCTTCAGTGACGGTTAAATCTGTAGACTTGTCTGCCACACTTATTACCTAAATTACACTGGCATGTTCATGAGGTCTTTATACGCCTCAACGAGTTTATTGCGAATTTGAACCGTCGCATCAAAAGCGACACTAGACTTGTTACGAGCAATCATAACGTCAGAAAGGGAAACATCGGCATCACCACGATCAAAACGGGTTTGTAAATCACCGGATGCTTTTTGAAGTGTGTTCACGTTATTGATGGCTTTAGTTAGGAGATCATTAAAATCTGCTCCAACTTTCGCCCCACTTGCAGTAGGAGCAGTATTGGTTGCTTCTACCATCATGGCGCGCATTTCTGCCTGAATACCATCAACTTTCATTAGCACCTCTAAGCCAAAAGATTGACTATTAACAAAACTGATTATTAACACAGCAATTAACGTGCCATAAGACATTAGTTAGCGGTTTGCTTACACTTTTTGTCTTATGGCGATTGCACATGTTAATTTGGGATATCTATACCAGCATCACGCATTTTGGCAAGTTTGTAGCGCAAGGTTCGTGGGCTTATGCCCAGTTTCTCCGCCATTTCTTTGCGTCGGCCGTTACACTCCACCAAGGTTTCCAAAATAATGGCGTATTCTTGGTCACGCAGCTCGCTGCCCAAGCCCTCCCCGCCAGATACCGGACGGTTCACACTCTCAGGTTGAGCGACTGGCTTAACATTAGGTACCACCATCTCTGCATTTTGCACCACATGCTGCAAGCTGTTGGCATCTTGCCAATCCACCCCTTCTAGCAAAATGTGCTCTGCGTCGATATCACCATTCTCACTTAAGATAAGAGCTCGTTGCACCACGTTATCCAGCTCACGAACGTTACCTGGCCAAGGGTATTGCAGCAGTTTTTCTACCGCAACGGCTGAAAATTGAGGCACTGGCATCCCCATCTTGCTGCAATGACGCTCAGCAAGATGCTTGGCAAGTGGCGCAATATCGCCTTTGCGTTCGTTCAGTGCTGGCCACGCAATTGGGAACACATTCAGGCGGTAGTATAAATCTTCACGGAAGTTGCCTTCTGAGACGTACTGCTTGAGATCACGGTTACTGGTCGCGAGCACGCGTACATCCAGCTTGATGCTCTTACGACTGCCAAGGCGCTCAACTTCACGCTCTTGCAAAACACGTAATAGTTTCGCTTGCAGGTTTAAGTCCATTTCGCTGATTTCATCCAGCAAGATTGTGCCGCCTTGCGCTTGTTCAAACTTACCCGGACACGCTTGAACAGCGCCAGTGAACGCGCCTTTCTCATAACCAAATAGTGTCGCTTCCAGCATGTTGTCTGGAATCGCCGCACAGTTGATCGCAACGAATGGACCATCTTTACGGTTTGATGCGTTGTGAATATAACGCGACATCACTTCTTTACCTGAGCCACTCGGACCTAGCACCATAACATTCGCATCTGTACGTGCCACTTTATCGGCCAAAGCAAGTAGGCGCAGACTTTTTTCATCTGCCACGACCGCGTCACCATTGTCATCGCTTTTGATCGGTGCATATCGACTGACCATGTTCAGCAATACTTCTGGTGCAAATGGTTTCGCCATGTAGTCAATCGCGCCGTCTTTCATTGCCGACACGGCATCTTCAATGTTGGCGTACGCCGTCATTAACAGTACTGGTAAGTTAGGCCAATTCTGCTTGATGTTTTTGAGCAGAGCCAATCCGCCCATACCTGCCATTTGCACGTCAGAAACGACGATATCGACAGTATTCGATTTGAGTTTTAGTAGTGCGTCTTCCGCACAGTCAGCTTCTAACCACTCATACCCTGCCAGAGCCAGAGTATCCACTAGGGCTTCACGAAGACCTTCATCGTCTTCTACGATCAGCACTTTGCTTTGCGCCATTCTGATTCTCCAGTAATTGTTATTACCAGAAGCTGCTTACTACGCTTCTGGTTGCACTCGCTCTAGCGGAATGCACATGGTAAAGCAGGCTCCATCACCCTGCTCTGAAATAAGTTCCAATCGACCGTCATGGGCACGGCAAACCATTTGAACAACTGCCAACCCTAATCCAGTTCCTTGAGAACGTGTGGTAAAAAATGGCTCCATAATTTTGGCTTGCAGTTCTTCGGGCACTCCCGGTCCGCTGTCTTGCACAGAAATGCGTAACTCACCATTTACCGGGCGGAAAAAAATATCGACTTGCGATTCTTTACCAGACATTTGAATCGCATTCATGACCAGATTACTTAATGCGGATGCAATGGCGTTCGCATTGCCTAGTAGCTCAGTTTGTTCTTCTTCCACTTCTAGGCAGTAATCAATACTGTTGTTTTTTAGCGCGGTTTCGACCATCGGCTGATATTCCGCTACCAACTGGGCAATCGTGAATGGCTTAATGACTTTATTATCACCACCTTTAGCAAAAAGCAGCATATCATTAACCTGCTTTTCCAAATCGTGCAGTCGATCCATTAATTTGGTTTGGAAGCGATCTTTTGTCGCTGGAGGAAGATTTGGCGCTCCCAAATTGGATGCATATAACATAGCGCTCGACAGCGGCGTTCTTACTTGGTGAGCAAGCGATGCAACCATACGTCCTAACGACGATAAGCGCTGTAAATCACTGACACGAGCTTGAAGTAAACGGGTTTCGGTTAAATCGGTAATCAGGATCAATTGACCTGTTGTGGACGCCGAGATGGCGAGTCGAACTTTACGGCCATTACGTAATGAAACTTCGTGGCCATCATCTTCACGTGGGTCAAACACCGCCTGGATAACGTTGAACCATTTTTCGTTAACCAGTGGAATCTCAAGAATTCGGTGCGCTTCTGGATTTGCTTCACGCACTACTCCGTACGTATCGAGCAAAATCACTCCAGCAGGCATCACATCGAGCACCTGTTTGTAGCGCTCAACCTGATTCTCTACGGAATCTAAATGGGATTGATTGGTGTTGTTATCCATTACTGCCTGTCGAAATATCGCCGCTAAAACTAAAATAGCTTGGTAAGCAATTAGCGTACCAAGCTATTTTCTATATTTATCAGGACGTTAAGCTATCGACAATAAGTTGACACTCAGAGATAACGGTTTTGGATGCCAGAAAAACGATGTTAACCAGCCCAAGTGATTATTCAGATATCGTCTTAAAACTTCACTTTACCTAGCGCTGTAAGTTGTACTTACGCATTTTTTCCACCAGCGTAGTACGTCGCATACCCAGCATGTCGGCCGCTCTTGCTACAACGCCACCCTGCGCTTCTAATGCTTGGCTGATCATATTAACTTCTAAATCAGCCAGCAGCTCTTTCAAATTAATCCCTTCCGGTGGCAGCGCTTGCGGGGCGTTCATGCTGTGATCAAGGTCGTCTTGATCTTCAAAGCTAAAATCTTCAGAGAAGATATCTTGGAATACATCACGCTCTTGCTCTTCCACCGAAACAAATGGATTGCTCTCTGGTTGGAACTCTGGGATGTCACTGTAGCGATATTTGGTTGGTAGATGGTTTACATCCACCAAGCTATTTGGATACAGAATAATCATTCGCTCAACAAGATTAGCCAACTCGCGTACGTTGCCCGGCCAGTTATGCTCCATAAGTGAGTTGATTGCACGAGGTGTAAAGCAGATAGGTTGTCCGCCTTCCGCCTCTAAACGTGTCATCAGTTCTTGCAGCAGCAATGGTATATCTTGTTTGCGCTCTTTCAGCGCTGGCATCTCAATTGGAAACACGTTCAGGCGATAGAACAAGTCTTCTCGGAACGTGCCTTCTTCAATCATATTTTCTAGATTACGGTGTGTCGCCGCCACAACTCGAACATTTACCTTGATGGTACTATTGCCACCTACACGTTCAAAGCAGCGTTCTTGCAATACACGAAGCAACTTTACTTGCATCGACATTGGCATATCGCCAATCTCATCAAGAAAGATCGTGCCACCGTCTGCGAGCTCAAATCGACCTTTACGGGCAGTTAACGCACCAGTAAACGCGCCTTTTTCGTGACCAAATAATTCGCTTTCTAGGAGCTCAGGCGGTATTGCACCACAGTTAATAGGTACAAATGCGCCATCGCGGTATGAAGAATGATAGTGGATGTTACGCGCAACAACTTCTTTACCCGTACCGGACTCACCTAAGATCAACACGTTTGCTTCCGTGTTTGATACTTGCTCAATCAGGTGTCGAACTTCTTGAATACCTCTACTTTGACCAACTAAGCTGCGAAAAAGCGTGTTTTTGCGTGCACTAGCAACAACATTCACTCCTTTTCGCCCCAGAAAATCTTTGCAGTGGCGTAACGCTTCACTAAGCTGTGGGTAATTAAGCGGCAGCTCTAGTTCACCAACAAAATTTGGAAGATCATCAACAGGCAAAGGAAAACGGCCCATGACTAGAAGAGGGATGTGGTAAGCGCTGTTTAAATGAGAGATAACCGTACTCGCCGCTTGACCTGCTGGAATATTACCAACAATACAGCACGACCATACGCTAGACCAATCAACATCGCTGAGCTGATCAGAACTGACCGCTTCGCAATTTTCTCCAACAAATTCCAATATATTGCTTAAATTTAAACGACTTGATGCGTCATCATCAATTACAAGCAGCTTTGCCAAACCATGCATAAGTAAGAATGATTGCCTTTATTTTAGGTGCGTTGCGGCCAAACCTTGATTTGCGCAATTGGGTGCTAAAGAAGGCAGAACCACCACACTCAATTTACGATAGACAAAATAGGAAAATCAGCAACAAAAAAGCCATTAGGGCTACTAATGGCTTCTATTTTATTTGAATATAAAAATAAGGCAACCAAGCAATGGAGAGGTGTGAGCTTGATAGAAACTTTGCTACACAACTCGTTGCGCAATTGACAAATATATTCGTCTAGTATCTTAACACATTGTTTTGACTATTAAATACCAACTTCAGCAGCGGTAAGATTATGAAACTCTGTTGGGATTTGGTCCCAAGCGGACTTGATCTCACGGATAATGTCGATAACGTCGTCGATCAGCTGAGGCTCATTTTGATGGTTAGCAGCAGAAATTTGCGTGATCATAAACTCATACAGTGAATCTAAGTTTGAAGCAATATCACCACCGTCATCCATAGATAGACAGCTGCGTAGCGCGATAATGATGTCTAACGCTTTACCTAAGCGCTCACCTTTTGCTGGAATATTGCCTGCTTGCATGGCTGCTTTACCTTGAATAAGGCGCTCAATCGCACCAGCCATAAGCATTTGAATGACTTTGTGCGGAGAAGCCGCGCTAAGCTGGCTGTCGACTGATACCTTTTTGTATGCTTGCAAAGAACCGCGCATAGTAATCCTCTTTTAAATAAATTTTTTGTACTGCTGAAGTGAACGCTGGCCATAACGAAACTTATGGAGCTCTTTTCCGACCTTTGACGTTTCCGATTGCATCAGCTCGACAATTCTTTTGGTACGAGTTAGCAATGCTTGCCACTCTGCATCCTGCTTAACCAAAGGATTTTGATGAATAATTGGTAACAGGTTTTGCAATAACCGTTCCCTGATATCGACCAAGCGAAGAATTTCTTCAGCATTAAAATCAATTTTTTCTAATTCTTGCGTAATTAGTTGATCTATATCACTAATTTCCATGAGTTCTTTTTGCATTTATTAACCCAACGCACTCATCAAAGCGCCTAACTGGCCCTGCATTTTACCGGTCGCATCTTGCATCGCGGTAAACTTCGCATGAGTACGCTTCTCTAGGCTTTCCATGCGGCGATCTAATGCCGCTTGATCGTCACTCAAACGGTAGTTTTGTTCTGTGAGACTTTTTTCTCGAGTACGAATACTGCCTGTAATACCTGTGATACCGTGAATCGCATCTTCTACTCGTTTAGCAAAACCTGTGTTGCCACCGAAGAACTTTTCTAACTCGTTGAAGTTATTGTTCAACTGGCGGTCTAGCATGTCATAGTTGATTTCTAGGGTGCCTTGACGTGTGGTCGTAATGCCAAATTCTGTTAAGGACTTTAGGTTTTCAGGTGCTTTATCGATTCGAGTAGAAAAGACCGATTTTAATCGTGAATCTGCACTGCGTACGGTGCTGTCACCTGACAACGGCCCTTTTTGACCAGTTACCGGATCCACACTCGCCAACGCTTGGGAGGTTTGATAAAACGAGTTATACGCTGCCACAAAGTTTTCGATATCGTTGCGTACACTTTGACGGTCGTACTCGACACCAATTTCAGCAGGCGGTTTATTCGGTTCTGATTTGCCTTTTAGTGTTAAATCAACACCTTCGATCGCATCTTCAATCACATTGTTGTGGCTAGATAGCTTTGCCACTCCATCAAGCAGAACTTCTGAATCTTGCCCTGCTTGTACTTCTGTCATTCCAAGGTATTCTTCAAAAGCAGATTGTGCCTTTGCGATTTTCGCTTCTGCTTCATCAATTTTTTCCAGACGCTCACGTTCTTGAGGATCAAGTTTAGCGCGATGAATTTGCTTAGCTTGCGCTTCGGAAAGTTCACCACGTGCCACTTTTTCGTCTAACGCTTGCTTTTCACTCGCAATTTTTTGCTCGATTTCCGCTTTTTCTTGCTCAAGAAGCTGCTTAGCCTCTTTCGTCGTAACGTAAGAATCGGTTAGAGTGCCCGATGCGGCATTATTCCAGCCTGGTACATCTGGTGCCTTCTCTATTGCCTTTTCGTCGAGTTCGAGCTCTGGTTCTTCATAAGAGTCCAACAAAGTACCTGACGCAGTTTCTGTCCACCCTGGAATTCTGTCTTCAGGGCGTAAACTCGCGCGTCGGTTGGCTTCATCAATGGCTTCTTGACCAGCTTTGGCTGCTTCTGCACCCGCCGCAGAGATTGGCGCTTGCGATGCATCATCTTGTACATCGTCTGCCGCTTTTTGCTCTTCTGGAGGTAGAGGATTGCCGTTTGCATCCAGCTCTTCTGCTGGTTGTTCCGGAAATTTAAGAGGACCTAAGACATCTTCCGCCGCTGAACGAGCTTCTTCAAGCGCGTTGACGCGGTCTTCAAATGTTTGGTATTCGAAATATTTAAGAGGGTTGCCTTTTTCTGCCTCCACACTGACTCTGATTTGATGATCCTTACCAGAGAGGTTAGAAGCAAGGATAAGGCGTGGACCTTCGACGTCGTTAATAAGAGATGCACGAACGCCAGGGTTATCTTTAGCGCCATTGATGCCACGTACGACATCGATGAGCTTAGATCGGGAACGAACATCGATATTAAAACGCTCATCACCAAGCGAAATCTGCAGCTTACCAGGGCCAAATTTTGCGTCTTCTGGCAATACGTCAGAAGCGACTTTATGGCTCTGAGCAAGCTGCAACACATCGATAGCATATTTGCCAGCGATAGCATCTGTGGTTGCCGTGGCAGATACGATATTGTCATTGGTCGTTTCGACAGTGCGAACGGCAAATGCTTTCTCCTGACGAAAGTTCGCCATGAGATTTTTCATCGTATCCAATGATTCTCTGAGTCGCCCGTAAGCACTGATACTGGCGTTAATTGTCGTGCGTTCGTTGTCGATACGTTGCTGCTTTGGTACGCGTTCGGCATCCACAATTTTGCTGACCATGGAATTAATATCCATGCCGCCAGACATCCCCAAAGGGCCTAAACTCATCAAATCACCTCTAAAAACGACTTACACTTTTTCAGTCAACAACCCGCTGTTGGCTGTGTGCTCAGCTAGGCGACGCAATACCACTAGCATTTCTTCATCAGGAATTTGACGAATCACGTCACCGGTATTGGCTTCATAAATCGTCACCACATCTCGTCCGGATTCTTCATCCACTCGAAATGCGACTCCTTTGTTTATGGACGTTACAAATTCATTCATTTGTGCGACCAATTTTTCACGTTCTTCTTTGTTCAGTTCTTGACGGCTTTCAGCCATCTCGATCGCAGCTTGAACAGAGAAGTCGTATTCGGTGTTTTTCGCTTTTTGCGGCGAAATCTCACCATTTGAATTTGCTGGGCTAGACGTGCCTATATCATTGCCATTTTTATTTGCAAACTTTGTGCCATTTGGCGTGCCGTAAGGCTGGATGTTCGATGCGTAGGAGGATATATCCATTACAATCTCCCTTCCACCTTATGGGCTAACGATAGAATCTATCGCTTTGGTGCCCCAGCACTAAGGTGTTGACCTCAGGCTGGGTTTACCACTTAGCCCAACAAGCTTAGCGCTGCAGATGGAGACTGCTTCGCTTGAGCCAGGATTGAAGTACTTGCTTGCTGAAGAATTTGCGACTTAGTCATCGCAGTGGTTTCCTTCGCGTAATCAGTATCTTTAATACGGCTTTTAGACGCGTTAACGTTCTCGTTAATGTTGTCTAGGTTGCTGATTGCGTGGTTGAAGCGGTTTTGGAAAGCACCGAGTGAAGCTCGTTGGCTGTCTACGGACTTAAGAGCGCCGTCGATAACCGCTACTGCTTCTTGAGAGCCAGCTACTGTGGTTACATCGATGTCTTTCACTGTTACGTCTTTCGGACCACCAAAGCCGATCTCGTCTGCTAGGTTGCCAGAAAACTCAACATCACCTTCAACTTTTTGAGAAGAAGCAAATACTTGTAGTTTGCCATCTTCGCCAACAGAGGCTTTTACATCATCGTTTTGACCGTTGATGTATGTCGCTAGCTGTTCAATATCATCGCCTTGCTTAGCGCTGATTGATAGCTCTTTCTCTTCACCCTGCTTGTTGGTATAGCTCATTTTGAACTCTGTTTTCTCACCAACAGTCCAAGATGCGTCTTTACCCTCTTCTGCTGCGTAGCTCTTACCACCCATTGCTGAAGTGTCTGAGCGTAGGTTACCCATAGAAAGCATCACTGCTTCACCTGAGTCCGCACCGATTTGGAAAGATTGAGTACCGTAAGTACCGTTTAGAAGCTTGTTACCACCGAAAGAGGTAGTTTCAGCAATACGGTTTAGCTCGTCATTTAGCGCTGTTACTTCTTCTTGGATCGCAACACGTTCTGCTTTTGAGTTAGAACCGTTCGCAGATTGAAGCGATAGGTCACGCATACGTTGTAGGATGTTGGTAGATTCATTCATTGCACCTTCAGCAACCTGTGCAATAGAAATACCGTCGTTTGCGTTTTTCACCGCCATGTCTAGGCCACGGCTTTGTGCATTCAAGCGGTTTGAAATCTGTAGACCTGCAGCATCGTCTTTCGCGCTATTGATTTTATAACCCGAAGACAAACGCTCCATTGATTTTTGTTGACCGTCAGCTGCCTGGTTTAGGTAACGCTGTGCAGTCATCGCAGAAACGTTAGTATTAACGTTAATCGCCATAATTGATCTCCTTAAGGCTTTAGTGAATGTACCGTCGTGTCTCTCACCTCACTTAGGTACATCTCATTTCTCTCAGTCCCTTTAACGGCGACCGATGAATATCCTTTAGAAGAAATTTTCAATTTTTTGCGATTATTTTCTTTGGCTTACTGAAATGTGATGAAGCTCTAATGTCGTGATTCGCAGAAATCCTGAGTCCCCAAAAGACAGAAAAAAACCCAGCCGAAGCTGGGTTTACTCGCTCATCTCTCACCACGAGCCAATGAGGTTCTCGTCTTAGGTTTGAAATTAACCTAGCAGACTTAGCGCTGAGTTTGGCGCCTGTTTCGCTTGCGCAAGGATTGAGCTTGATGCTTGCGATAGAATTTGTGACTTGGTCATTTGAGTCGTTTCTTTCGCGAAGTCAGTATCTTTGATACGGCTCTTCGA